>NZ_JBDGJV010000016.1:43527-134262 GCF_057656715.1 Neobacillus sp. Soil_C_43
CGGGGGACAGTCCCCCGGTACTTTAATGCGTTACCAATCCGGGGGACTGTCCCTAAACCTAATAGAAGATGGTGGGCAATTTTTGGAGCCGACGAGTAACTTTAGGTATGCGACGAGTATTAGATCATTTCGACGAGTAACTAAGGAAAAATGACGAGTAATTCTCTGATTTTGACGAGTAAACAGGAGAAGTAGACGAGTAAACGAAATTTTCAAATTTAGATTAATTATTTCCGGCATATTTGCCGGATATTTTTTTGTCTTTTTTATAAGTCTAGACCATTCTCCACGCTAGAATGTCCTACTAGAGTGATTTCAAATTACCTTTTTATATGAAAAACCATTTATCAGCCGCTTTTTGAACTTTATCTGCCGGTTGAGTACTGATATCGTCCACTTTTTGAGATTTATCAACCACTTTCAACCACTTATCGACCATTCACCAAAATCCAGCTCAATCCCTACTTAAAAAAGCCAGTCCCCGCACTTTGGGGAATGGCTCAACTCATTAATCTTTTAACGCACTACCACATCGGGGACAGTCCCCCACTGCTTTAATGCGTTACTACTCCGGGGGACTGTCCCCCAAAAAAACATGTCTCAAAATATCGAATTTTGTTATGATAGTTTCAGGGGAACCCTCCCATATTTCGTTGAGGAGAACAATTAACTTGAACCTAAAACTTCGTACATATATGGCCGTCCTGTTTGCCATAGGAATTACCGCGCTAGCCGCCATCTTAAGCCTGATGATTGGGCACCAGGCTAGCAAAAAAATAGAAAGTGAAATTGGCAATACACTTTCAGCCACGGCCTACCAAATGGCGGATAAACTCGACTTCTTTATGTGGTCGCGCTCAGGCGAAATTGATATCGTCAGCCAACTAAAAGACATACAAGAACCAAACGACAAAGAAAAAGTCCAACAATTACTAGACCAGCTACAGGTCAGCTTTCCCACCTTTTCCTGGGTGGGATTAACCGATGCCAACGGAAAAGTGATGGCGTCTACTAAAGGGATCCTGGAGAATGCCGACATATCTGAGCGGCCTGTCTTTCAGAACGGAAGTAAAGGCCGGTTTATTGGTGACGTCCATGATGCAGTCCTGTTGGCCAAGCTTCTCCCTAATCCAAGCGGAGAGCCCCTCCAGTTCGTTGATGTTAGTCGCCCAGTCCGAGGCGAGGATGGGAAGCTAGTGGGCGTACTCGCGGCCCACTTAAGCTGGGAATGGTCTCGTCAGGTCGAGCAGGAAATCCTGAAACCGCTAAAGGAAAAGAACAAAGCCGCAGAAATTTTTGTGGTGAGCCAACATGATCAAGTCATTCTTTTAGGGCCGAAAGCAATGATTGGCAAACGGCTCAACATTGATAGTATCAAGCAGGCACAAAAAGCTCAGAACAGCTGGCAGCTTGAAACATGGCCAGATGGGAAAAAATATTTAACGGGTTATGCTTTAGGAGACGGCTATCAGAATTACCGGGGATTAGGCTGGTCCACTCTCGTTCGTATCCCGGAAGAAACAGCCTTTGCCCCAGTGAAGGAGCTACAGAAAACGATCATCATCACGGGTATCCTATTAGCACTCGTATTTGCTATTCTTGGCTGGTTCATTGCCGGCTACATTACGAAGCCGTTGCAACAAATCACCAATTCGGCCAATCGCCTCCGCGCCGGGGAAAAAGTAGAGATTCCTCAATATCGGGGCATTAAAGACATAGAGATTCTCTCGCTATCGTTACGCGAGCTAGTAGATTCGCTTGTTCGCACCGTTTCCGATCTGGGGAAAATGGAGAGTCTCGCGCACCACGATAAATTGACCGGGCTCATGAATCGAATTGCGCTCGATTCGTATATCCTAAAGGCCTTAGAACGAACGAGACCATTAGGGGAAAAACTGACCTTCTTGTTCCTAGACTTAGATGGCTTTAAGAAAGTGAACGACACATATGGGCACCAAGTTGGTGACCTTCTACTGCAAGAGGCAGCAAGGAGACTACAGGGGTGCATCCAAAGTAAGGGGGAAGTGTTTCGTTTAGGCGGGGACGAGTTTTTAATCGTCCTGTTTACCGAGGCGATAGATCCTAACCAGGATGCATCCGTAGTGGCAGCAAAAGTAATCGAAAGCCTGAACCAACCGTTCGACCTAGTCAACGAAGAAATCAAGGTAGGATGCTCAGTCGGGGCTGCAACTTGGGAAGACGAATCAACCGCACCAATCGAAATCATCCGATATGCCGACGAAGCCCTCTACGTGTCCAAGCGCACAGGAAAAAACAAAGTAACCTTCCATTAAACCAAAATGGGGACAGTCCCCCGGCGCTTTAGCGCAACGGGGGACTGTCCCCATTATAATTCTTCGCCCGCTTATCTAAATACTTCCTCAATCGGTCATAAAAAACCACATTAACAACCATCACGAGAAAATAGAAAATAAGCGAATAGTAAATTTTCCAGGTCTTATAGGTAAACAACTGAAAGAAATAAACCGAAATGCCTTCTAACGTACCTAAAATAATCGTACATATCAAAATAAAGAACCATTTTCGCGGCTTCTTTACCTTATAAACATGCATGAAAAATAAAAGCGTCCCCGGATACACCAAAGTTTGCAGGAAAATATCTGTGAATTCGCCACTATTATTATCCCCGGTATCGTAAAAATCGTAGGGCGGCATAGCCAGAAAATAATCCCCTAACGTAGTTAGCTGTAAATCAAACAATGAAATACAAATAATTTCGGACCATGTCAGCTTCCTCTTCTTGATGGTAATATAGTAGACCGCAACACCAACGATGATTGAAATCGAGAGAGTGAACCACTCATTCCCATCAAACTGCTCCGGGAGTAGCGGCTTAAGCGCTTTTTCATAAATCTCCTTCATCTCGTAACACCATTTCCCTTCGAAGAATCAGAGGCAGCTTCTCCATGAAAAAAATACAAGTATAGAGAACAATCATCGCGAGAACAAAATCAATAGAAGGATACCAACTTTTACTTTTCGATACAAACACACCAACTACAAGCAAGAGTTTCTCGATCAAAACTCCACCAGCCACCCAGGAGAAACAAACAACGATTTTAACAGATAATCGATGGTTGCCGCGCAATACGTAAAGCACCCACATCAAAAGAACAGGAAAAATAATAGCGTATTGTAGTCTCGCTGACCAAAAAGGCAGATGCATTTCAACCACCCGTAGCCTCTGGTAAGGAGAAGAGAGCAAATAGAAAAAGTTTTGACACCAGTAGGATGAAAACATAAATAGGATAAAGACCTCAAACGGATCGAACCGCTTCTTAAGGGACCATAAACTTAACAATGATAGGATAGACAAAACAAGGAGCAATAAGAAAATAAATACCATAACCCACTCACCTTATAAAAAGTGACATTATTACCTATCGTTTACCTGTGAGAGCAAAAGTATCCCAAAAGTGTCTTGTCAGGCCCCGCCTCAAAAAAAATATAATTTTTTCACCTTTATTCATAGTTTGTTCATATTTTTGGGCTAATATAAATTCATGCAGCGAAAAGGCATAAGCACCTTTTTCTGACCCCTTAAAAATATATTTGTATTGCGTCCGGCATATTTGCCGGATATTTTTTTGTCCTTTTCGGGGGACAGTCCCCCACCCAGGTAACGCGCTACCGCGCCGGGGGACTGTCCCCGAACTTAGCTACTATTTTCAATTACCTTTTTATGGGAAAACCAACATATCGACTACTTTGGGAAAGATATCGACCACTTGACCTTGAACGAAGATTTTAACCACTATTTGAGATTTATCGACCGCTTTTCACCACATATCGACTACTTTCCACCCAATATCGGCCACTCACCCAAAATCCAGCCCAATCCCACATAAAAAAGCCAGTCCCCGCACTTTGGGGACTGGCTCAACTCATTATTCTTTTCCACTTCGGGGGACAGTCCCCCGCCAAGGTAACGCACAACCGTGCCGGGGGACTGTCCCCCAGCCAAGAACTATCTAATCCAAACCCCACTCCCATTAAAGAAATAGGTTTTCCCTCCAATGGACACGGTGCCTGTCACCATGGCGCCGCCACTATTGAAGTAGTACCAGACCGTGCCGACCTTCAGCCAGCCGACCTGCATCGCACCACTGCTCTTCAAGTAATACCAAGTCGTACCGCTCTTCAACCAGCCTGTCTTCATCGCGCCATTATCCCCGAAGAAATACCACACCGAACCAGCTTTCATCCAACCAGTGGCCATCACCCCACTGCCTTTAAAGAAATACCACACCGTCCCAACCTTCAACCAGCCAGTCACCATGGCGCCATTACTGTTCATGAAATACCAACTCGAGCCATCCTTCACCCAACCAGTCTTCATCGCGCCCATACTGTCCGAATAATACCAACTCGAACCAACCTTATACCAGCCAACCTTTTTCACGAAAGTCGCGGGATCGTAATAATACCACTTACCGTTCGACCACACCCAACCAGACTTCGCTTTAACAACCGTCACCTTCGCCGCTGGGCTCATATTACCATAACCGTCGCTCACCGTAACAGTGATCTCCGTGCCAACAGGCTGCGTAGCAATCTTCACGGAAAAATGGCCATCCTCACCAACAAGCCCGTGACCAATCACATTAAAATTATTCAGGCTCACTTCCACATACGTACCCGCTTCAGCCTGACCCGTCAACACTGTTGCACGGTCATTCACTTCATTAACCACCGGTTTCGTAGGAGCCGTCACGTCAACGACCGTCATCACCGCACTATTGCTGACATTCCCAGCAGCATCCGTTGCCGTTACAAAAACATCAACCCCGCCTTTTTGCTTAGGAATCGTCACAGCAAAACGTCCGTCATCACCAGCAACACCTGATCCAATCAAGCGATCATCAGCAAACACGTCCACTTTCGCGCCAGCTTCAGTCGTGCCCTTCACCGTCGTCGTTTGATCTGTCACTTGTCCATCAATAACCGGATCAACAGGCGCCGTGCCATCCTTCACCACGACAACCGTTGCTTCACTCACATTACCGCCCTTGTCCGTAGCAGTAATCGTCAATTCCGTGCCCGCTTTTTGCTTAGGTATTTTTATTGTAAAATATCCTTCGCTGCCAGCAACAACAGAACCAATCACCGTGCCGTCAACACCGCCAGTCACGAACATCTTCGCACCAGGTTCAGATTTACCAGTCACAACCTCATCCTTATCCAGCACTTGGTCCACAATCGGTTTCTCAGGGTTCGTCCCATCTTCTACCACCACAACTGTAGCTTCACTCACATTGCCAGCCTTGTCCGTTGCTACAACGTTTAATTTAGTCCCAGCCGTCTGTACGGGAATCGCCACAGTAAACGCGCCATCCTTACCAACCGTACCGCTGCCGATCTCCGAACCGTCGACAGTCACTACAATCGCAGCCCCAGCTTCACCCTGACCAGAAACAGCTGTGTCCTTATCTGTTACCTCATGGACAACCGGCTTTTCAGGCTTGGTCACGTCACTAACCACGACAACCGCCACATCACTCACGTTACCAACCAAATCCTCAGCAGTAACCTTCAATGACATCCCGGCCTTTTGCATAGGAATCTTTATGGAAAAATAACCATGGTCATCCGCAAAATCAGAACCAATCACCGTACCGTCGACCGTAACCTTCACACGCGAACCTGCCTCAGTCGTACCACGCACCGCCGTGTCTTGATCCGTCACATCGCCAACAACTGGCTTCCCAGGTGCCGTGCCATCCTTTACAACAACCGTAGCTGCTTCACTCACATTTCCAACCTTGTCAGTCGCAGTCACAGAAATCTCTGTTCCTTCTTTTTGCACAGGAATGGATACAGTAAACGTTCCATCTGCAGAAACCGTACCCGAACCAATCACCGAACCGTTACCTCTGACCGCCACTTTAGAGCCGGCTTCAGCTGTACCGGTAACCTCCGTATCCTGATCCGTTACATCGCTAACAACGGGCTTCCGAGGTGCCGTCCCATCCTTCACGACCACCGTCGTAGCTTCACTAACATTTCCAGCCTTGTCAGTAGCCGTGACCACTATTTCCGTTCCTTCTTTTTGCGAAGGAATGGTCACAGTAAAGAGATCAAACGTAGAAGCAACAACCGAACCAATGACCGAACCGTCCACTGTAACCTCTACTTTAGAGCCTTCCTCAGCCCTACCGCTAACCTCCGTATCCTGATCTGTCACCTCGCCAATAACTGGTTTCTCAGGGGCCGTCCCATCGATGACGACAACCGAAGCGGCTTCACTCACGTTTCCGGCATTGTCGGTAGCCTTCACGACAATCTTTGTTCCTGCCGGTTGCACAGGAATTTCCAGCTCAAACGTTCCATCCGCAGCTGCCACACCCCAACTAATCGCCGTCCCATTTGCACTTACCATAATCGTGGACTTCGCTTCCGCTTGTCCTTTTACAAAAGAATCCGCATCCGTAACCTCAAAAACAACAGGTTGGGGAGGAGCAGTCACATCTAACACTAGAACCGTAGCCGCTTCACTCACATTCCCAGCCGCATCTTTAGCAGTAACTGACAACCACGAACCACCCTTTTGTTTAGGGATCTCCACAGCAAACGTGCCGTCTTCCGCAACCGTACCAGTACCAATCACGGACTCACCACTGCGAACCTCCACAGTCGCTTTAGGTTCCGCTTGACCAGTAACCGCCGTATCACGATCAGTCAATCCATTCAAAACCGGCTTCCCAGGAGCCGTCAAATCTTTTACAAAAATCTCTTTCGAAGTCGTCAGCACATTGGCCGCATTCCAAACCTCAAACTTCAACGTCGTATTCTCAACTAACCCGCTAACCGGAATCGAAAAATAACCATTTCCACCCGACTCACCGCTAGCAAGCAACTCACCATCTTCAAACACCTTCACAACCGCATTCGCAAGCGTCTTACCAGAAAGAGCCGTAGAATCCTTTGTAAAATCATCTACATAAAGATCTGACACATCATAAGAATGATAGTAGGTATACCCAGCCAAATCCGTTAATTTTACAGAAATAGAAGTACTATTTCCAATGTAAAAATCGTTCAAACGAAATGTTCCGTTCTCCTTCAAAGAAACACTTTGTCCGTTCACCTCAACTACAACAAAAGGAAGGGTAGCACCAGTCAAATTCACCCGGCCGCCCGAGCTAACAAGCGGTGTATCATAAAGGTTGAAAGGGACACTCTCCATCACTCGATTGGATGCTCGCAGTGATGAAATCGTGTTAGATCCTGAAAAAATTGCTTGTCCATCAGTTGGTGTGTAATAACCAAAAGTGACAAAGCTCGCATTCACCGTACCATTCACCGTCAGCCCGCCATAACTACGGAAGCCTCCCAGAACATAGACATTCCCGTTAATCGTCACATTGCTATTAATCGTTAACCGCGCACCAGGAGTAATATATACATCCGAGTTTACCGTCTTTTTTGACCAAGTTTCATACGAGGTAACGACGTAGCTGCTCAACGGCTCCACACCTTTAAGCACGGTAAAATCACCAGCACGTAAATCGACCATAGCCGCATCCACAACAGTAGAATTCGAATTGGTATCTTTCACTTCAACAGAGGAAACCTTCCAGTCACCGACTTCCGTATTTCCATCTATGGAAAAATAACCGCTAAAACGCGTTCCATCATACGATAAAGGGACCGAAACGAGGGCCTGACTCACAGGAGAAACGAGGTTCACTGTTGCCCCCTTCAGGTGCGTATCATCACTCGCATCCACCGTAAAATGAACCGAATCGCCGGAATCTGCCACTTTTTTATCAATGGATAATCCCGAGAAGGAGGGAGGATTGTTTTCTGTGAAAAACGTAAACGTACCACCCGCCATTTTATCTGAATCACCTTGATAGTCTGCAAGAGTTGTCATATTACCAGCGCTATCATAAATCGTAATAAAATATAAATAATACTCTCCCGTTTCTAGTGTAGAAAGAATCGGTAGGCTACCTTCAAAAGCATTTGTTTCATAATTAAAATTCATTGGTACATTCAAGCTCTTTTGTGTATTTGGCGTTTTATAATAAAGTACTACAGAATCTACTCCTACATCATCTATTGCCTTGACACTAACATTTACTGTATCCCCAACAGTGACATCCTTTTTATCCACACTGATGCCTTCAAATACTGGCTTAGTAACGTCAGCAGAAGTGGTTCCACTAACAGTAAATTGACCAGCAGATAATTGGCTTTCGTCACCCTGATAATCGGCCAGGGTAGTTGAATTATTAGCGGTATCATAAATAGTTATAAAATATATGTTGTAAACACCATTTTCAAAGTTGTCAAGAATTGCTAGGTTACCCTCAAAAGCATTTGTTGTCGAATTATATTTCAGTGGAACATACATGCTCTTTTGTGTAACTGGTGTTTTATAATAAACTACAATAGAGTCTACACCTGCATTATCCGTTGCCTTGACAGCAACCTTTAATGTATCTCCAACAGTGACATCCTTTTTATCAACACTTATACTTTCAAACACTGGCTTAGTTACATCTGCAAAAGTTGTTCCGCTAACCGTAAACTGCCCTGCTGCTAATTGACTTTCATCCCCCTGATAGTCGGCAAGGGTTGTTGTATTACCAGAAGTGTCATAAATTGTAACGAAATATATATTATAAATTCCTGATTCAAAATCATCAGGAATTACAAGATTACCTTCAAAAACCCCCGCCTCAGAATTATAATTCATTGGAACATGCATGCTTTTTTGTGTAATCGGTGTTTTGTAATACACTACTACAGAGTCTACACCTACATCATCTGTCGCTTTGACACTTACTTTGACAGTATCACCGGGACTGACATCCTGCTTATCCACACTAATACTCTCAAACACCGGCTTCGTTACATCAGCCGCTGCCAACACATTGCCTATTGGAACCGTGCTGATGATTAACAATACCGCCATCAATAGGGATATGACTCTTTTCAATTGAATCTCACTCTCTTTCTATAAAAAAATTTCACGAATAGATTAATAGTATCATAATTATGTCAAAAAATAGGGATTACCTACCAGTTTTATTGGATATAAATACTGGGAATTCTTCCTTTTTGAAAAATAAATCCTTCAATAGTTCGACAAAATTCATGGTTTATCCGCATGTTCAATGGGGTAAACTATTTACAATTAATGTATATTGTTGTAGAATTCAAAATTAGAAGAATAAAAGGGAGGGAGAATAAGAAGTTGGAAAGGAAAGCTGGAAAGAGCGCGAACACCGTCGATTTTTCTGAGATTGTGAAGAAGGCTTATGACAAAGGCTTAAACGAGAACGAAATCACCCTTGAAAAACTAATGGAAGAACTAAAAGCGGATTTAAGACAATTAGTCGTCTGCTAATATATATAATAGATACATAAGGCTGCGGGGAAACCTCCGCAGCCTTTTTCTGTGGGGAAATTGGTTATATTTCACTCTCGTGGGAAAAATAAAGATACTATTGCTCCAATCAAGAAAAATAATCTTCTTGTAAGCGGAGAAAATGCCTAAAACATCAACAGAATGCTAATCGAAGTCGTTAAAATTGACCTTTTTTAATAGTTACAAGCCAAAGATAGACCTGAAAATGAAGTGTATTCGCGAATTGTAGATAGTTATTCGCGGATTTCCAACTTTTATTCGCGAATCCACTGACTCATCAAGTCTACGGATCAACCCAACCGATTTATGAGCAAATTTACCTCAGTTATGAGCTAATATTCACATTAAATGAGCGAATGAACCCCATTTATGAGCGAATCTAAAAAGAGGTAACCTAAAAGCAATTATTTTAAGAGCGATCCGCCAAGTCTATCGGCGAATTTTCGTGTTCAATCGGCGAATCTGCCCAGTCTATCGGCGAATTTTCGGCTTCTATCGGCGAATTTTCCCAATCTACCGGTGAATATCAAAATCAAGACTATTTCAATTTGGCAAATCTGCTAAATCGCCCAACTTTCGAACGTTTTAAGCCTATTTAGAGCAAACCTTACGGTTTTTGGAGGTACCCCATCCATGCATATAATCCTTACCGCGATCCTTCTTCTTGCGGCGTTCTGGAAGGGGGATTGGCGACATTGGCGGAAATACCATCACACCATTCTATATATAGTTATCTGTAACCTACTCTACAACTTTCTGTGCAGAGATCATCTGCTCTGGAAACAGAACCCAGATCTATTACCGGAATCCCATGCCATTGTTGATCTCATTTATACCTTTATCAATCTCCCTGCGGTGACATTGATCTATCTGACTCATTTTCCATTTAAAACATCCAACGGGAAACAAGTGCGGTACATGCTGTGGTGGATCCTGGGATCAATCGCCGTCGAATACCCTTTTTATAAAATGCACAGACTCCTCCTAGAGCATGGGTACCACTTCTGGATGGAGCCCATCTTCTACACAGCGATGTACACCATGCTGCGCCTGCATTTTACCAGGCCGCTTGTTACATACGGAATCTCGGCTGTCATTATTTTGTTACTGATTCAATACTTTCACATACCCGTTAAATAAAAGAGGTCACATCCAATGTCTAGAGATTACATCGTCATCATTCTAATATGGGTTATAGGAATAATCGCATATCTGTTCTTGACCCCTAAAAATCGTTATCGAAAAGTATTATTTGGCCTTATTCTCTGTCAGGCCTTTGTATGGGTGAGTTCGCTGTTACATGTGAAATATCACCTGCTGGGCTTCCCGGTCCGTGAATTTCCAAAAGCAACCGAAGTGCTCGTCACAACCGAATATTTCTTTTACCCACTTCTATCTGGGCTTTATATTATCTTTGAGCCAAAACGTTCACTCATCATTCGCTTCCTCTATTTGTCACTATGGATCTCGGGTCTGACCCTAATGGACGTCATGCTGGAAAAATATACGAACCTCATTGAGTACGTTCATTATGCCTGGTACCTGACATGGATAGATTTCTTTTGTATATTTGCCGTCACGAACTTCATCTACCAATGGTATTTTAAAGATAGCGCACATTTCCATGTGGATAGGGAGGCTGTCAAATGAGACTAGAATGGTGGATATTACTCGCGGTTTGGATCCTAACGATCGGGATGCTTTTCTTTATCCCAAAAAAGAAAATTCGCTTAGCCGTAACCGCCTTCTTATTAAAACAAGGAATCACATGGATTTTTGGTCTAGTGGTCGTTGAGTATGGACTCCTGTCCTACCCTGTAAGGGAATTTGCCGACGTCAACCGCTCAAGCTTTACCTATGAGTTTTTCGTCTATCCGGCTGTATGTGCGATCTTCAATGTGTTCTACCCAAACAAGGGGACCAAGCTCATCCAGTTCCTATACTACTGTGCATTCTGTACCGCCATGACCGTACCGGAGATTTTTCTCGAAAAATATACCGATTTAATTCACTACCTGAACTGGGCTTGGTACTGGACATGGATTACACTATTTCTCACCTTTGCCATGACAAGGTGGCTTTGCGTATGGTTTTTCAAGGGGATTGAAAAAGAGATGGATGAAAGTGCAATACACCAAGAGTAGGGTGTTGTATAATTATGGTATAAGTTCATAATAATGGAGGCGACCTTATGGGAGACTTACGGTTTGGCCTATTTGCCCTTTTTCCGATTGTATTGTATTTAATCATTCTCGGATTCACCATCTATTTCATCGTCCGGACACTACGGTTCATGAACGACAAAACCAGATTAGATCAAGAGAGAAACGACAAGCTGGATGCCTTAATCAAAGCGGTCCAAGCGAACAGCAAAGAACAATAGAAGACGGGGAAGTGCAT
The DNA here is from genome assembly GCF_057656715.1 of Neobacillus sp. Soil_C_43. Taxonomy (NCBI): domain Bacteria; kingdom Bacillati; phylum Bacillota; class Bacilli; order Caryophanales; family Bacillaceae; genus Neobacillus; species Neobacillus sp. Soil_C_43. The sequence continues at coordinate 55,328 of NZ_JBDGJV010000016.1, forward strand.
TCAAAGCAACTCCTTTCTTTTTGGGGGAGTGGGTTAAATGAATTGGAAACAGGACAGAATTGGCTCGGCACACCGAGAGGAAAATCCGATGGTGCTGGCTAAGATGAAGAGTGGGTTCGCGGTCATGGGTGATACGCAGTTCCTGCCTGGATATTGTGTACTATTGCCGTATGAGGAAGTCAGCACCTTAAACGACCTGCCATTTCAGCAGCGGAGTGACTATTTGCTTGATATGAGTTTAATTGGGGACGCGATTCAGGAGGTTTGCCTGCCGAGAAGAATCAACTATTCCATCTATGGAAATACAGATGCCTTCCTTCATGCGCATATCTTTCCGCGTTACGATTGGGAGCCGGAGGAAAGAAAGCCCTATCCTGTATGGCAATACTCACCGGACATGTGGCGGGATAGCCAGTATCAGTATCAGGATGAAACACATCTAGAATTAAAGGAAAAGCTAATCAAGCAGCTACAAATAGTAATGAGTAAGGCATACGAGTGAAAAAGGGTATCTCTTCTCACGCGAAAAAGCACCTCCGCAATCTTAAAAATTTATACATCTTTAAAGGTTTATTCATAGTTTGTTCATACAATCGGGGTATAGTAAGTAAATGAAAACGAGATGCATATCTTACTTTTCTAAGACCCCCTTAAAAATATTTGTATTGCGCGTCCGGCTCTAAAGGGTCGGATCTTTTTTTTGGGAAAAAACCCCCCTTTCAGCAAACAAAGGGAGCACCCTGTCACTAATCCTCGTTTAAAAGATAAATTATGAACATGGTCGGGAAGGTTTTATTACGTCAATCTAACACATTCAATCAAACCTCGAGCATAAAGTTTCTTCCCTTGCGGGAAAAATAAAATAAGAAAAGATCAAGCTGCCGAAGACAATTGAGAAGGTTGCAGATGACAGTGTGTTAAAAAACAAAATTCATAAGACCTGGGAAGATGAAGGGAAGCGACGTGAAAGCATTGCTGCCTTCAATAGAAATGGACTAACGTGCATATTGGGAAGAATGTGAAGTCAGAAAATGTTTGGATGTGGGGAAAGAGTAAGAAAAGAAGAGTTTTCAGTTAAATATAAAATTACACGTCTAGCTCTATAAGAGTCGGATTTTTTTTTGTTTCCTTCATTTCTGATTTCGATTTGTTTCTTCTATTATAATGTATGCGTTTTCACTTTCTTCACAGGAAAAAATATGGATGGAAACTCCCTCCAATTATTAATTCCCCCTTCAAATTTCTTACAAATAGGTGTTTAATAGTAATTGTGATTCACGACAGTTCGACATCTGTTCGAAATGGTTTTGAAATAATTTGACAAAAAATAGCCAAAAGATGACAAATTATGATATAATATTCAATGTTTTGTATTTAGGAAATTTAGGAGGACGAAATGGAAGAGACTATTAGTTTAAAAGAGTTACTTGAGACTTTGAAAAAACGATTGCTCCTCATCGTTTCTATAACAGTCATTGCAGGATTAGTCAGTGGAATTATCAGTTTTTACGTATTAACCCCCATTTACCAAGCTTCTACACAGATTCTCGTAAACCAAGCAAAAGGCGACCAAAGTATGTACAATCCAGGTGAAGTACAGACCAACCTTCAATTAATCAATACCTATAATGTAATAATCACAAGCCCAGCGATTCTAGATATCGTTTCAAAAGAACTTGATTTGGATATGACGGCTTCTCAATTAAAAGAAAAAATTACAGTTGGAAGTGAAAAAGATTCACAGGTTGTAAACTTATCTGTTCAAGATCCAGATGCGAAAGTAGCAGCCCAAATTGCGAACAAAACAGCAGAAGTATTCAAAAGTGAAATCTCAAAAATCATGAAGGTAGATAACGTTAGCATCTTAGCGAAAGCAGATGTATCTGAAAATCCATCACCAATTAAGCCAAGACCATTGTTAAACATTGCAATTGCGATTGTTGTTGGTTTAATGGCCGGTGTCGGTCTTGCGTTCTTACTTGAATACTTTAATAACACGATTAAAAACGAGCAGGATATTGAGAAGTTATTGGAATTACCAATCCTTGGCGTTATCGCTACGATAGAAGATCAAAAGCTAGAAGAATTAAAAATTAAAGCAGCAAGAAATAAAACAGTAAGAGGTGAGACACTTGGCTCTTAAGAAAAAGAATCTAACAAGCACTGACTCTAGCCGTAAGCTCATTACAGCGGTTGCGCCAAAGTCACCGATTTCTGAACAATACCGTACGGTTCGAACCAATATTCAATACTCTTCTATTGATGGAGACATGAGAGTATTGATGGTAACTTCATCTGGACCAGGAGAAGGAAAATCGACGACTGTTGCAAACCTAGCAGTAACCTTTGCTCAACTTGGGAAAAAGGTATTACTAGTGGATGCCGACCTTCGTAAACCAACCGTTCATCATACGTTTTCAGTTAACAATCAGGTTGGTTTCACTACTGTGTTAACAAAACAAACTTCCCTTGAAAAAGCAGTAGTAGAAACAGATGAGCAGGATTTATATGTCTTAACAAGTGGTCCGATTCCACCCAATCCAGCGGAGCTATTAAGCTCGAAATCGATGGAGCAATTTATTGAAGAAGCAAAAGAGCAGTTCGATTTTGTTTTATTCGATACACCACCATTATTAGCAGTGGCCGATCCGCAAATCCTTGCTAATCAGTGTGATGGCTCGATTCTTGTCGTATATAGTGAAAGAACAGAAATTGACCTAGCTAAGAAAAGTAAAGAATTGCTCGTAAATGCCAAAGCTAAGCTACTTGGCGTGGTGTTAAATCATAAAGAACTGAAGAATAACGATTATTACTATTATTACGGCGCAAAATAGCGGGAACTAGGGTGGAAAAAAATTCTAATGTATATTTCGACGATACGACAGCATTCGACAAAAAACCACCCTTTCTCATTTCTATTGATAGTGATACTATTGTAATGGTTCAAAAATACCGGTAAGGGTGTGGGGAAATGGTAGATTTACATTGTCATATAATGCCTGGTGTTGACGACGGAGCAAGAGATTTGTCGGAAAGCATCGAAATGGCAAAAGTAGCAGTCCAACAAGGAATTCATACGATCGTCGCTACCCCGCACCATTTAAATAATAGGTATGAGAACCCAAAGCAAAGCATTCTTGCTAGAGTAGAAGAATTAAACCGAGTATTACTAGATGAAAAGATTGATATAAAGATATTGCCAGGTCAGGAAGTCCGTATTCACGGAGAATTAGCGGAAGGCTACGATCTAGGAGAAATCCTTCCAGTCAATCACACACAGTATGTGCTGGTAGAGTTCTCATCCAGCCATGTGCCGAGATACACGGAGACATTGTTTTATGATTTGCAAAATAAAGGGTTGATTCCGGTAATCGTTCATCCTGAAAGAAATCAGGAAATCATCGAGAATCCAGACATTCTTTATGAGTTAGTGCAAAAGGGAGCTTTATCGCAGGTGACAGCATCAAGCATTACAGGTCATTTCGGTAAAAAAATAATGAAATTTTCTTACCAATTAATTGATGCGAACCTAACACATTTCATTGCCTCTGATGCTCATAACACAAGAAGTCGGACATTCAACCTCCGTGAAGCATATGACATCATTCAAGCGAAATACGGAAATGAAATAGTCTATTTTTTTGAAGAAAATGCAGCGCTATTGGTTGAAGGTAACCATGTATATAAGGAAGTACCAGAACGAATCAAAAAGAAAAGATTCTTTAACATCTTTTAAAAAATAAGCCGATAAGAATAAATCAGGTTTAGGCTATACATCATAGTCAGGCAGATTCGCCTGAACGGCGAGGGTCCCCTGTCCGTTATCCATGGAGTCACTCGATCATGCTGTGGGTGGGTATAACCCTCCTTAGACGCATGTCGTCAAAAGTATGATGTGAGGACGGGTTAAATGCCCGTAGTAATAAACAAACAATAAATATCTAATGAAAGAACAAGTGTCAAGTCACATGTGTTTCCATTAGATATTTATTTTTTTGCCTGTGTGCTTTAGTTGATGAAAGAGTTTCATAGATTAGAAAAATAATTAAAGGAGGAATGAAAGGATGACATACAGAAAAAGGCTTACTGCACTTGCATTTTTGGATTCATGTATAGTTTTATCCGCCATCTACATAAGCTATTTAACACTTAATCCGGATTTGTACATTTTTAAGATTCCTATGCTGTTCGTTACATGGATCACTTTATTTATCTGCCATCATACGTTTGCTTCTATATATAAGCTGTATAACAAAGCCTGGGAATATGCGAGTGTAGGTGAATTAATTGCAATTGTAAAAGCAGTGACCTTTTCCATTGCAGTAACTGCATTGATGCAGGAAATTTTCTTTCATAACATGTACGTGAGAGCATTAATGATTACTTGGATGCTACATGTATTGTTAATTGGGGGTTCAAGATTTTCGTGGAGGATGTTTCGTGATAACTTCATGAATAAGCAGAAGAATATTAAGCGGACGCTTATTATTGGTGCAGGTAGAGGCGGTACCATGGTGGCTCGTCAATTGCTGAGCAATCATGATATTGATTTGAAACCAGTTGCGTTTATAGATGATGATCCAAAGAAATATAAGTTGGATGTGTTAGGAATACCGGTAGTGGGAAATTCGGGTGCTATTTCATTCGCAGTTGAAAAATATGAAATAGAGAACATCGTAATAGCCATTCCTTCTTTAGGTCAGAAAGAGTTGAATCGAATTTTTGAAGAATGTGCAAAAACCAAGGCGAAAACACAAATTATGCCAATGGTTGAAGATTTGATGACTGGTAAGATTTCTGTTAATCAATTTAGAGAGGTTCAGGTTGAAGATTTACTTGGACGTGAGCCAGTAGAATTGGATATTAATAGTATTTCTGAGGTTGTATCAGGTAGGACAGTTTTAGTTACGGGTGCAGGCGGCTCGATTGGATCGGAAATCTGTCGTCAGATTTGTAAGTTTAATCCTAGTAAAATTGTTTTAGTTGGGCACGGTGAGAACAGTATTTATACAATTGATATGGAGCTTCGGAAAAAGTACCAGAAGCAAATTGAAATTGTGCCGGTAATTGGGGATATACAAGATCGGAATCGAATGTTTGAAGTGATGGAACAACATAGACCATATGTAGTGTATCATGCTGCTGCTCATAAGCATGTTCCTTTGATGGAATATAATCCGAGGGAAGCGGTTAAGAATAATATTTTTGGTACTAAAAATGTTGCGGAGGCTGCGGAAACCTTCGGTGTTAATACTTTTGTAATGATTTCTTCGGATAAAGCGGTGAATCCTCCAAATGTTATGGGGGCGACGAAGCGTTTCGCGGAGATGATTATTCAGAGTCTGGCGGTTAATAGTCATACGAAGTTTGTTGCGGTTCGGTTTGGGAATGTTCTTGGCAGTAGGGGAAGTGTAATACCTTTATTTAAAAAGCAAATACAAGCAGGTGGACCAGTTACAGTTACTCACCAAGATATGACCAGATATTTCATGACAATACCAGAAGCTTCTCGACTCGTGATTCAAGCCGGAACCTTAGCACGTGGTGGAGAGGTATTTGTACTTGATATGGGAGAACCTGTGAAAATTGTTGATCTTGCGAAAAACGTGATTAAGTTATCAGGATATTCAATTGAAGAGATAGGAATTAAATATACAGGACTTCGCCCGGGAGAGAAAATGTACGAAGAACTCTTAAATGAAAATGAGGTTCACCCTGAGCAGGTTTTTCCGAAAATTCACATCGGCAAAGCAAAGGTCATTCGATTAGAAGAATTAACTAGTTTAGTAGGAAGTCTATTAGAAATGTCAGAGATGGAAATGCATGAAACGTTAATTGCTGTTGCAAATAATAAGTTTGATGAGGCTAAATTTTTAGCTACAGTAAACTAGAATTAGGCGTAGCCTAAAAGGTCTAAATTTCAATACTTTACTGAATAAGAAGTCCCTAGTTTAATAAGTAGGTCTATTTATATTTATAAACGGTACACCTACTTCATCGTTTTTAGTCAAAAAGGGAGTGTCATAAATGGAAAATAGAATTTTACTAGCATCACCTCACATGTCAGGATTAGAAATGAAATACATCCAAGAAGCATTTGATACGAATTGGATTGCTCCCCTAGGACCTAATGTTGATGGGTTTGAAAAGGAATTAGCAAGTTATGTTGGTATAGAACATGCTGCTGCATTAACGTCGGGTACCGCTGCAATACATTTAGCCCTTAAAGCTTTAGGGGTTGGTCAGGAAGATGTGGTCTTTTGTTCATCACTTACCTTTTCTGCAAGTGTAAATCCTATTATGTATCAAAATGCAACCCCAATATTTATTGATAGTGAACCAAATAGTTGGAACATGAGTCCGGTTGCATTGGAGAAAGCGTTCGAGAAATTTACACCCAAAGCAGTAATTGTAGTTCATTTATATGGCCAATCAGCAGATATGGACCAAATAATTAAAATATGTAACAAGCATAAAGTTCCTATTATCGAAGATTCTGCTGAGAGTTTAGGAGCAACTTATAAAGGGAAAATGAGTGGAACATTTGGTGAATTTGGAATTTATTCATTTAATGGTAACAAGATAATCACTACTAGTGGTGGTGGAATGTTAATTTCCAGAAATAAAGAGGCTATTAAAAAAGTAAGATTTTGGGCGACTCAATCTAGGGATAATGCAAGGCATTATCAACATAGTGAACTAGGCTATAACTATAGAATGAGTAATATTGTTGCGGGAATCGGTAGAGGACAATTACAGGTTCTTAAAGAGAGAATTATTAAGAAAAAGGAGATATTTCAAACATACCAAAAGGCCTTTGAAGGTCTTGAGGATATTAAAATGATGCCAATTTGTAATTATGGAGAGCCCAATTATTGGTTATCATGTATTAGTTTAAATCAAAATAGTAGAATTAGACCATTAGATATTATGATTGAGTTAGAAAAGAAGAATATTGAAAGTAGACCTATTTGGAAACCGATGCATCTACAACCGTTTTATGAGGAATATAAATTCTTTAGTCATAATGAAAGTGGAATAAGTGTTTCAGAAGATATATTTAATAGGGGAGTATGCTTACCTAGTGACACAAAAATGACGCAAAAAGATATTGAAAAAGTCATTGCTACTATTAAAAAGCTGTTCATGTAATGGAGTGGTTAGGTTGTATAAAAGATATCTAAAAAGAACAATTGATTTTTCATTGTCGTTACTTGCATTAATATTTTTATCACCAATTCTACTTATTACGGCCCTATTGGTGAAGTGGAAACTAGGAAGCCCAGTTCTTTTTAAACAGGAAAGGCCTGGTAAAAATGAACGTATTTTTAAAATGTACAAATTTAGAACGATGACAGAACAACGAGATTCAGGCGGAGAATTATTACCTGATCATATTAGGTTAACGAGGTTTGGTAAGTTCCTAAGAAGTACAAGTCTTGATGAACTACCTGAACTAATTAATATAATAAAAGGTGACATGAGTATCGTTGGACCAAGGCCATTACTAGTCCAATATTTACCTTTATATAACACTAATCAAAGAACTAGACATGATGAAAGACCAGGGCTAACTGGATTAGCTCAAGTAAGTGGAAGAAACACCATATCTTGGGAAGAGAAATTTGATTTTGATGTTTACTATATTAAAAATTTGAATTTTTTATTAGACTGTAAGATTATCTTTTTAACATTGAAGAAGGTTTTAAAAAAAGAGGGAATTTCACAACAAGGTGAAGCTACCATGGAGTTTTTTTCTGGGAGTAATACTGAAGAATAAAATTTAAAATAATGTTATTACAGGAGATTGGTATGGACATTAATATATTAATTTTAAGTGCTGGTAGAAGAGTGGAACTTATAAATAGCTTTAAAAAAGCTGCATTTAATGAAAGTGTTAATAGCAAGATTATTACTGCCGATGTATCATCTACAGCACCAGCAATATACTTTAGTGATCGAAACTATCAGATTCCAAGAATCGGTGATTCTGGGTATATTGAGAAAATTATTGAAATCTGTAATTTAGAGAAGATTAAACTTATTGTTCCAACTATCGATACAGAACTAGAGATATTATCTATTGAAAAGGACCTGATTGAAAAAAGAACCAATGCAAAAGTTTTAATTTCAGATTATGACGTCATATCTGTTTGTAGAGATAAAATTAAAACTTATAACTTTTTTAAAGAGCATGGTTTCTTGGTCCCTGAATTAATTGACAATAATGATATCGACAATGGAAATTTTATATTCCCTTTATTTATTAAACCACTTAATGGAAGTTCAAGCATAAATACATTTAAGGTAAATTCAAGAGAAGAACTCTATTTTTTTAGAAATTATATTAAGAATCCTATGGTTCAAGAGTTTATTTCAGGTGAAGAATTTACTGTCGATGTATTTTGTGACTTTGATAGTACCCCGATTACTATTGTACCAAGAAAAAGATTGGCTGTTAGAAGCGGGGAAATATTGAATGGTAAAATTGTAAAGGATCGTCAGATAATAGATGACGTTAGAAGGCTAGTGAATATCTTAAAGCCAATTGGCCATATAACAGTTCAATGTATGAAAACGGAAAAGGGCATTGAGTATATAGAAATTAATCCTCGCTTTGGCGGAGGTGCACCAATGAGTATTATAGCAGGTGCGGATTCTTGTCAGAATTTATATAAATTATTAAAGAATCAAACTATAGAGTATACGGAAGATTATAAAGAAGACTTAATCTTTTTACGTTACGATCAATCAATTTTCATAGATGAGAATCAGGTAAAGGAAAATGTATAAGGCGATAATTTTTGATTTAGATGATACTCTGATTTCTGAATTAGAATATATAAAAAGCGGCTATAGACATATTTCTAATGTTATAGCAAATGAGTATAGCCTTAATGCAAATTCAATATATGATTTACTATTTTATGAATTTAAAGAAAATAAGATTGAAGTCTTTAATAGGACTTTAGAAAAATTAAATATTTTTTATAGTATGGACTATATAAATAAATTGGTAAAAGAATATAGAGAACATTCTCCTAAAATCAGTTTTTTTGACGATGTTTATCCTACAATAAATATGATTAAGCAAGATGGACTTAAACTGGGAATAATCACCGATGGATACAAGGAAGCTCAAAGGCAAAAATTAGAGGCACTAAATGCTTTCGAGGTATTTGATGAAATTATTATTACTGATGATTTTGGCAGAGATTTTTGGAAACCTAGCCCTAAACCATTTGAATTAATGAAGGAAAGGTTAGGGGTAAACTTTAATGACATGATATATATCGGAGATAACCCAGAAAAGGATTTCTATATTGGTAGTATCTATCCTATAACAACAGTAAGGATAATTAGGGGAGATGGCGTTTATATAAACCGAGAGTATTTTAAAGATGTAAAAAATACCTTTACCATAAATAGCTTAATGGAACTAAATTTAAGTATAAGACTTTAAGTATAGAGTCACTGGAAAAGTGCTTATACTTTAAGAAAATATTAATTCTGGTGGTAAGTATGAAAATTTTGTTTTTAACCTTAGCTGATTTAAGTAACGTTGATATCAATGGAATATATCCTGATCTACTTAGAAAATTTCGTGATAGAGGGCATGAAGTATATGTAGCATGTCCGGTGGAAAGAAGAAATGGAACAAAAACATTTTTCTATAAACAAAGTGGGATAAGTATATTAAGGGTTAAAATTGGAAATATAACAAAAGTTAATCTTTTAGAAAAAGGCCTATCAACATTATTCGTTGAAAATCGATTTTTAAAAGAAATCAAGAGGCACTTTTCTAAGGTGAAATTTGACTTGGTTCTCTACTCAACTCCACCTATCACTTTTGAAAAAGTTGTTGGCTTTATAAAAAATCGTGATGATGCGAAATCCTACTTATTACTTAAAGATATTTTTCCACAAAATGCTGTAGATTTAGGAATGTTTAGTAAAAAGAGTCTGTTCTATAAGTATTTTAGAAATAAAGAGAAAAGGCTATATATGCAATCAGATTTTATTGGTTGTATGTCTCAGGCAAATGTCGACTTTATATTAAAACAGAATAGTTATATTAATTCACAAAAAGTTGAGGTATGTCCAAATAGTATAAATCCAACTCCAATAATTATAGATAAAGAAAGAATAAAGTCTATTAGAAAAAAGTATGAAATTCCAAATGATAGAATTGTCTTCGTATATGGTGGAAATCTAGGGAAGCCACAAGGTATTGATTTTCTTATAAATTGTATAAAAAGTAATAAAAATAACCAAAATATATTTTTTTTAATAGCAGGGTCTGGAACAGAGTTCGGTAAATTACAAAGCTTTATAAACAACGAGAAAGTTTCAAATGTAAAATTGTTTCATCATTTACCAAAGGAAGATTATGAGTTGTTGGTAAATTCAAGTGATGTGGGACTAGTTTTTTTAGATAGAAGGTTTACTATTCCAAATTTCCCATCAAGAATTTTAGAATACATGCAAGCTTCTATGCCAATATTAGCAGCAACAGATAAGAATACAGATTTAGGGAGAATTATTGAATCTGGGCATTTTGGCTATTGGTGTGAAAGTGGAGATATTAACTCTTTTAATAAACTCTTGAAATTATTATCATCGGAGATGCGGATGCGTTCTATATTAGGTGAAAATGGAAGGAAATATTTAGAAGAAAATTATACTGTTGAGAACACCTATCAAATAATTATGAATCATTTTGAGAGGAAGATAAACAATGTTTAATAATAAAACTTTACTAATTACTGGTGGTACAGGGTCTTTTGGAAATGCTGTAATGGAACGGTTTTTGGGCTCTGGATTAAAGGAAATCCGTATTTTTTCTAGGGATGAAAAAAAACAGGATGACATGAGAAAACAGTATAAAAATGATAAGTTAAAATTTTATCTTGGAGATGTAAGGGACCTTGCAAGTGTAAAAAATGCTATGCATGGTGTAGATTATATTTTCCATGCTGCTGCTTTGAAACAAGTACCCTCATGTGAATTTTTTCCTCTTGAAGCAGTGAAAACAAATGTAATAGGGACTGACAATGTACTTACTGCTGCTATAGAGTATGGAGTTAAAAAGGTAATTTGCCTTTCAACCGATAAAGCCGCATACCCAATTAATGCAATGGGAATATCCAAAGCTATGATGGAAAAAGTCTTTGTTGCTAAATCGAAAACAGTATCACCAGACAAAACTCTTATTTGTGGAACAAGATATGGTAATGTAATGGCATCTCGTGGATCAGTTATTCCATTATTTATTGAACAAATTAAAAGTGGACAGGCATTGACTGTAACAGACCCATATATGACAAGATACCTGATGAGTCTTGAAGAGGCAGTTGAATTGGTAGTATTTGCTTTCCATAATGCTGAGGCTGGGGATATTATGGTTCAAAAAGCACCTGCAAGTACAGTAGGAGATCTTGCTCAAGCTATAAAAGAGATTTTTAAAGCAGACAATGAGATTAAAGTCATAGGCACTCGTCATGGGGAGAAGTTCTATGAGACACTTCTTACTAGAGAAGAGTTTGTTGTTTCGGAAGATTTAGGTGGGTTCTTTAGAGTACCAGCTGATCGACGGGATCTTAATTATGATAAATATTTTGCAGAGGGGAATAAAGAGTTAACTACAGTTGATGAATATAATTCACATAATACTGAGCTTTTAAATGTAGACCAGATAAAGGAAAAGTTATTAGCTCTAGACTATGTTCAAAAAGAGCTCAAATCATGGAAAAAAAGTAATTACGCTATGAATTAAAGGATGGAATAGTTAAATGAAAATTTTGGTTACTGGTGCAAAGGGATTCGTAGGAAAAAATCTTATAGCTGAACTTAAAAATAAAGGATATAACAATATTTTAGAATACAGTAAAGAAAGTGACGATTCTTTACTAGAGAAATATGCAACAGAGTGTGACTTTGTTTTTCATTTAGCTGGGGTAAACAGGCCAAATGATGAAAGTGAATTTATAAAGGGTAATTTTGGATTCACATCTGAAATACTAGAACTACTAAAAAAATCCGGTAATAAAGCACCAATCCTCATTACTTCATCAATTCAAGCAGAGAATGATAATCCCTATGGTAAAAGTAAGAAGGCTGGAGAGGATTTATTATTAGCATATAGTGAAGAGACTGGAGCTAAATCTTTCATATATAGGTTGCCTAACCTTTTTGGGAAATGGAGCAAACCTAATTACAATACAGTGGTGGCTACGTATTGTCATAATATTGCTAGAGGATTGGATATTAAGATAAACAATCCAGAAGTAGAACTTACTCTTTGTTATATAGATGATGTTTTAGAAGAATTTATTAAAGCATTAGAGGGCAATCCAACTATTAAAGGTGATTTCTGTATTGTACCTGTAACATATAATATTAAACTTGGTGAGTTAGCAAATGTTATAAAAAGCTTCAAAGAAAGTAGGGGGAATTTAAGTATTCCTAATATGGAAGATGCTTTAACCAAGAAGCTCTATAGCACCTATTTAAGTTTTTTACCAGAAAATGAGTTTTCATATGACCTTAAAATGCACGTTGATAAAAGAGGATCTTTTACAGAATTTCTTAAAACCTCAGAAAAAGGCCAAGTTTCTATAAATGTCTCAAAGCCAGGCATTACCAAAGGTAATCATTGGCATCATACTAAAAATGAAAAGTTTTTAGTAGTAAGCGGAGAAGGTTTAATTAGATTTAGAAAGATAGATACAGACGAAATCATGGAATATAGAGTATGTGGGGAAAAGTTGCAAGTTTTAGACATTCCTGTTGGATACACTCACTCAATTGTAAACATAGGCGAGAATGATTTAGTAACAGTAATGTGGGTAAATGAGTGCTTTAATCCTGAAAAGCCAGATACGTATTATTTGGAGGTATAGATTAGAATGGAAAAAATGAAGGTTATGACCATAGTTGGAACAAGACCAGAAATTATAAGATTATCAGAAGTAATAAAAGCTTGCGATAGATATTTTAACCATGTATTAGTGCATACAGGACAAAATTGGGACTATACACTAAATGAAATCTTTTTTGAAGAATTAGGATTACGACAGCCAGATCATTTTCTAGGAGTAGTTGGTTCAGACCTTGGGGAAACAATGGGAAATATAATTGCTTCTTCATATAAAATTTTAAAACAAGAACAGCCGGATGCATTGTTAATTCTTGGTGATACGAATAGTTGTCTAAGTGCAGTTGCTGCAAAGCGTTTAAAAATACCGATTTTCCATATGGAAGCAGGAAATCGCTGTTTTGATCAAAATGTACCTGAAGAGATTAATAGGAAAATTGTAGATCATGTATCTGACATAAATCTTGCTTATACAGAACATAGCAGAAGATATTTATTATCAGAAGGTATCAGAAAAGAACATGTTTTTGTAACTGGCTCTCCAATGACAGAAGTGATACACAAAAATATGAGAAAGATTGAATGTAGTGATATTTTGGAAAAATTAGGATTAGAAAAAGGAAAGTATATTTTAGTATCTGCACATAGAGAAGAGAACATCGATGATGAGAATAATTTCACCTCATTAATGAATGCTTTAAACAATATTGCTGAAACATATCAATTACCTATTATTTACTCTACTCACCCAAGAAGTTGGAAGAAAATTGAGGAGAGAGGTTTTAAGTTCCATACGTTAATAAAACAACTAAAACCATTTGGATTCTTTGACTATAATAAACTGCAGCTTATGTCATTTTGTACATTATCAGATAGTGGGACTTTATCGGAAGAATCTGCAATACTAGGATTTCCAGGAGTATTAATTAGGACTTCTACAGAAAGACCTGAGGTTTTAGATAAAGGAACAGTAGTAGTGGGAGGAATTGTTGAAAAGGACATAGTTCAAGCAGTAGAGTTAAGTAGAATGATGTGGGAAAATGAGGAAGATACAATTATTGCAACTGATTATATTGATAGAAATGTATCTGTCAAGGTTGTTAAGATTATTCAAAGCTATGGGAAGATAATTGACAAAGTAGTCTGGAAGAAGGAATAGGCTGGTATGAATATTATGGTATTTGATGTTCCTGCAGAAAGTGGAGGGGCTTTATCAATATTATATGACTTGTATAATGCGGTGGAAACTCATTCAGATGAAAACATAAATTGGATATTTATTGTGAGTAAACCACAATTGAAAGATAAAGAAAATATTAAGATTTTGAGATATCCTTGGGTTAAAAGAAGTTGGTTTCATAGATTGTTTTTTGATAACTATTTTGCATCAAAATTAATCAAAAAATATAAAGTAGATAAGGTATTGTCACTTCAAAACTTGATAATACCTAAAACAAAAGTTCCACAAACATTATATGTTCATCAATCTTTACCATTTGTAGATTATAAATTTTCATTCATTCAAAATAGAACATTTTGGATTTATCAAAATATAATAGGCAAAAAAATTTTTAAGTCAATAAAAAAGGCTGATATGGTAATCGTACAAACAAAATGGATGAAAAATGCTTGCATCGCAAAAACAAATGTTGAAAATGAAAAAATAAATGTAGTTGCTCCACAGATAAAAAATATGGATAATAATGTTCCGTTTGAAGTTAATCATGAATCGTTTTCAACCTTCTTTTACCCGGCAGGTGGTGGTGAATATAAAAACCATGAAATTATTATAAGGGCATGTAAAATATTGAAAGACAAAAATATGCATAATTTCAATGTGGTTTTAACATTAGATGGAAATGAAACAGATCATATTTCTTCTTTATGTGAATTAATTCGGCTGAACAATCTTCCTGTTAAATTTGTAGGTAGACTAGGAAGAGAAGAGGTATTTAATTATTATAGTAAGTCTGTTCTATTATTTCCGTCATATATTGAGACCTTTGGATTACCGATGCTAGAAGCTAAACAACAAGAAGGAATGATATTAGCTTCAGATTGCCCATTCTCTCATGAAATATTGGATGGATATGAAAATGCATACTTTTTTGACCCGTTTGATGAGGTGGAACTTTCCACATTAATGGAAAGTACTATAGCACAAAAAATTAAGTATAAAATTATAGATAATCACTCTTTGGGTTCTAGTGAAAATAGAACAACTTCAACTATTCTTAGTTTGGTAATCAGCCAATGATCTTTAAAAGAATAGGAAGTATTTATTTAAATGATAGAAGTAACTGAGGAATTTTGAAATGGTTGAACTTTAATTTAAGTGGTTATAATATTCGCTTTTATTAGAATATAATTTTACCTGATATCATTTTTTAGGAATTTTATATTGGAAATGCAACTTAAATGCTATTTTTAGAATATAAGACACCTACCCTAAAAGCAAGATTTTACTAATATTTGAGGATAGATTATTAATTGAAATTTATTAGGAGTATATAAATGAAAGATAATAAAAATATAGAAGGGTCAGAAAAATACCATTTAGCTATTATTATATTAAATTATAATAATTACAATTTAACTATAAAAACAGTTCAAGATTTAATTAGCAAAGGTATAATGCACCCTATTATTGTAGTAGATAACTTATCTCCAAATGAAAGTTATATAGAACTAAACAAAGCATTTGGGGATATTGATATTATTGATGTAATAAAATCTAATAAGAATGGTGGTTATTCTTACGGAAATAACTGTGGAGTTAAATATGCGGAAAACAAATACCCGTATTTAAAATATATATGTATTATGAACCCAGATGTTTCGGTAGAAACCACTGTACTAGATAATTTAACAATATTATTAGAAAAAAATAGTGAAATTGCTCTTGCTTCAGGGGTACAGATACTGGATGGGAGAGAGTATTTCGGTTGGGATTTACCCGGATACAAAGATGTTATATTAAATAATATTCCTATTTTAAATAAACTAAGAATGCTAAAAATGAATAAATATTTTACACAGTACCACTCAAATAAATCTAATGAAATTTTACAGATTGATGTTTTATCTGGGTGTTTTTTTATTATAAAGTTAGAAGTATTTAAGGAAGTAAATTATTTTGATGAAAAAGTATTTTTATATTACGAAGAAAATATTTTATCTTATAAAATTAAAAAAAAGGGTTTAAAGAGTGTGGTAAGTTTAAAGGATTCCTTTTATCATAACCACCAGCATAAAAGCAAAAAGCTTAAAGTGATTCAAAAAGATTACTCGATATTTCTAGAATCTCAAAGATATTACTGCAAAAATATATTAAATATAAAAAGCACTAAATTACTATGGATACTGGGCCTTTTCAATAAGCATGTAATTATCAGTTTAAAAAATCTTGCGAAATATATAAATTAATTCAAATAGGATTAATTTAGGTTAATTTAATTTAAATTATGACAAGAATAATATATTACAATCGATCTTCTTCATTTTAGGGACTTTGAACAAGCCAACACTCTTTGGCTTTTAGGTAGTAACATTAAAGGATGTCTTATTTATTTTTGGTTTTATTATTATTATCATTAGTAAAAAGATTGATATAACCAGTTGAGCATGCTTTACTATTAGTTTTTTTGAGAGATTTTCCATTTTTGTTGTTAAATAATTTTCAATTGCTTAATTGAAAATTAGCTTTATTAAATGGATAAATGGAAGAAACACCGAAATGGAGAATTAATTATGATTAGCAATATAAAACTCACAAAATTTTTAAAGAAACAAAAGAAGTATTTCTTGAATAATGACAGCTCCAAAAGGATTTTGTCTAATATGTTCTCATTATTCATTTTGCAAGGATCTAATTATTTACTTCCACTTATTACTGTACCATATAGTATAAGAACTCTAGGTGCTGAAAATTATGGACTAGTTGCATTCTCAATGGCTTTTATTGTATTATTTCAAGTTTTAACAGACTATGGATTTAATTTATCTGCAACGAGAAAAATATCTATTTATAAACATGATAAACGAAAAGTAGAGAAAATATATAGTACTATTATAGTTTGTAAAATTATTTTGTGTATTATCAGTTTTATCATTTTATGTAGTACTGTCTTATTAATTGAAAAGTTCAGAATTGACTTTTTAACATATGTGTTTGCCTTTGGAACAGTTATAGGTAATATCTTCTTCTCTATTTGGTTCTTTCAAGGTATTGAGAAAATGAAATATATAACATATTTGAATCTAATATCTAGAGGTGTATATACTCTGCTAGTTTTTATACTTGTTAAAAGTCAAGCGGATTATAATACCTTAATAATATTAAATTCATTGGTAGCTGTTATAAATGGAATATTAAGTTCCTTTATAATATTTTATAAATACCATATTAGATTTATCTTGCCAGCATTTGATCAAATAATTGAAGAGTTTATTGAGGGTTGGCATATATTTGTAGCATCTTTATTAGCTAATATTTTGGCAGCTAGTGGAACGCTAATATTAGGATTATTTCAAACTAAAGAAGTAGTTGGGAATTTTGCGGCTATTGATAAAATTTTAAAAGCAATTAATGGATTATTAACACCAATTACTCAAACCCTTTTTCCGTACATTAGTGCAAAGTTTGGAACATCGTTTGACCAAGGTGTAATAGCAATTAAAAAGGTCAGTTGGTTTGTTATTCCACTATCGCTAGTTATTTCTATTTTGGTTTTAATTTCGAGTGATGAAATAATAAATATATTATATGGCCCTGAATATATTAATTTTTCTGTAGTCCTTGAGTGTTTATCTATATGGATTACATTAGGAATAATAAATAATATGATTGGGATTCAATTTTTAGTAGGTAGTGGTAATGGAGGGGAATATAGTAAGGCGTTTTTTGTTGCTACCACTGTAACCCTACTTTTATATTTTTCATTAGTACCTTTTATATCATTTTTTGGTATTGTAATTGGGATGTTAGTTGGCGAAACATTATTAACATTGAGTATGTTATATAGAATTAAAAGTAATAATAATATGCTCATCAGAGAGGAAGCATGAAATGAAATCAATTTTATATATATCTCTTATTGATTGGCATTTTGCTAAACAAAGACCGCAACATTTAGCAGAACTTCTAAGTAATGAATATAATCTGTTTTATATTTGTCAAATGCCGATAATAATAAATGGTATAAATTCAAGGAAAATAAATCCTACATTAAAGCAACGAAAATTTAAAAACAAGCAAAACATGGTAATTGAAAGAAGAGTTATGATCCCAGGTAGTAGATTTAAGTTAGTGAATTCAATTAATCAAAATTTGTTTAAAAATTATATTATGGAATTATGTAATAAGAATAGTTTTGACATAATATGGCTGACTCACCCTCAACAATTAAGCCTTATTCCAGAAGGTTTTAAAGGGTCTTTAATTTATGACTGTATGGATAATTATGCTGAGTTCTCAAGAAATACAGAAGAAAGAAATGAAATTAATAAAACAGAGGAACAACTGTGTAGAAAAGCAAATATTATTTTTGCAAGTAGTAATGGGTTGGTTAAGAAAGTCAGTAGCTATCTACAACCGAAAGACTCAAGTAAAATTACATTAATTCAAAATGCAGTAGATTTTAAACATTTTAATATTGCTTATAATAAAAATCATAATGATGGTAAGGAAATAGGAACGCGAGATAGGAAAAATGTTGGTTATTTTGGAACTATAGGTAATTGGTTCGATATTGAATTGTTGGTCGATACTGCAAAAAAAATGCCTGAAATGGATTTTATTGTTATCGGGCCAATTGGGAACTGGGAATTAATTAACCAATCAAAAAACATTAATAATATAAAAATTTTAGGTCCTAAACCATTTGAAGAACTACCAGACTACTTAAAAAGATTTGATGTATGTATAATGCCTTTTAAGGTGAATTCATTAATCCAAGATGTAAACCCAGTTAAAATATATGAATATTTAGCTGCTGGAAAGCCTACTGTAGCTACCAAGTATGAAGAACTGAATGTATTCCAAGACAATATTTATTTAGCCAAAGACAGTAATGAGTTTGTTGGGAAAATAAAGGATGCACTAAATGAAGATTCTACCGAATTGTCATTGAAGAGAATAGAATTTGCATCTCAACATACTTGGAAAGAGAAAGGTAAGAAAATAAAAAAAATGATAGATAGCATAACTTAAACTAACTTTTCTAGTTTGCAATGCTACTCTACTTCTAATTACTTATTCAAACATTCAGAAGATAAGTATTAGTGAAAATGATATCATATACAAGTAATGAGGTAAATGCATGAAAATAATCATATTAATAGTCTTAGGACTATTATTAATATACTCTTACAAGAAACCACATATCACTGGAATGATATTTTGCTTAGTAGTTAGTCTCAGTCCATTAATTAAGGGATTGATTGGTGATAATGGCTATAATTTTTTAATAATTGAAATTCTATTACTTCTTTTAATTAGAGTAATCAAAGATGGGATCTTTAAAAGAAATTTAATTGTTTATTTCTCCATTGTGCTAGTTTGTTTATTATTACAAATATTTATTGTTGGCATTTATACAGAACAGGTTATTCTCTCAATTCACAGATATATCTATATACCTATAGTGGCACTTTATTCCATAAAATACATGGTTGAAAAAAATATCAGGCTCTCAATGGTCTATACGCCATATTTCATCATTAACTTAGGTATATTATATTACAGAGCCCTTATTGATTACACATTCTTTGGTGTTATGAGAGATGAAAACATTTTAATTTTCGAAGATGTAGTTAAAATGGGAAGTGTTTTTTATAGACCGTCAAATTTTAACTCTCCAATAGTTTTTTCAATTGAGCTTGTGATGTATTTATGCCTATTATTTCTGGAAAGTAATAAAAATAAAATATTTTATATTATGGTAGCTTTAAGTGCTTTTCCGCTATTAGTAATGCAAAGTCGCTCCTCATACATCATTATACTTTTGTTTGTTATAATATATTGTTTACTAGAAAAAAAGTTTATTATACTGACAGGTCTTATACTTGCAGTAATAAGCTTAGGAGTAACATTTGGTGATAAAATTTATTTGTTTACAGTATTTGACTTACAAGAAAAAAGCTATACAGGAAGAATCGATTCAATAATGAATACAATATCAAAATTTCAGAATGAAGACTGGTATGTAATATTATTTGGTAGAGGTGTAGGTAGTGCTAATCTAAACCTTGGTGCACTTGATAATAATTATGGAGGTATTTATGTTGAAAACTTCTTTATGTCATTACTTTTTGATTCAGGAATAATTGTTTTTAGTATGTGGTTAATATTTAATGTTGTATTGTTAGTTGTAGCATTTTCAAAGAAATCATTGTTATCAAGGTATAGCTTTATAATAATTATTTGCCTTTTAGTTACAAATTTATTAGCTTCGAATCTAACAGCATATGTAATTCAATCTTTCTATTGGAACCTGGTTTTTATTATTATTTATAATAATAAAATAACCATAAAATCAAAAATAAAACACTAATACTTGCAGATGAGCAAGAGAGGTTATTTTATGAATGTAAATACAAAAAATTTTGATGAAAATCGATATATTAATTTTGCACGGGCTTCCGGAATAATTATGGTGGTTGTTGGCCATTCCGAATCACCAATAACATCTATAATTTATTTATTCCATATGTCTTTATTTTTTTTCATTTCAGGATACTTGTATAAGGATAAATATAGTAATGATATAAAGTTACAAATAATTAAAAAGGTTAAATCATTATATATACCATTTATTAAATATCAGATAGCATTTTTACTCTTACACAACTTATTTTTTTATACTAAGATTTACACCTCCTATTATGGTATTTCAAAATTTAGTGGATTAGATTATTTGAAAGGTTTTATAAATATAATATTATTTGGGGGAAATGATCAATTACTTGGCGGATTTTGGTTTCTTACAGCAATGTTTGAGGTTACTGTTATTTATGCGTTAATTTGTTATTTTTCATTAAAAGTTAACCTTAACAGTCAATATATTAGAAATGTGCTTGTATTTACACTGTTTATTATTGGGAATATTCTTATTTATTTTGGAATAAAGTTACCCAGGTTTTTAGATACTGCAATCATATTGATAGTTATTTATCATATTGGATATCTTTATAAGAAGTATGAAAGAATAATTCCGATGAATATATATTTTTTTGTTGTGTCTTTATTATCTATTTTGACATTAAATAAATTTGGTAGCATAAATGTTGGTAGAAATGAATATACAAATCCAATTTATTTCATTATTTGCTCTTTACTAGGAATTTATATTGTCTTTTATATTTCGAAACATTTAAATAGAAGATTTAGGCTCAACTTATTAAATTTTATTGGTCAAAATACTCTCCATATATTTGCCCTACATTTTTTATCTTTTAAAATTGTAAGTTTAATAATCGTAAAGATATATCACTATCCAATTCATGATATATCTATGTTTCCCGTTATATCAGGTCAAGGGATAAACTGGCTTGTGTATTCATTCATAGGTGTTCTTGTACCAACCTTAATTAAATACGTCTATGATAAAATATATGCTCAATTGCGATTAAATAAAAATGCGTAGAAACCTAATTAAGCCCAAAGTTTTTAAATGTGCTATTAAGAAATTGAGCAAGCATCAAACTATGATTTTGGCAGGGTTCAAACAATTTGGATGATTGGGTCGAATTTAATTAAACAATCTTATTTAGGTCTTTCCATAGGTATTGAAAATGTTAGAGTAAGAAGACGATGATTCAATTGTACTTAAAAAACCCCTAAAAGATAGGTTGATAAAGGAATAATTCATATGAATAAGGATATTATTTCTAACAATGTGTAGATATCGATCAATTGGGAGTTAAGATATCAAATATATAAATAAGGGTGATTTAGAATATGAAAGGTATAATACTTGCGGGTGGAAGCGGTACAAGATTATTTCCATTAACAATGGTTACTAGTAAACAGCTTTTACCAATTTATGATAAACCTATGATTTATTATCCCTTATCAACGTTAATGCTTGCTGGAATTAGAGATATTCTTATTATTTCAACTCCGGAGGATACTCCTCGTTTTGAGGCATTATTAGGAAATGGTATTCAATTTGGAATTAATCTCGAATATAGGATTCAGCCTAGCCCGGATGGATTAGCTCAGGCTTTTTTAATTGGAGAAGAGTTTATTGGTAACAATTCGGTAGCAATGATTTTGGGAGACAATATCTACTATGGAAGTGGTATGAGGAAAATACTCCAACGTGCTGCACAAAAGGAAAGGGGTGCAACAGTTTTTGGATATCATGTTCAAGACCCAGAGCGATTTGGTGTAGTTGAATTTGATGAAAATGGTAAAGTTCTAAGCGTTGAGGAAAAGCCAGAAGTTCCAAAATCAAATTATGCCGTTACAGGTCTATATTTTTATGATAATCGTATTATAGATATTGCAAAGAATGTCAAACCATCTTCTCGTGGAGAGCTAGAGATTACATCGGTAAATGATACTTATTTACGAATGGGCGAGCTTGATGTTGAACTTCTAGGGCGTGGTTTTACATGGCTAGATACAGGAACACATCAAAGTTTAGTAGCAGCAACTAATTTTGTAAAAACGATTGAAGAGCATCAAGGGATTAAAATTGCCGCCCCTGAAGAGATTGCGTATATCAATGGGTGGATTGGAAAAGAAGAATTAATTGAATCTGGAGAGAAATTCTCTAAGACTGGTTATGGACAATACCTATTAAAGGTAGCAAATGGAAGCATAAAGTATTAAATAAGAGGTGTTTTAAGTGAACTTTATTGAAACCTCCATACCAGGAGTGAAAATTTTTGAACCTAAAGTATTTGGAGACCATCGTGGATGGTTCATGGAGACTTACAGTGAAGCGATATTTAAAGAAGCAGGATTAAATATAAAGTTTGTACAAGATAATCAATCTTTGTCTGCAGCAAAAGGAACATTAAGAGGCTTGCATTATCAATTAAATCCTAAGGCACAAACAAAGCTTGTTCGATGCACAAAAGGGGCCATTTTTGATGTAGCAGTTGATATACGAAAAGGGAGCCCTACGTTTGGTAACTGGTTTGGAATAGAGCTAAGTGCAGACAATAAGAAACAATTATTAATTCCTCAGGGATTTGCGCATGGATTTATGACTTTGACTGATGATGTAGAAGTTCAGTATAAAGTGGACGAGATTTATGCACCAGAGTGCGATCGCGGTATTTTATGGAATGATCCTACTATTGGAATTGATTGGCCAATTGATATTACTCCTGTTTTATCTGCCAAAGATGAAAAGGCACCGCTTCTAGAAGAGGCTGAGATTAATTTTATCTATGGAGAATAAATAATGAAAATACTAGTAACCGGTTATACAGGACAATTGGGATTTGATGTGGTGCGAGAGGGATTGGAATACGGATTTGACATGGTGGGTGTTGGTTCAAAAGATTTGAACATAACTGATGAACATGCAGTTTACAAATATGTAAAAGAGACTAATCCAGATGCTATTATTCATTGTGCAGCATATACCACAGTTGATAAGGCGGAAGATGATAGGGAAAACTGCTGGAATGTTAATGTTAATGGTACGAAGTATTTGGCAAGTGCAGCAAAAGAACTAAATGCCAAGTTTATGTATATCAGCACTGATTATGTTTTTAATGGTGAAGGGGATATGCCTTTTGTTGAATCCGACACACCTAACCCAGAAGGATATTATGGTAAAACAAAATATGAAGCTGAGAAAGTAATTCAATCCTTATTATCAGAATGGTTCATAGTGCGAATATCTTGGGTTTTTGGTTTGAACGGAAACAACTTCGTTAAAACGATGTTACGACTGGCAGAAACTCGTAATGAAATAAATGTAGTTGGTGATCAAATCGGATCCCCTACTAATACTCAAGATTTGTCAGTTTTATTATTAGATATGATACAAACAGATAGATTTGGTATTTACCATGCAACCAATGAGGGCTATTGCAGTTGGGCTGAATTTGCAAGGGAAATCTTCCATTTGGCAGAGAAATCCGTAAAAGTAAATTCAATTAAAACTGAAGAATATCCTACTAGAGCTATTAGGCCCAAGAACTCTCGAATGTCTAAGCAAAAGTTAATCGATAAAGGATTTAATTCGTTGCCATCTTGGCAGGACTCCTTAAATCGTTACTTAAGTGCACTACTACATGAGGTGAAATAATGACGAATAAAAAGATTCTTGTCACTGGTGGAGCAGGTTTTATTGGTGGGAACTTTGTTCAATTCATGGTGGATAAGTATCCACAATATGATATATATAATTTAGATTTATTAACATATGCTGGTGATTTGACCAAGCACCGAGAAATTGAAAAGAAGGACAACTACCATTTTGTTAAAGCGGATATTGCCGATCGTGAGACAATTTTTACACTTTTTGAAAAAGAGAAATTTGATTATGTAGCTCATTTTGCAGCTGAAAGTCATGTGGACCGTTCTATAACGGAGCCGGAAATTTTTGTACGTACAAATGTGTTAGGAACACAAGTATTACTTGATGCAGCTAAGCAGGTAGGAGTTAAGAAGTTTGTTCATGTTTCAACAGATGAAGTATATGGTGAATTAGATTTTGATCCAAGTACATTCTTTACTGAAGAAACTCCGTTACAACCAAATAGCCCATACAGTGCAAGTAAGGCGTCATCTGATTTCTTAGTACGGGCTTACCATGAAACATTTGGACTTCCAGTAAATATCACACGATGTTCAAATAACTATGGACCATTTCACTTTCCTGAAAAGTTAATTCCACTAACAATATCTAGGGTTTTAAATGATGAGAAGGTTCCTGTATACGGGGATGGGAAGAACATCCGTGATTGGTTACACGTGTTAGATCACTGTTCAGCCATTGATCTTGTATTGCATGAAGGAGTAAATGGTGAGGTCTATAACGTTGGTGGTCATAATGAGCGAACTAATTTAGACGTGGTTAAAACAATTATTAGTACACTAGGAAAATCTGAAGAGTTAATTGAATTTGTAACAGATCGTTTAGGTCATGATAAACGATATGCAATTGATCCTACAAAGTTAGAGAACTTAGGTTGGAAGCCAACTTATACCTTTGAAACTGGTATTGCTCAGACCATTGATTGGTATTTAAACAATAAGTGGTGGTGGGAGCAAATTATCAGCGGAGAGTACCAAAATTATTTTAATAAGCAGTACTCTTTATAATAATAAATTTAATATAACCCTTTTAGCTGTATTCTTTTATATGAATACTGCTGAAAGGGCTATAGTTTATAGTAAATTAATTCCTTTGAACTTGAAAACTATTACTTGTATGGTTCATTAGCATAGGGATAATAGAATTCAGCAAATAGTAATGCCTTTTTTATTATTTTATCTCTAATTGTTCTCTCAAAACATTCTGTACTCGCTGTTTCTCCTCTGAAGATACAATTCCATAATAAATTTTATCAATTTTTGTTCCTTGTTCCTTTATTTCCATTTGCTGAATGTCGTTTGCTGCGTCTTTATAATTCTTTTGGATGTCCATCATCTGTTCAAATGTGAGATTCGTTTTCACATTGCTACCAAGTGCTTTGAATATATTTGAGTAGTTCGTTAAGCTCGATAAGCTTGCGCCTTCCTTAATAACGCCTTGAATAATTTGGCGTTGCCTCATTTGTCGGCCGAAGTCCCCTCTTGGATCTTCGTGTCTCATTCTTGAATAGCTCAATGCTTTCGCACCATTTAATGTTATCTCACCTTTAGGAAACTCAAATCCATCTGAAGAAAATTGTAAATCATTTTGTACAGTTACTCCGCCAACCGCATCAACAATATCTTTAAAGCCTTCCATGTTAATTTTTACATAATAATCAATCGGGATATCAAGGAAGTTTTCTACTGTATCCATGGCCATTGGAACGCCTCCAAAGGCATACGCATGGTTAATCTTATCCTCTTTCCCTTTTCCAACGATTTCCGTTCTAGTATCACGTGGGATACTTAGCATTTTTACAGAATGATTTTTTGGGTTAACAGTTAACACAATCATGGAGTCCGAACGGCCGCGGTCCCCTTTTCGTTCATCTACTCCTAACATTAAGACGGAGAAAGGAACTTTCTTCGTAAATTCAACAGGGTCCTGGCGTTTATCTGATTGTTGACGCTCAATTGGTTGGTGCATGGTCTCTACCGCATTTTTAAGAGAGTGATAGACAGAATAAGCGTAAACTCCCACACCTATAAAGAGAACTAGTAATATAATGCCTGTTACTTTAAGCCATTTTCTCTTCTTTTTTTCAGTTTTCATTTGGGCAAATCCTCCAAGAAGTATATTAATTTATCAATTATATATGTCCAAAGTATTTTACAATTTTTTCAAATTAGGGCTATATTATTATAAACCTTTATCTCTGAAAAAGGTACTATTAGGTATTATTATCAATCTCTTTTATTTGTAATGGTGAACTTCAAAGATTTTATGAAGAAACTATTTGTGGCGGAAGTAGTAGAATGTTTTGCTGTATACTTAAAATATAAACACCATGCAACAATTTTTTCACCTTTTTTAATATACAAATCTATTAGTATCAAGGGATGTAGCGTTTCTAATCAAACGTTTAGTTGAAGTTGAAAATTTAGGGATTTGGTCGAAGATTGTCCTTTTGTTCATCATAATTAACAGGGGTTCTTAAAATGACCTTCCAGCTGCGGATTGGAACCCCGATTGCGAGGATTAGTTATTTGTGATCCTTATAACCATTCAATTCATCCAATTATTCTATTACACGATACAGATCCTTAATAGCTAAATCGATGCTTATTAGAGAGGCAACTTCTTCTTCGGTTCTTTTCTCTTTGTTATGATGAGGGATAATTCCTTTTTCTTCGGTTCAAAATAGAAAGCCGTAGGATTGCTGCCTATTTCTACAGTAATCCTGTTTAATTGTTCCGCGTTTTTAAGCTTGGTATTAAATGCAGCAAGTCTACATGGGACTTCAAGCGTGTGACCGTTTGTAAACTCTAAATATGTACTTCTATAAAGGCTGCTTGTTCTAACAATATGATTTGGATTCAACCAGATGGAATCCTCATGCTTGGCTGATTTAGTAGGAAACACACAAATTTTATGTATGGGGTTAATCATTACCGGACACATATGGATATCACCAAGAATCCATTTTGCCGTAGACAACGCACCTTTGAAATCGAAACCAATACACTTAATACTATCCTCAATAATCTCGACTGGAGATTTATCAACCACAAATGACCCATTCGCTTGAGTGACTAAAGTGATCAACTTTCCATTCCGGTCATAAAAACTTACCATGTACATCATGTGCTGATTAATAATATAGAATTTCTTTAAATACAACCGATCCAACCCCTTTATAAATAAATAGTGACTGTTTGTCATTCAAAAAGATCTCATTTTAGCTTCTTTTTGTGTATGCTCCTCCTCTTGATGCCGTCACTATTATTTAGGTACTAAAGGTAGTGGCGGCTTTGATTGTAATAAAATAAAACGCTTACATTTTTGTGAGTAACTGGTGAATCATCTATGGTTGATGGGGGTGATGTTGTTCTTTAATGGTATAAGGATTTACGATTCATGGTGAAGTGGAGTAAGTAACAATATTCCTGTGGTTTATGAGAAACATGTAAGTTGGGAGGATCATGCTAGGAACTCTATAATCCCTGCTTTTTCAGAGAAAATGCAGGGCGAGTTGAACCCATGTACCGAGTTGGAAATGAGAAACACGGGAGAAAATGTATTACTAATCATCATCTGTTTCTTTAAAATCAAGGATTTCACGCATATCTGATATATCGAACGTATCGGCAATGCGATTTAAGTGCTCAAGGTAAACAAACTCTCTTTTTTCTTGGCCCATTGCACTTAATGCTGAATGTCCGATATCCGCTCTTCGCCCGATTTCTCTAAGCGACAAACCAGTCTTATCCATTAAATCATAAATTTTAACATACGCTTTTTTTCCCATAGCTCTCTCTACCACCCAATCTTGTGGACTATAAGGAAAAACTAACATAATAAATTTTCGTAAGTGGTATGCGTATAGATACCAATTACTATTTTTCAATACCTTTTTTTAAAAAAATTTGGATAATTTACACATTTATTGTCGAATTGGGTCAGTCCCCCATACTTTCCCGCGCCAGTCACGCCCCGGATTGTCACCGACTGTTTCCAAAGAAAGGATGGTTTAGTTCAGAGGCATATTTCTTAATTTCTGTAATGCCCCTATCTTCCATTGCTTCACGGCTGAAACAGACACGTTTTCTTGAACCGCCAGATCCTTCATGGTTTGATCGTGGAGGATGACACCCACCACCCATTTTGTTTCTTTTTCTGTCAGTCCATGGCAATATGAAAGCAGAATCTCAGCATCAAAAGGGGTGTCAGGATTTTGGTCTTGTACGGTTTCCCAATACTCTTCTTTGGGATAAGTGACCATTGTCTCATCCTTATTTTTTTGGGTCAGCTCCATTAGGAGTTTCCCTTTAATATAGGTGTACGCATAGTTGGTGAAGCTTCCTTTTTCTGGGTTAAAGCGATTGTCTGCCTCCCAGAGGGCAATTAATGCTGCTTGATAGAATTCATCCTGGTTACGGTAAAGATGAAGAGAGTGCATGATTTTATGAATCATGGGGTTATACTGCTCGACTAACTGATTAAAGCTATCCATTGCTGGATCCTTTCGGGACAGCATGCTTCCAATTTATTCCTAGGTAGCTTAAAGATACCGAGAATAAAGGCTTTAATCGAATAGAGCTTTTTCATTTTTGAAAGGGAAAAGAGAAGGAAAAGAGTCTCTTTTGGCCTCAAAAAACAAATTTGATGCTGATTTTTGCAAATTTGAACCGTTTTGATATGAATTTGGACCGTGGGGACGGTTCTGGAGGCTTTTTTCTTCAAGAAATTTATATGAGCCAGGGGAGCCGTCCCTTTGTGGAAGTGATGATGAGAAGAGATACATGGGTCATTCACCTAATATTCATATGGCCATAAACTGAAGGTGGGGTGATGAATGTGTTACTACGGAATCAAGTGGACCCAGCTACCTATCATCAGAAATATTTTCGTCCATCTAGTTTACTGGCTTTAAATTTAAGATTTACCACTTCGGAGTTCTTGCAACCGTATGTTGAAAAAGCACACGACCAAATTCAGATACCAGCAGAATGGACTAAAACCCCTGAAGATACTCTTCTCAATTATTTTAGTATTTTGCGTGAAGCTGAAAACTTGGGAGGGCGAAGCTGCGGAACGGTTGGTCATGCACGGACTCCATTTCCACTGGCTTACAATTTTTTATCTAAGGAATATCAAAAAACGTTAACCTATGAAGACTATTTTCGTTCGTTTGCTGGGATTGGGCATACGAGTTTGATCAAGCTTTGTCGGGTGCCTGATGGAAAACGAGGTATACGTTTTTTTTATGAGATTGAAACAATTGAAGGGTTTAAGGGTAAAAGTGCGGAGTATTTTGGTTATTCTTACGGATTTATTCAGCTTGTTCACGGACAAGAAGGGTATCGGATTGCAGATTTGCAGCAGTTTCCGGAGGATTTTCTATGCGCACCGTACCATCTTTGGCAGCATGATGCAGAAGCAGTTATTGATATTAAATATGGATATTGGTGCAAGTTGATACAGAAAAGATACCCAACGATAAAAAATGGGTATGTTAAGCATATTTATTTTCACGGTACCGATGGCTTTGATTATCATTTTATATTCTTTACACTAACAAATGGAACAGACATCGAAATCGCTCAATTTCGTAAAGTTGGTGAAAAAACATGGAAACAGGTGAAAATGAAGCCGGAAGAAGAGTGCTTAACGGTAAAAGGGATTAAAAGATAAATTGCCAAAGGTTTCCAGGGGAAGGTTGTCAGGGGGACGGTTCTGCTGGCTTTTTTCTTCATCAAAGATTTTTTTGTGCCACAAGAACTGTCCCAGTGGTTTCGCCTCGAATTTTGTCGAAGATTGATAGGTTTTTAGAGTTGTGGATAGTGATAGAATGAAATTGCAGCTGAATATTGTTGGGGTGGTTGGTTGTTAATCTTCTTTCTGTTTTAGGAAAGGAGGTGATAATCATGGAAACATTTCTTGAAATTCTAAGAGAAGTTCTGAAGGGAGTTGTGCGTGAATTGAGCGCTTATTTCTTTCGGAAAAACGTTCTAGAAAACAAGAAAACCGCCCTACGCCGTCGTAAGCAAAAGGGTGGTTCTCAAGACAAACAATAAGCTTTTTGACAACCACCACCCTGACGGTTGAGGTTGCTGGGAGAAGTGTTAGCGCACTTCTCTTATTTATTATATTTCCATTATACATAAAAGTATTCCTGTAGAAAAGGAGAAATCCTCGGAGACCGGAGACCAAGGGGACGGATCTGCTGCTTTTTTCTTCATCAAAGATTTTTTTGTGCCACGAGAACCGCCCCTGTGGTTTATTCCTGTGATTTATTATTCTATCTCTAATTGTTTCTTCAAAACACTCTGTACTCGCTGTTTTTCCTCTGTAGATACAATTCCATAATAAATTTTATTGATTTTAGTTCCTTGTTCCTTTATTTCCATTTGCTGAATGTCTTTTGCTGCGTCTTTATAATACTTTTGGATATTTAACATTTGTTCAAAAGTAAGATTTGTTTTTACATTGTTCCCAAGTGCTTTGAATATATTTGAATAATTAGTTAAGCTCGACAAGCTTGCGCCTTCCTTTATTACTGCTTGAATAATTTGGCGTTGTCGCATTTGTCGACCAAAGTCACCTCTTGGATCCTCATGTCTCATTCTTGAATAGCTTAATGCTTTCGCACCATTTAACTTTAATTCACCTTTAGGAAACTCATATCCACCAGAAGTAAATTGTAAATCATTTTGAACGGTTACTCCTCCAACCGCATCGACAATATCTTTAAAACCTTCCATATTAATTTGTACATAATAATCAATTGGGATATCAAGGAAGTTTTCTACTGTATCCATGGCCATTGGAACTCCACCAAAGGCATACGCATGGTTAATCTTATCCTCTTTCCCTTTTCCAACGATCTCCGTTCTAGTATCACGTGGAATACTTAGCATCTTAACAGAATGATTGTTCGGATTAACAGTTAACACAATAATCGAGTCTGAACGACCACGATCACCTTTGCGTTCATCTACTCCTAACATTAATACAGAGAAAGGATCCTTCTTCGATAACTCAACAGGCTCCTGACGTTTTTCCGATTGTTTACGCTCAATTGGTTGGTGCATGGTTTCTACCGCATTTTTAAGAGAGTGATAGACAGAATAAGCGTAAACTCCAACACCGATAAAGAGAATTAGTAAGATAATTCCCGTTACCTTAAGCCATTTTCTCTTCTTTTTTTCAGTTTTCATCAGATAAATCCCCCAAGAAGTATATTAATTTAACTATTATATATGGTCCGAAAGTATTTTACAATTTTTTCAAATTAGGCCTTTTTTATTATAAATCAATCTCTTTGTGGAAGATATTATGTCAATTTTGTTAGTAAGGGTGATCGACTTCAAGCTGGGAGACAGAGGTTCAGTCACTCCATTAAGTACCTTTCCATAAAAGAAGCTTTCAGACCTCGACATTCTTCTCAATGATTTTATACCAAGAGTCCTTTATTTAGTTGGTTTTACCCCTGTGTTAATTAATCGTCTGATTAGTATCGAATAAGGGGGTAGAGAGACGAAAGAAGGCATTTCTCATGAAAATTGTTCTTTTTAAGGGAAGGATAGGGGGGAGTTCTGTTATATCTGCGACAAAGTTTTTATCTGATATCTAGGAGAAAGTCTTTATTCTTGCGGATTCTAGCAGTTCCAATTAAACGTTTGAATAGTAAAACATATAGGGGAAAGTGATGAATTTTGTTTAAATTGAGGGAATTGGGAGTGGATAGAGCAATGGTGACTAGTTAAGGTCCTTACATAACAATAGTCGCAATAACAACCTCGAGTTCATTTTCATAAAGGGAGAAATTTGTCCATTTCTTGACATTTTGTTCTAGAATAAGAAGATTCAAGGGAATTTTCGTATACTGTTTTTTGAAAATTATGTATTATAGATTTAATAGGGAAAAAGTCTTACTAAATTTAATGATGAGTAGGTAATAAGTATGCCGTATTATTCATTTCGAGAAGTTTGGACACCTTTGAGGCTTTTTAATATTCGATTTTTTATTGATAACAATGATAATAGTTTTTGGATCAAAATGGGGAATCAACCGAGAAAGAGGCTAACAAAATAACGGTTAAAGAAATTATTCTAACAGGAAAGAGCTCTGTCTGCACAGAGCTCTTTCTCATTATTTTCAGCTAAAGCTACATCTTGGATCAATCATAGTTGTTGTTATTCCTCCATTAGTACAGCCCATGAAAAGGATATATAACTATATTAAGGAGAAATTAAATGATTTTGAAGAGATTAGTATAAATCAGGAAACAGGAAAATAGGAGGTAAATTATAGAAGGTCATGGTATTGTTTTTGCGGCCGAAGATTTCAGAGGATTTGACCGTAATCTTGCTAGAGAATAGCTACTCCTTGTTTCTTGCATATAATTAGATGGATCCAGATTAAGATCTGTAATATAGGGATTTACTCACAATCTATCATGTGGAAGTGTATGTTTTGCATAGTAAAAAAGATATACAATTCCTTATTTTTAATATATATTTAAATTAAATAATGCTGAACAAATAAATTGAGTTATTTTGTTCTCATTTGAAAAAGGCAAATCTATTGAAAAGTAGAGACGCAAAGCCACAGGTCTACGGTATTTTTACTATGATGGCTGGGCTACCAAGTGAAGAATGGAAAAAACTCAATTTTTATATTGGGCTATTTCTGCATTCTTCCTTTACAAAACTAGTTTAGGAGGATTTTTTTATGCCAAAAAAAGAAGTTTTATTCACCAGGAAGTTCCGCAATGTACTTGCCACCACTGTTCTAACGGCAGGATTCACTTTCTCTATGGGAGGTGGACAAGCATTTGCGGATGAGAATGAGGTTCAGGTTGATCCTGCAGCAGGAGATACAGTTCAACAAGGAACTACGGATCCTGTAACCGATTCAACCGTAACAGATGAAACTACGGATCCTGCCGATCAGGAAGAGGCAACAGAGGGAACAGCTACAGATGGAGCGACTGAAAGTACCGACGACGCCGTTACAGAAGAAACACCAGCAGATGAAAGTACCGATGTAACTCAAGAAGAAAGTCCATCCCTTGTCCCTGGTGACTTTTTCTATTTTGTTAAAGTAATGACAGAAAAGATTCGCCTTGCGTTTACTTTTGATGACTATGAGGAAGCTCAATTATTAGCTGATTTTGCAGCTGAACGTATTAAAGAAGCAAATGTTCTACTAGCAGAAGGAAAAACTGAAGAAGCAGAACAGCTTTTAAAAGATGCGATTGCCACGCAGGAGCTTGCTGGTGAAAATTTACCAGATTCTACAGAGTCTTCAGAGGAAACGGAAGGTACTACTGAACAAAAGGATACAGATGTAGTAGAAAGTAAGCTTGCTAATAACATAGATGCGCTATTACTCGCTTTAGAAAAGGTTGAAAATCCAAAAGCTCAACAAGCGATCATGAAAAACGTTCAAAAGACTTTCGAAAAACTTCAAAAGAAGATGAGCAGGCTTGAAGAGTTAGATTCTAAGTTTGCTGAAAAAATGAGTGATATTGAAGGAAAATTAACTGATGGAAGCATTTCTGCTGAGAAGGCTGATCGTGAGAAGAAAAAGCTTCAGGAGGAATTAGGCAAGAAAAAGGATAAGGTTGAAGAAGAAGTAGCTGGCGACGTTGAGGAAGTAAGTACGGAGGCAGCTGAAGAGACAGAAGAAGCTGGTAAAGAGGAAGCTAAAAAAGGGCAAGAAACAGCGGCGGTTAAAAAAGTGGAAGATAAACAAACTGAAGCTGTAAAGCAGGCACAAGAAAAACAACAAGAAGCAACGAAAAAGGCTGAAGAAAAGCAACAAGAAGCAGCGAAAAAAGCGGAAGAAAAGCAAAAGGAAGAAGCCAAAAAAGCTGAAGAAAAACAAAAAGAAGAAGCTAAAAAAGCCGAAGAAAAACAAAAAGAAGAAGCTAAGGCTGAAGAAAAAGAAGATAAAGATAAAGATAAAGATAAAGAAAAAGAAAAAGAAAAAGAAGATCCTGGTAAGGGCAATAAAGGTAAGGGAAATTAATAGTTTATGCTTGGGTGTGCCATTTTTGGCTCACCCTTATTTTTTTACTCGGGACCAGGGAACCAAGGGGACGGTTCTGGTGGTTTTTTGGTTTAAAATATAATTTCAAAAGGGATGAAATAAACGTAAGTATTAGTGATGCGCTTTAGGTAAATTCTTATCTAGGGCATCGAGAGTGGATAAGCAATAGTGACCATTCCCGGTCCTTGCTTAAAAATTGTTACCATTACCACTTTGAGTTCATTTTTATAAAAGGAAATAGAAAACTAAGAGACAGTAGTCGACATTTTTTTTTAAGAATTCTAAGCAAGACCCCACTATTTTCAAGGTTTTCCCCTTTTATTAACTAATCGTTTGATTAGTATCGGATATAGGGGAGGAAGAATGAAAGAAGTCGATCAGTGAGAAATAACTACTATTTTGTGGAATAGGGTGGGAACTCGCGGAAAGTTGGCCGACAATTTTTTATGCCTGATGTGATGTGAAATAGGCAAACTATTGTGTTTATGCTCGTTTTAACCAAACGATTAATTAGTATAGCCTATAGAAAAATGATAAAAAAATGACGAAAGATAGGTTGATAGGGATGATCCATGTGGTCTTGGTTAGAGCCAGGAGAACCGTCCCTTTGGTTTTGTACCTGTCGATACACGTCAATACACGTCGAATTGTTAGTGTTTTCAGAATATACTAGAAAATGGTATATTTAATTATAATGAAGTCTAATCTGATAAAGGCAAACCTACTGAAAAGTAGGGACGCAAAGTCACAGGTCTAAGGTAATCTATGATGGCTGGGCTGCCGGGTTTAATAATTCAAAGGAGTAGATCTATTTGAAGATTAAATCCATTCTCTGTTTCTTACGTAGACGACACAAGTACAGTTATTACACAAGCAAATGTATCAGATGCGGAAAGACAAGTAACAATAGTTATCATTCATAGGGCCTGTGGGCTCTTTTTTTTTGCCCTTTTTCTGGGTTGCCAAGGGGAGTGTATGAGCCAGGAGAACCGTCGTCCCCTATGGTTTTGTGCCTAAACAATTGGTGCTTTTTTCCGAAAAAATAAAGAGATACAAAGTTTTACAAGTTTAGGGGGATTATGGTTGTGAGATTAAACAGATGGCTGGGGGCAGTGATCCTATTATTGATGTTAACAGCGTGCTCTCATTCTACTCAGAAGGCAGTCGGGGATGATATGAATCCGAATCTATCGTCGACGGAAAAGGAGGTAGCCAGACAAGCAGTTTCCTATGTGAAGGCTATCCAAAGCAAAGACTATCAAAAGGCGTTTGATATGGTATCGAATGTATTTAAAGAGGCGGGTATCACTCAGGATGACTTTGCATCGGACATAGACCAATCCACTCTTACTTTCAAAGGTTATAAGATAAGCGTTATAGGAGTGAGAGACCGGTTACCTAGAGAAACATCGAAAACGAATAAAGAGGAGAAATATTATCTCGTGTCTTTGTTTTTTGATTCAAAGGGGGAAACACGAGAGGATTACTCTCCGTATGAAGAATCGGATGTCAAATGGGCTGGTGAGAAGATTTGGTTTCATAAGGAAAAAGGAGGATGGAAATTCTTCGCTACGGATGAACAAGAAGGACTCACGTGGAAACCGGATGCCTATGAGGCGGCTCTAGCTTATGTACAGGCTTTAAAGGATCAGGATGCAGAGGTGATTTCGGCAAGCTATTCCGAGTTCTATAAACAGCAAGGAGAAACGCTGGAAGATATCAGCGAGCAGTTTGCACAGTCCGAAGGAAACATGGTCTCTTATACGATAAAAGAAATTACGGATGATTTACATATCGATGAGGAGGATAATGTTCTTTCTCCAGAGATGCATGAGGAATTAATTAGAGTTAAAGGCAGTTATTATAAGGAGAACTATGAGGGATTGGATGAGCCGGAAGAGTTCAAGTTTGAGTGGTTTTTCCATTTAGAGGATGGTAAATGGAAGTATTTATTGGATGATTCCTATGAGTTTCATAATGCGGCTATTTATAGTTTTTTAGAGAATGGGTTTAAGGATGAGAATCAAGGCGAGGCTTCCTCTCAGGGTACGGCTGAAACCGAAGCGGTTGATTTTAGTATGGAAGATAGTAAAGCAAATAACAAAAAGGTGATGGGGTCCGACTTTTTGAAGCTTGCTAAGCAAGGTCGAATCAAGGGGATTGAGGTTTCGATTGGTGATCCTATTGGACCGGCGATTGAGAATGTCATAGGTACGCCTGATGGGATAGGAGATGCAGAAGGTGGGCGTGTGCTTCTATATAAGAACTGTCATTGCGGGTTAGGTGTGGATTATGATTATGAGGATTATCCTGACTCTCCGGTGTATACTCTTAATCTACCTATTCATCTATCGTATGATGAAATGATTCAAACATTAGGCAAACCAGATGAGGAAGGAATGAGCGAAACGGATTCCTCGTACACGTTATATTACACAATTGGAGACCACACACTTTTTGTTCATCGAAGTGATGGAGCGTCTTCTGGTGCACCATTTGATTCGATTACTTTAAAATAAGCTAGATTTAGATAGAGAAGAATGACAACTTTGGGGGAATAGCAAGTGAGGAAGTTTGTAAAAGGGTGCAGTGTCGCTGTGTTGCTTTTAAGCTTAGTAGTGGGGTGTACCAAGCAGGAAGATATGGTCAGGGTCAATACAGATATTGTGGAGGCCATGAGAACATGGAGTGTTTATGAGGATCCGGAAGATGCGTTTCCTAAGGATGTGATTGAGATGGTGAATCACATCGATCCTACCTTTAATACCACACCGTATACTAGGGAGGAAAAGCCACAGATTATATCCAGTCACGATCTTATTTATAGCCTTAGAAACGCTGAAGAGGAGGTTTCACATAAAGGCTATCTTAAGTTATATAAGGATTTTGAGAAACGGTATAATTCGATCACTCAGGTGAAAAAGGATCCCATTACGGCGATGGATAAACTGGAAGATGAGTTGGAAGGTTTTCGGAC
Organism: Neobacillus sp. Soil_C_43; assembly: GCF_057656715.1. NCBI lineage: Bacteria > Bacillati > Bacillota > Bacilli > Caryophanales > Bacillaceae > Neobacillus > Neobacillus sp. Soil_C_43. The sequence continues at coordinate 92,509 of NZ_JBDGJV010000016.1, forward strand.
AGTGATCCCAAATACGAGTAAAGATCTCTATTTTCATGGACAGGTTTGTACTATTATTGATGAAATCAACTGGTATCGAGAGAAGTATGAAAAAGGGGACAAGGAAGATGAATCGTGGAGGGAGGAGGAGATTGCTACTCGTTTAGCGATGCTAGCTGTAGTGGCTGAACTGGTCAACGATCACCCGGATATCCTAGAATTTGATAGGAACTCTGACTTCCAACGGTATGTGGAAGACTTTGTTTCGGGGCTTGAAATGAAAGCGAACTTTCAAAGGGAGTCACCTGTCAATGAAGTTGTGGAGCAGGAGCAGCCTATTGTGATGGAGCCGGATTCGACGGATGAAGATGAGAAGAATGCAGCGCTTAACAAGGCAATGGCGATTGTAAATGAGAAGATTGTAGGGATTGCTAGCATTGTTGCATATGATGGGGATTTAGATACCAATGGTCAAACCTATTATGCCTTTTACTGCACAAGAGACGACGAGTCAGGAGATTTCAGGCTTTTCGTGAATTCAGGGGATTTTAAGGTCTATAAAGATGATCAAGGCTTTGATACGGAATGGGTGCCTGAGTAAGGAGACCTAAATAAGGGGACAGTCCCCCGGCGCTTTAACGCAGCGGGGGACTGTCCCCATCAATATAAAAGGATGATGGGATAGTGGAGAAGATTATGGAAAACAAAAAACTATTATTTATTGGAGGTATTGTTGGTTTAATTGTCATTATTTTTGTTTTGTATTTTAGCGGTGGTAAGGATACACCTTCTGCAGCAGTTCGTAACTTTATAGAGTCATATAAAGACAATCAAGATGGGGAAGAAGAATATATGGTTTCTGAAGATAATAAGGAGTTTATGGAGCTAAACGCAAAATTAAGTCCTATTTATGAAAGGGCATCAAATTTTCCATTAGATTTCCGTTATCTTAGCGATGAAGCTTTGGATGGATATGAAATAAATAAAGAGGAAACTTTTGATGATTTATTAGCTGATTTTTATGATGAAATTGATATGGGAGATATAAGTGAAAAGGACTTAGAAGATGCCGGGCTTTTAGATGAGCGGCTTAAAGAAAAAGTTGTTCGAGTACCTGTTACTCTAGAACTAAAAGATGGTTCAAAGCAAGAAACTCATTTTTATACAATAAAACAAGATGATGGGTGGAAAGTGTTTGCATTTATGCAAACAAAATAATTTGAATAAAGGGGACAGTCCCCCACTGCTTTACAGCAGCGGGGGACTGTCCCCTTAAAGATTAATATTTAAATAGGTCATTTTGTCTTCTTGAACAAATTGGCAGTTAGGGTGTTTCGGGTTATTTCGAAGCTCATTGGAGAAATTATTTATCAAGCCTGTCAGTTCCGTTTTTTCTGTTTTATTCATATCAAATTCGATACCATATTGAAAAATATCGCTCATTTCCTGTTACCAAACAATATGTCCAACAAATTGAATCTCGGTATTTATTTTCAAATTTCAATTGCACAATTGTTTCGAATTACGACCTCGATGTTATATTTAAACAAATTGTGTCTTTTTTGTTAAATTGGTTGTCCGTACTTCTATTTTTTGTTATATTTTTTCTAGTGAATATTTGTAAATAGGAGCCATTTTTATGTTAACAATGCCAATTTATGATAAAAAGAGTAACTTATTATTAATAATCAAGTCCTTACGAAAAGAAATGATTCAAGTTGGGATAAAAGAGGGACTTGCAAGTGAAAAAACAATAGCAATTAGTCAACAGCTTGATGAGTATATAGCAAAATATCAAGTGATATAGTTAATATACTTCGCATTTTGGTCCAATAGCGAAATTTTGAAGTTTTTCTACTTCGACTAAGCTCACCCCATATCAATAAGAAAAAGACATCCCAAATTAAAGAAATGTCTCCATATGTTTTACTCCCATAAGTTCCTTTTCAAAAATGAAACCACCAATTTTCGACATACTTTTTGATGGTTAAACAGGAAAGACTCTTATTTTATATACTCTTAGCCCTTTATTAATTAAACGTTTGAATAGTATAGCATATAGGGGAATGTGACGAGTTTTGTATTTTATAGCTTTTGAACTATCCGAATATGCCATAGACGGAAAAAGAGGTAGCAAACAAACGATTTCCTTAGATTATCCTGGAGAATTTTACATCTGACTTAGAGGGGTCGACTCTAAATTTAGAAAGTACATGATATAAATGTGGTAGGAGTAGGGAATCTTCACCCTACAGATTCAGTTAATCTAATTTTCGTAAATTCCACTGTTACCTTCATATATCACTCCTATTGTATTATCACTCCTATTCTACACAGAGAAAGCCAAAATCGTGGTCCTGATGGCCCTTTTGAGAGGGTCCACCAGAACCTGCCCTGTAGACTTTCTTAAAAGAGTAACTTAGATACTTTTAAAATAAATTTGGGCAAAGTCAACCCCATTAATCAATTCTACTCGATTGTCGGCTGCCATTTCCTTGCATTCTTCCGTGAACCCGTCAGCAAGGGAAATCAGGATTTTTTGAACCACATGAGCTTCATCAAGGATTAAGTTCTTTTCCATGCTTACCAATTGGTGGACCCCGGTAGAACCTGTTAAATTTTCGTGCTTTTTAATTTGAATACAATAAGTGAGAATAATAGATTTAAGTTCAAATGGTGTTTCCACAGGAATGTCCTTTGAACATAGTAAATCGATATCTCCGCCTTTTCGGTCATAACTATTCGATTTAAGAATGGTGAACCCGTTATCTTTCATGCATTTCTTGACTAGCTTTTCAAAATCACTAGGTGTTAGGTTTCGAACCGTTTTTACCCACTCCGTATACAGCTTGTTCTCAATCGTTAGCAGCTTATCGTGCAGCGGATGGGCTTTTTCAAGTTCTTCTTTTTCATTGGATGAAAACACCTCTACAATGGCTTGTTTAAACTCTTGGTTTCGAACCATATTCACTGGGCTTGAATAGGCGATCGATTTAAGCAGCCTCTTCACAATTAAGGGTGTAAGAGGGGAATCATAATGGACCTTTTGGATATGGTCAGGATCAATATAGACAACATGACGGTAATCATTTGTTGGTTCCAAAGGCTGGCTGAACTCATAACAGGAATGGGAATTTGGTGCACGCTTGGCTTTCACAATCAGGAAGTGCTGGGAATCAGGTTGCTTAGGAATGACAATGGTGTCACCTTCCTTAATGAATAACATTCTAGATAACACATTCCAATGTTTTTGAGCCGTTCCAGCCAAATCTGTTTTCCCGTTTTGATAGCTTTGAATAAAGCTTTGCTGTCCTTGAAATAAAGAAAAGCGGTCAGAATAGCCCCAGCCTTGCCTAAGTCTGCCTTGTAGAATTTCTTGGTACAGAAGTTTTCGGTCTGCATCATTTTGTCTGAACACTACACACTTAGACTCTTCTTCACTACTGTATAGCTCACTGAAAGGCATCAATGAGCCGCCAAGAGCTACCTCCACCTGAAGTAGAGGAAGAAGATTGTTTAAATCTAGATTCCCTTGATACTCCTTCCAGGACCCATGGCTATAAAAAGATTCTATGTGCATCGGGGCGGAAAGGACTTTTTCCTTTAAATAAAGGATACTGACTTGATCATTTCCTAAACTCAAAAGATATCGATCAGACCCTTCCTGGCCGACAATCTTTATGCTGCTTACATTAGTTTGCATCTTGTCTGTCTCCATTCATCTTTTCATAATACCCGCACTGCTTTTCGCAGACCCATGCTAGAAACGAATCTACTATCATATGATCGTCCATCATATGGATTTCTTCCCAAGCATCTTCTTTCATCGGGGACCCGCATTGTTTACAAATTTTCATACATTGAATCCTCCAATAGGATCTCAATTTTTCATTTTGATAGAATTCTTCCATTCTGACGAAGATTGATTTTATGCATGATTAATCAATGTTGCTGATTGGTGTTTTTATCCTCACTAGGATGTGTTAACCGGCTGACTAACCGGTCAACAGTCGTTTGTCCTGAAGGGTTTGATTGAGTAATTTCTGTTACTTTATTCAACTGGTCTTTATTTATTTTACTAGGATTGCTTGCTGTACCGCCTTTACCTAATACAGTAGGGAAAATAACCTCTGCCTCCGTTCCATGGACATTTGAGGGGGTTGCCGGTATATTCTGCCCACCGTTGTAAGACAGGTTATTGGTTACAATACCGTCAGGAGCCGTTCTCACATAGTCATGGACTTGAACCAAGTCTTGCATATTTGGTGGCTTAGCATCCGGACCATGATAGGATAAGTTGTTCGTAGGATCCCCATCCGGTGCGGTCCTTACATGGGCTTGTACATGTTGTAGATTTGATCCATTCGCTATGGCCGGATCGGAGGAATGGCCTCCGTTTGGTACCACATGATCGCCACCCGTCACAACATGACTATCTGTGAACGCTGCGTCATGGGCAAAGAAGTCCCCTCCAATATGCATTTTTAGAAATGGTAGAATAAATGAAATGATGATGAGTGGAGCGCTTCCCATGATGCCGAGTGCCGTTGAACTCGTATATCCTTGTTGGTACAGCCAGATTAAGACACTCCTCAATACAAAGAATCCAATGACAGCGACGATTACCGCTTCCGTAAATACGGCAGAGGAAAACCGATACGACAACCATGAGTAAGGGTCCGCACTTATTTTTGCAAGTAGGGCTCCAGCAGCCCCATAGATGAAAATACCTGCCACAAATGGTTTCCAATTCTTAATGACAAATCCGATCCGCTTAATAAAAAGGATAATCATAATGATGAATATAATGGGTGCCAATGGCGGAATGAGCGCCGATAGGGCACCTAAGATGAGCATATAAATAATCATGGTTTTCAGTAACCGAAAAGAGGTAACTAGAAAGAATATCACTAGCCCGACTCCTGCTATGGCAGGATGAAAGTAACCTAAGAAAAGAATAATAGGGAATAGAATAATAGCTGCGCGGTGATGGCCTGACTCTTTTTGTATGGTGGCCGAATCGTACATTTCTGTCATTCCTTTCTATCTATTTTAAAACCAAGGGGACGGTTTTGGTGGCATTAGTTAAAGCCACCAGAACCGTCCCTGTGGTATCTACGCCAACACGGAATTGTCTGCTATTTCTTCTAAAACATTCTTTAAGGCTAGACCCATTTCTTCTTGGGAAGGTATAAAGATTTTCTCGCGTTTCTTCACTTCACTTTCGACTTGGTTTATTAATAGATTCCGTGCAAAAGCTTTTCTATCAGAACTTGCAAACATTTCTTTTAAGGTGGAGCCAGTTAACTTATCTTTTAAGCAATCAATAATATTTTCTGCTTCCTTTTGACTTAACAAATAATCCTCTGCTAGTTGTGTAAAGACTTTTTCAATAATCCGAACCATTTCATCTGCATCATCTTCAATAAATTCACTTAGGACCTTATTTGACACCTTATTTGCGGCAGTTCCACCAGCAAATGAGCCAAGTAATCCTCCTACTATACCGCCAACGGCCGTACCAATTCCGGGGATCACTGAGCCTATGGCAGCACCAGCAGTAGCTCCACCTACCCAGCCAGCCGTACCACCGGCAACGGTAGAAGCCGTATTTGCCACATTTTTAAATAACTGAGCACCTGAAATTCTTCCTCTAAAAATATTAACGACATCTACTGAAGATAAAACGGCAACAGAAACAGCACCTGTGATCGCATTCCCTCTTAATAATTTGGCTGCACTTTTCATGGCTGCAGCCCCGTAAATATTGGTTCCACTTCTAAAGGCATTCACTAACAAAGCTGATGCCTTAGGACCCATGATGTTCACTATTGCTTCTGAACTTCCAACTAAGGCACTGTTTAATCCTGCTTTCGATAATTGGCTTGATAAAACAGCCGTAACAAAAGTGGTTCCACCGACCTTTAGCCCTGAGTAGGTTGCTGTTTTAATCGCTGTGTTAAAATCCTCACCATTCCATACACATGTGGCAAAGGTTAAAACAGTTGTTAAACCAAAGGCATTCGTTGCAATAATGGCACCATTGACAGAATCGAATGTAATGGACTCCACTGTACCTGCCGTTGCTATATTTTTAGCCTGTTCGTATGTGAAATGTCCTTTCCTAATGATATTTTCTGCTTCATTAGGATCCGTAACTCCCTTGACTTGGCCCTTATTTATTCGTTCCTTCAAAGCTTGTAAAGCTGCATCATACTTATCAGATGGAACCTCAATTTGCATAGGCGATCCGTCTGGATTAAAATATTTGAAATTCTCATTTTCGAAGCATTGCTTAATACATTCACTACCACTTCTACAATACTTGGTTTGTATATTAACTCCATTAACCGATCTGTCCGCCCCATTTTTAATAATTCTACCTGTTGCTGGGTCGATATCTTCACCAAAGAATTCCACCTTTTTGCCCGTCACTTTATCATAAAGGTGATTAGCCCTTTCTGCTGCAAAGCCGTGACCTCTAGAAGTATTAAATCGATCCTGCCCATATATAGTACTGGCATTACTTACATTTCCGTAGACTAAACCGCTTGCCTTGGAACCTACTATTTCTATAATTCCTAAATTAATTTTGTTTTTAATATCGTTTAGTGTCTTTTCAAAATCGCAATCATTTGCTTCATATAATTTCGAAACTTTCTTCTCACTAAGGCCCGTCATAGCTTGAATATCTCTTATACACTGTTGATCAAACTCGCTTAACATAGCTGCAGCTCCCCGTCGGTTGGATTTAACATTAAAAGTTGTACTTAATATTAAATATATATCGGAAAATGTAATAAATTGTTAAGTGATTTCATAGGGAAATGGTATTTTTTGTTTTTTTGGAAAGTAGTTCCTTGAGGGAGTAGTGGGGGGAATAATTTTAATCAAAGATTAATTAGTATAGCACATAAGAGAATATCAAGAAGTTCCGGGACAACCATCCCCCAGAACTTCTTATCCACTAACCAAGTATTTTTATCATATATTCACAATGCTCATCCCCATTAACATTACATTTCACTTCACGAACAATCACTTTTTTATCATAAATTAGGGAAAATGCGCCTTCTAAAATCGCCCCTTCTAAATCACATGTCATATTCCCTTCATGAATGGGAAGGCCTTTACAGAAACAATCTTCAATCTTAATATGAATCTCATTTTCTGTAGCATGGATAATGGTTGGAATGCCGATTTTTAGCTCCTTAAAAATATGTAACGCATCCTCGATGGTTTGAACGGGGAGGCTTTGACCGATTTTTCTTCCTACAGCCATAGTCGTATTTTTCCCATTCATCGGTAAGCCTTGATACATCCCAATTAATCGGATGGTCCTAAATAATTCAAGGGGAATCATATTTCCTAAGCTGGGTCTATCAATTTTCTTTAAATCCTCAAACGTAAAAATTTCCATGGGTGTAATCTCCTTTTTCTTTATATTTTTTATTTTTACAAAAAGAGGCTTTCATTTCCTTGATATACATCAAGAATTCAGGAGGATGAAGGGTAATGATAAATGCTAATTTGGAAAATCTACGGTTTAAGGATTTTGTCGAAAATTGTTAATAAATGTATTAAGGTTTTGTTAAGAAAAGACGATTATTATATCTAGTAAATAGGTAATATATTACACTTTATAACGAAGTTAACTATGGAGGGAATCGTATGTATAAAATTGATGTTAATCATGAGGAAAGACAATTTATGATCACCCTAGAGGGTTCACTAAATTTGGAGGAAAGTATCGCTTATTCGGCAGAATTGGAGAGTAACCTATCAGGGAAGGACTTAAGTGAGTATTATTTGATTGTTGATACTTCGGGTTTAAAGATTAGTTCTCATGATTTAGAGGATCAAATGAAGAGGGGAATGGAACTGATTTTTTCTGCTCCATTTAAAGCGCGCTATAATATCGTCCCTAAGAGTGCCGTTATGAACATGCAAGCCAATCGTGTGGGAAAAGAGTTTGAACTGAAAGATAAATTTATTATTGTTCAGTCGTATGATGAGATTCTAGCGACTGCAAAGTAAGTGGTGAGTTTGTGATTTGTGGATAGCCAAAAAGGCTATTTAATGAATAAATGTATTTATCTTTAGGGGTATCCATTTTGGGTACCCCTTTTGTTTCTTGTGGAAGACTATTATTTCTGTTCAATAATTGGGTTGTTAAATGGTATAATATACCTAAAAATGTGATATATGGGAGGCGAGGTCCATGGGATTGAACTCGAAACACTTAGATGAGAATGGTTATGCTTTGTGCGGTGAATGTAGAAAGAAGTTTTTTGTATCTGATTTAGACTCTTGTACTTCTTGCGATAAGTTCGTTTGTAAATCTTGTGCAAAGAAAAAGCGTGGTTTTACGGTATGTAAAAAGTGTTGATAATGTATCCATCTTTAGTTACTAGAATCAATTACTAATAGTTTAAAAGGAGAAGAAAATTAAAATGCCAGGATCAGGTTTTTTAGCAAAGCTCTTAGTATATGCGGGGATTGAAGGGGTGAAATATCGTAGAGAAGCGAAAGCTAGAAAAGAATTTGAAGAAAAAATAGCTTTCGCAAATCGAGGTTTTTTAGCTACTTTTATAATCTACATTGTAGGTTTTATTATATGCTCCTTAATAATGAATTGGGGATTATGGGGAATTATATTGATTCTCCTTGGTTATGCCGGTCATTTCAGTAATCTCAATGAAGCAAAACAACATGTTCCTATAATAAGGGAAATGTTATTATCTATCATTTCGTTAATAGGATTAGGAATTATGCATTTTGTCTATGATTCTTCTATTCAAGCTCTCTGGTCTTTACTAAAATAACTTCTTGATGGGGGATTTAATGCAAATAAAAAACTGTTCTCCCACCACAAAAATTTGTGCAATGTGCGAACATTGGAATGGTTATAAAGGTGGGCAAAATGTTAAACCTCGAGTTGGAATGAGAAATGTAATGGAATATGATCCAGAAGAAGTACAGAGTTGTTTTAAAAAATCATTTAATATGAAGGCTTGGAATAGTTGTTCTGAATGGCATAAAAAATACTAATTGTAAGGGAGAGAATAGAATGGGTTTTTGGGATACAGTAGGTAAAGTGGGCAAAGGTATTGTAGATCATGTGAATGAGCAATCTCAAGAAATTCAATCACATAAAGATAGACTATCATCAAAAAGTGATGAGAAGTTGATGGAAATAGTGAACAGTAAGAGTACGTGGGTTTCACCTAAGGAGAAAATGGCTGCATCTCAATTACTTAAGGAAAGACGTGGTTATTAAAATATACATATCAGAAACTTACTATTTCTCAAATAAGAATCACGATATTATTGAATATTGCTGAAACTCTACATCATTTAAGAAAAAGTATTACTATTTTGTTGAATAAGAAGGAAAATGACCGAAAATTTTTTTATCCTATTTGTAATGAAAATAGCCATAAATCTGAGTTTATGCTCGTTTTAATTAAACGATTAATTAGTATAGCTTTTAGGGAGAATGGTTGAAAAATGACGAAAGGGACGGTTCGTATGGTTAGGTGAAAACTATACGAACCGTCCCTGTTATATTTTTTTTAGCCCAATTTTCCTAGTGACATAGTATATTGAAACTAGTCTGTGTATGGTAAAATATAACCACATTGATATTACTGAAAATTCCCTTATTTCTTAGTCTTTTGAGGAGGAAGAGTATGGCTCTATTTCGCAGCAAAGAAGATTCCAGCCAGGTTAAGAATATCCAAACAAAAAAATTGACCAAGGTATTTAATGTAAAGGAACAAAAAGTTCAAATAGATTATCTGCATGCTAATTATGGTGAATTGGATGGAAAAGAAATTCTATTAGATGAAGAGATAATTACTCAATCTTCAAAAGAAATCATAAAGGCTTTGATGATGAATGCCACGAAATACAATCCCATTCCAGCACACGTTACCATTTCTAACCAGTTAATAGAAGGTAAAGATAGTGGAATGAAAGAACAACAGAAAACCGATTTTTCAATATCCGCTTCAGATCCACGGTATTCATTGGATGAGGTGTTCCTTCCTGATGATTCGAAGAAACAAGTTCTATCCTCTTTAATACTAGAAAAATATAATGATAAATTACGAAATGAGTGGGGACTAGGGTCTATTATCAAAAGTGGAAGGGCTATTATTCTCAACTTTTTTGGGCCTCCTGGAACCGGAAAAAGTATGACCGCAGAAGCAATTGCCCATCATTTAGGTAAAAAAGTGATGAATGTCAACTATGCCCAATTAGAATCAAAGTTCGTTGGGGAAACACCTAAAAACATTAAGAAGTGTTTTGCAGAGGCAACCGAAAATGGGGCCATTCTTATATTCGATGAAGCTGATTCCTTTCTTGGAAAGAGATTAACGAATGTCAGCCAATCCGCGGATTACGGCGTAAACGTTACGCGTAGTGTGATGCTAATGGAATTAGAACGATTCACCGGGATTGTCATTTTTACCACGAATTTAATCACAAATTATGACCAAGCCTTTAAGCGAAGAATCTTTGCAAACATTGAGTTTACTTTACCGGATCAAAAGGGGAGGGAACGCATTTGGAGCTCTCATTTACCAGCGAGTTTACCGGTAGAAAAAGGTATTACTTCAGAAACTTTGTCTGAAAAGTTCGATGGTGTAACTGGTGCTGATATTAAGGATATTGTTTTGTATGCAGCGATTAACTGCTTAGAGAGAAATGGTGAAACTATTTATCTTGAAGACTTTGAACAGGCCTATTCTTATATAAAAGCTAGGTACTCGGATGGGAAGCATATGACAGTAAAATCAGAAATTATCTCAGAAGAACAATATAAGAAAGAATTAAATCTCCGTTAAGCGGGCTAGAGGTGGAATCCTTGTTAAATAAAGTTATTCACTCCTATCAAAATGCAAAGCTATCTGCCATTAGAAAGTTTTCCAATCAGGAATACGACATTCTTGAAGAGCCTGGATTCTTGGATAACGGCTTCATTCGGATGAAGATCGTAGGTTTAAAAAAGGAAGCGAAAAAGATTGATCAACAGATTGAACAACTACTTCAATTTGATAAAAGAGATGATTACCACAAACAAAAAGTTGGAAATTTTTTGGATCAGAAGGACAGTATTCATATCCATATGGCCTTCCTTGCCTCCAATAGTTTTCAGAGCTTAGAATTCTCTAAACAACTAATTCAACCATTGAATATTGACTTTTCACTATGTCTTGAAGCACTTACTCATTACAAGGAGGAAAGAGAGATTGAGTCATTTAAGTTGTTTGAAATGTACTTTGCTCAACATCCAAATCCATTAGACCATTTTTTAATTAATAAGGTTTACGGATTGCTTTTATTAAAAAATAACCTACCTGAAAAAGCGGTTGTATTTCTCAGGAAGGCAGCAGAAAAAAGGCCGGAGGAACACGAGGTACAGCATTATTTAATAAATGCTTATGAAACTTTAGGTCTCGTTAGTCAATCGATGGTACATAAAGAGATTTTAGTACTTTTAGGTGGTGCTAATAATGACAACAACTAATTTTCAAAACAAAGACCACGGGTTATCTTCATTTAGGACAACCATTGGGAGTGGAAAGAATAAAGTAAGCTTGAGCCAATACTTCCATTCACCTAATGGTGGCGTGACATTTAGATCAGGAAATATGACATCTAGAATTAATAATCAAGGGCAAACGTTAAGCACAGGGTTTAAGACTGGGAGAAATATGACCTATCTCGGAAGTAAGGACCGTATTTCCAATCGAATTGCCCCATTTTAAGGAATGGAGGTTCACTATGATTATCGAACAATATTTATTTACACATACCCTTGAAACAAAGGCACGGGAAGAAGTATTAAAAGCCCTAACATTTAAAGAGCAGGTAGAAGAGCATTATATCCATTATGAAGAGAAAAAGAGAAGGCCAGATTTGTTGGGGAAAACGGTAAGAGTTACGGAACATCAATTCCCTAGAGTCTATCAGATTGCCAAAAAGATTGAAAAGCTAACAAATTTAGCAATGCCAGATTTATTTGTCTATGAAGACTTTTATTATGCTATTGAAAGCAAGGGGATGGAACATACTTGGATTGAACTATCTGCCTCGCTCATTAATGATTTTACTGACAAGGAACTAGAGTTTTTACTGGCGAGGGAAGCAGGGAAGATTTATTTTAAAGATACTTATTTAACCACTCTTATCAATCAATCTCTTGACATGTATGGAAAAGGATTGATTCCATTTACAGGTGGAATTGTGGAAGAGACCTTAAAGGTGATTTTTTATCGTTGGAGTCGCTTGTCGAATTACTCTGCGGATTCTTTTGGCTATCTGGTATCGCAGGACCTTCAGGCGGCTACACAGGCCATTTTGAAATGTGTGTTGAATAGTGTTTTTTTAGCGGAAAATACAAATCTTGTTGAGTTTATTAAACAAGCGGAGGCAATCAATGATTTACACGACCAAGTATATGAAGCTACTAAAAGTGATGAGCAGTTTCCATATGCTCCGTTTCGAATTAAAAATTTATTCGCATATGCCTCTAGTGAGAGAGCGTTGAGAGCAAGGGAAATGTTTATTTAAGGAGGAGAGATAATGAGTTTAATAGCTTTTACAATCGGATGGATAATAGCTGGATCAATAGCTACCACCTTATTTGTTACATTTTGGGATGATATCCGTAATTGGTTAAATCAAGTGGCTGCAGATGCAGTGGAAAAAGTGTTTGGCTATAAAGCTAGACAAGCTATGCATAGAGCGATTTCTAAAATTGACCGCGTAATGGATAAGGTAAGAAATACGGCGACTATTTATACAAAGAAGAACCCGCTTGATACCCATTATGTAAAGACGGATATCATCGCTGAAGATAGTGTATATGAAATTGACAACCGAATTCTTGATGAAATTCAAAGAAAAGGAAATTTAGTTCAGGAGTTCGAATACAAAGGATGAAAGTAAATGGCTTTTAAAATTGTAAGTCAAACCGTATCAGAAGTAGAGGACCGTGACCCGAATTTATATGTTAAACGGGCAGAAGATTTTTTGAAAAGCCACCAATATACTGCTGCTATACAAGAGATGGATACTGCCATAAAATATGCGCCGCATAATAAAAAAAATAGCTATATCTTTGAAAAAATTAAGATTTATGAGGCCGTTGGACAGGATCCAACCTGTGTAGATTTTATAAAAAAACATATTAGTGCACTTTATTTTTATTTATCCTTAACTGATTTTTACCGAGTTCTTGCTTTACTTCAAAGAAATTTAAATTTATATAGTAATGAACTTACTAAAATTCTATCTGCCAATCATATCCCTTCTGTCTTGGTAGAAACCTATCATTCAAATAACTATTCAAGAGATTATTTTCTAAATCGCGCACAAGAATTTAGGGAGCAAAAACAGTATACGTATGCTCTTGAATGCATTTCTGTAGTAGATGATAAATATGGAGAGAATATTGATACTTGTGTTGGGAGAGCTAAGATTTTTCAAGCCCAAGGGCTACTTAGAGAAGCAGTATCAAATTATGCAAGAGCAGCGAACCTTTCTGGGACACCTGTAGAGGTATATATTGAGATTGTAAAACTTAAATTGCAGCTAAGGCAGGATAGTGAAGCGAAGAATTGGATTGAAGCAGGTTTGAAAAAGTTCCCCAATCATTCTGGACTTCTACACGAAAAGGCTGACTTATTATACAAGGCTAAGAATTTTGAGGAATGCCTATCAACCATAGAGTTAATCATTGACCAAAATTCTGCAGATGCAAAAGCGATTTATCTAAAGGGTCTTATTTATGATCATCAAGGGAAATTTCTCAAAGCGAATTGGTTTCTGAAAAAGGCAAATAGGATAGATGATAGCTATCACCTGCCGAATAATCAAAGCCGAGAGAGATTTTTATTTCGGATTAAATTGTTGATCATTTTAGTGCTTTTGTTAATGGTACTTTTAATCGGTGGTCAATTTATTATTTTTAAAACAGGCATAGTGAAACCACTAATGCAAGACACTGAGATTGGTCTATCGAATGAAACGATATTTGTTGGTCAAACAGTTGAGGTACATAAATACTTCTCCTATTTTCCCAATTATGCCAAAGAACCGGATATTAGGTTGGAGGTAGCCGATCCTAAACTAGTAAAACTTGACTCGGATGGGCAGCTTACTGGCTTGAAAGAAGGGAATAGTAGTATTAAGTTAGTTTGGGAGAATAAAGTTTTAGCCAGTGAGAAAATACAAATCGTTACACCGAAAGTAAGTAAATTCGAAGTGGAATTATCAAGTATACAATTAGAAGTTGGTGAGTCCACTGAGATGACTACCCAGCTTAAGATGGATTACGATAAAGCGGAGCCTCCCAAGATTACTTTTTCATCAAGTAACCCTAGTGTAGCTGAGGTCGATCAGAATGGCGAGGTTAAGGCAGTAGGTCTAGGTGAGGCAACTATCAGCGCCAATGCTGGTGGAATTAGCAAATCTAAAGTCGTTTATGTTAATGCTAAGCTAGATGACATTATTTTAGAGCAAGATGAAATTCCTTTGTTTGTTGGCCAAACGTATATTTTAAAACCAACTGTTGTAACCACTCCTTCAAACGAACAAGTAGCACTAAACTATTCTTCATCTGATGAAACGATTGCTATTGTAAGTAGTACTGGTGAAATCAAAGCATTAAAAAATGGAGAAGCGACCATTACGGTATCATCAGGTGAAATTGAAAAAACGGTTAAAGTCATCATTAAGCCTAATAAAGTTACGAATTTACATGCGGAGTACAACGATAATTTGCAAAGTATACAACTAAGCTGGAATTACGACAACCAACCTATTGAAGACTTAAGTTTCGAAGTTGTGATGACAGAGGGTGGGGAAACCCAAAATTCAATGTCTACAACGGAGAGAACCATGGATATCACTAATATTAGCAGAGGATCAAAGTATTCCTTTAAAGTTGTTGCGGTTATAGGTGGAGTAGAAAGTGAGCCGGTTACAGTAAGTTTGAGTCTTCCAGAAAGCGGTGTTGTTACACAAAACGAAGATAGTAGATATTCAGAGGAGGCTCCTCTTAATGCAAAAAGAGTAGCAACCATGAATAACCTCGTTGGTTATTGGAAGCGGACTGATCCGGTCAAGGACAATGCCCAACATGATGATCGTTATCTTTTTATATATGGAAGCGATACATATTGGAGAATGGACTTTCAGACAGAATATGGCGGTTCAGGTACCGAGCATGATACCTATTTAAATCAGATTATTTTTTCAGGAAACCAAGTTCAGGCTGATAATATTATTTTTATTATCCAGTCCAATACGTCTATTACATTAAAATATAAGAAAAGAGATAATTATGGAATGGTACTAGACGAAAATGGATATGTAACTCAGCACTATACACGAGTAAACAAAAGTCAGGTAGACCAAAAATACATTGATCGCTATCCATTTACGCAATTGCCATAATAATAATATCTGTATTAGGGTCAGTCCCAACTACTTTGAAGTAGCCGGGGCTGACCTTGTTTTTGAACTTTTTCATAATGAATGGGGACGGTTCTGGTGGCTTTTTCTAGTCGAGGAGTTTTTATGAGCCAAGAGAACCGTCCCTGTGGTACTTTGAATAATTTTCAGGATGAGGTTATTTGTGTTGACCAAGTGAATTTTCTCTACAGTCAATATATGAATGCATTCAAACGTTTGATTGCAATCGAAACTCGGGGAGAATACTCGAACATTGTCATAAATTTGAAGGGGTTCTTAAACTGTTCTTCTAGTTGCGGGGTAGCTAGAACGTTTAGTTGACTGAGTCAACTAAACGTTCTATACTGAAGTTAATTTTTAATTTTCGGACTACTTCGGAGGGGAAAAGATGGAGACCAATCAATATGTAGAAAAAATTCGGAAATTTAATCGTTATTACGCAAACGTTCTAGGTAAAATCGATCAAGAAATCTATAATCGACCGTTTCCTTTAACAGAAGCACGTGTGATCACTGAAATTCATAGTAGAAATGGTTGTACAGCAACCGAAGTTAGAGAAAATCTCGGAATTGATCGTGGGTATATGAGCAGAATCCTACAAAAATTTGAGGAAGAAAAAATCATTTTAAAAGAGCAATCGTCAGACGATAAACGCCAATACGTACTCTATCTTACTGACTATGGGAAGGAAATTCAAAATGGCTTGGTTGACAATTCAAATCGTGAAGTAGGCAAAATGATTGAAGCCATGTCCAACAGTGAATTGAACAAGTTGATCCGTTCAATGGAAACGATAGAATCCATTTTCTCAAAAGAACCTTTCCCTCAGTTAAACGTGTCCATTCGAACGTTCCAATCTGGAGACGTTGGTTTCGTGGCCCATCTACATGGAAGGTTGTACGAGAACACCTATCAATTTGGGGAAATGTTTGAATACTATGTTATGAAGGGCTTAACAGAATTTATGATCAATACTGATGGAGGAGAACTTTGGATTGCAGAAGTAGATGGTCAAATGGTTGGTTCGATTGCCATTACTAAGTCCAATCATACAGCTGCCCAGCTAAGATGGTTTGTTTTAGATGAAAAGTACCAAGGGTTGGGTATAGGTAAAAAGCTTATGGAGACTGCTATCGACTTCTGTAAAGAACAAGGCTATCAACATGTATTTCTATGGACGGTAAGTATTTTAGAAACAGCTCGTTCCCTTTATCAAAAGTATCATTTTAGATTAACAGAAGAAAAACCAAACGATGAATGGACTGGGTCGACATTAGTGGAAGAACGGTGGGATTTAGATCTTTCCAGTGAAACACAAGCGTATAAGTAAAATGCGATCATGTGACGGTTATGGTGGTCAATGGCTAAACTTTATTATTAAATTTTAATAGCTTATGCATTATGATGCAGATTACGAATGTATAGTAAAATTATTAGAAGATAACTATTATCAAAATCGAATTTAATGTATCCTAGTCCATAATACAAATTAATTTAATTGGATTTGGACAATTTACCCCTTTATAAAAACTAAAAAGGTGAATTTGTTACTAAAATAGATAAAGGTGATACCAATGAATATTGATAAGTTTCCAGTCATTTTTGATTTAGATGGTACCTTATTTGATTGCAAAGAACTAACGAATCTAACTTTTCCCCGTACGTTAGAATTATTAGAGAAACGCCATCCGAATCAACTCGAATTTAAATTTTTTCCTAGCTATGAGCAATTTCTTGGGATGGTGACCGATGATATTTTTGCTATCCTATTACCCAATGCCAGCGAGGAAATCATCGAAGAATCAAAAGAAATCTTAATTGATGTAGAGTTTGAATACATCTCGAAGGCAGGGAAACTATTTCATCATGTGGAAGAAACATTGAAATCTTTACACGCTGATGGGTACCCGCTGTATATAGCTAGCAATGGTAGTAAAGAATATGTTCATAAGGTCATCGAGGTATTTTCGTTGCAGCCATATTTCGTCGAACTCTATAGTGCCGGAGGCCAAGAGACCAAAACAAAAACCGAACTCGTGGCCAAACTACTACAAACCTCCCCTAGTAAAAACAAGGGTGTCATGGTGGGTGACCGTCATTCCGATATAGAGGCAGGAAGCCTGAACCAGCTCACAACGATTGGGTGCGAATATGGCTTTGGGGATGAAAATGAAATCAAGGATGCGGATGTATTGGTCAATCGTATCCAAGATATTCTGCCAATTATTAAGAATTTATCAGAATGCTAAGTTAAAGCTCACTGTTGATATCTAGCACTCTGTTGATTGGAGCGGAAATCAACAAGCAAGTTTACCAGAGTTTATCAGAAAAGGATCCGGTCTAACCGAATCCTTTTTCTTTTGCTAAAATTTTAAAATTTTCCATACCATTTGAATTGTCAGTATATTTCACCAATATTGGTGAATGAATTTGGACTGTAAACGGTTTCATACGAGGACTATACTTTTATCAAGGGTCCTCAGTATTTATAAATACGAATAAAGCGGTGAAGAATTTGTTAACAGCGAGAGAAATTCAGATTGTAACGAAATTACTGGAAGCTGAAAAAGCGCTTCGGACAAAAGATTTATCTGCAGAGTTTCATGTAAGTACGAGGACGATTAAATCCGATTTAGACCAGGTGCGAAAATGGTTTCAACAGCAAGGGGTTCCTTTTCACGCCCAGTCAAACAAAGGCTATTGGGTTGAAAGTGATGAGAACGAGCGGCTGAAACTCTATAAAGCATTAATGGAAATGAAAAGTACATCCTTATATCCTGATCAAAACATCCGGATTGAGAAGATATTATATTTATTTTTTTCACACAAAGAGTATTTAACGACGACGCAGATTGCGGATCATTTACTTGTGAGCAGGAATACGGTGATCAGTGATTTGAATTATTTAGAGGATTTCATCCAGCCGTGGATGGTTACGCTAGAACGAAAACCGCGGATTGGATATAAGCTTGTCGGCGATGAGATACATATCCGGTTGCTTTTCGAACATGTCATCCAAGAGAGCTTAAGTCATTTTGATGTCCATGGAATTATCTCACAAATAAAATCGGAAGAGTCCAATGATCCAACAAGTGTGTACATTCAGGAGATTCATCAGGAATTTGATCATGTGATTGGGCATATCCGCCAAGTACTAACGGATGATGAACTCAAAGATGTTACGAATGCGGAAGTATTATCGATCCTTATGCGGCTGATTATATTCTTAGTCAGAATTGAATCTGAATATACAATTGGGAGCTATCGCTTAGTAAAAAAGGGTCAACATCATTCCTCTACCTCTTCGAAATTTATCTTTGAGGTGATGAATCAACTCTGTCAGGAATTAGATTATCCGATGCTTGAGGATGAATTTCTCTACGTCCATCGCAATTTCTTATTAGAAGACAAGGAACTGAATCTCTTAAAGGTGACAGAGGAAATGATTCGTTATGTTAGTCAAAAAGAGCAAGTTCCTTATGATAAGGACTCCCGCTTACTAAATAATTTGTTGACCCATTTATCATTACGATTTGAGAAAAATAAAACGTACGTAACCGAAGTTAATCCGTTTACAAACGAAATAAAACGAAATAACACATCCTTATTTGTCAGTATAAAAGAGGCATGTGAAAAGCTGTTTGGCAAACATTCATCTGCCATTAATGACTCTTTTCTTTCTTTTATCGCCCTACACTTCCTCGTTTCTTATGAAAATGGGTTTGATAAGAAACCAAAAATCAGAGCTCTATATGTATGTTCAACAGGAAGAGGGGTTGCCCGGTTGATTAAAAATCGGGTGGAGCGGGAAATTGGCGAAATTAACATCACCAGCTATTGCTCAGTGATAGAAGTCGATGAAATCAGTAAAAACGAGGATATTGATTTGATTATTAGTGTCTTCCCGATTAAAAAATCAAAAATCCCAGTGGTCATGGTCGAACCGGTTCCAACTGAAGAAAGTATCCAAATCATTCGGAAAAAGGTCAATGAGCTACTAAAGAATAAAGTGAGTGATGGGTGTTTTACAATTGAAAAAATTGAGCCTTCAGCAAACAAGGACTATGAAATGATCAGCCAAGAAATTATTGTCAAGGGCTTTGAAATCTCCTATGAAATTTTTGAATTATTAACCGATAAAATTTCGGAGGAGCGAAAAAAGGGTTTACAAGTCCATTTGTTTTTAATGGTTCACCGTTATTATTTTCATCAGCAATACGACCAATTTATCCATCAATCAAAAGACCATCATGATGAAGCGATATTAACCCAAATCAATGAAATTTTACAGCGTCATAACATTTTTATAAATGAAACAGAGCGTAACGCACTATTACCATACTTTCAATGATTGGATGTGATGAAGAGATGAGTGAGACAACCATTTTACAAAATGGCTGGGTGTTTGACATAGAAACGGAAACCTTTGTCAAAAAAGATGTCTATATCGTTGGTGGGAACATAGTCAGCTTTGTGGAAGCAGAACTTACAAACCCTGTTGAAATAGATGTCGAAGGCAGTTATGTAGCACCAGGATTTATTGATATGCATGTCCATGTGTTTGAAACTAAAACAACCCTCGGAATCAACGCGGACCGGGTTGGAATTGAGCAAGGCGTAACGACGATTGTGGATGCTGGAAGTTCGGGATTGGAGGATTTCCAAGATTTTAAACAGATGATTAGTCAGCCAAGCCAAACAGAAGTACTATCTTTTCTCAATATTTCCAGGAAGGGGCTCTGCAAAGGATTATCTGAATTGGCGGACATGAATGATTTAATGTCAGTCCAAGAGTTAACAGAGATTCTTGCAAAAGAGAAGAATATTGTTGGTCTAAAAGCGCGAATGAGTGCTTCTGTTGTCAAAGATAATGGAATCAAGCCATTAGAACATGCGCGGAAACTAGCTGATGAATCGAATCTGCCAATCATGGTCCATATTGGAAATGCCCCGCCTGAGATTACCGAAGTCCTGCCTCTATTGAAAAAAGGGGATATCGTTACCCATGCGTTTCATGGGAAAAAGGGCGGCATCTTAAATGAGAAAGGGACACTCATTCAAGAAGCACAGGAGGCGATTGAACGAGGCGTTTTGTTTGATGTCGGTCATGGAACATCGAGTTTCTCTTATCAAACCATGAAAGCGTTTAAGGAAAACTATCACTATCCTTTCTCAACAAGTACGGATATTTATATTGGCAACTATGACAAACCAGTTGGTAGTTTAATGACCACGATGTCAAAACTGCTTGCAATCGGTTATAGCTTAGAAGAACTCGTTGCGTCCGTTACGAGCAGGCCGAAACAGGCATTAGGACTAGCGGAGCAAGGAAGCCTCGAACCTGGTACAAGAGCGGATGTGACGGTCTTTAAAGTTGTGGAACAACGTCAAACACTGATAGATTCGCAGGGTGAGGGAATGGTTGTTGATAGAATGATAGTTCCGCAGCTAACAATTCGAGATGGAAAGGTTGTTTTTGAATCAAATGAATACTGAAAAGATAACCGAAGAAATGCAGAACATACTTGCGAAAAGTGGAGATAGTAAACGGTGTGAACAAGTGTTTGAGCTTTCCCAGATACTGTGCGAAGCGGAACAAATAACCATGACAGATGTACAGAAATTGTCGTTGTTATCCCATTTGTCAGCGATGGTACACCGCTCTTTAACAGGGGAACAGCTTGCACCGATTGATCGGACATTGTTTTCCGAAATCTCAACCCAATCTTTTACGATTGCGAAAAAGATAAAAGAGTTCCTTACCAATTTAGAAGAAGATGAAATTTATTTACTATCGATTCATTTTGAAGTAGCCAAACAAAATTCATAACAAAGGGAGATGTCAATATGAGTAATCAAGTTGTAGTAGTAATCGGTGATCGTTTAGGAAAGGGACAGAATGTGGCAAAGGGCGTCGAAGCTGCAGGTGGAAAAGCAATTGTCGTAAGTGGCTTTGGAGCAGATATGCGTTTAGGTGACGAGATGAATGCAAATAACGCAACGATTGGTATCTCATTTTGCGGCAGTGGTGGTGCTGGGGCGATTACAGCTCAATCAAAGTATGGTTATAAAGCAAGATACGGTATGCGTTCAATTGATGAAGGAATCACAGCAATCCGTGATGGCGTCAAGGTGTTGGGCTTTGGCTTTATGGATGTCGAAGAGTTAGGAAAAAGAATTACTGAAGAATACATTAAAGTCAATGGATAACTCGATGCATAAAAAATTAAAGCATAAAGTCCGTATCGAAGGTAAAGGCAATACAAAAGAACACGCCATCGCCAATGCACTTGGATTAATTCAAAAAAAAGTAAATGCTGAGCTTAAAGGGATGATTATCCGGATTGAGCCGGTGCAAATTGAGGTCGTTGAAGCAATTGAAGAAACGTATACCGAGCGCTTCATGATGTTACTTTTTCCAAGAAAAAGAAGCCAATTTAAGTTAGTGATGGATATTGAAGTTGACCTGTTCATTCTAGATACAGACAAAATACAATTTATTGAAAAGAAAAGGTAAGAGAGGAGATGAATTTATGGAATTTCTAATCGTATTAGTGAAATCAATCATCATCGGCGGATTAGTTGGTTTTGGTGTCGGTGCAGGTGCCGCACGTATGTTTCACGCTCCAAAGGTTCAAGGGATGGGGGCGTTTCGAACACTAGGAGAATTAAATGCTTGCGCTGGTGACTCTGTATCCCACTTTTCCTTTGGTCTAGGGTTTTTCTTCAATGCATGGGCTTCATCCGTAGGGGCAGGGGCATTTACCCAAGATGTGGATCACAGGATTATCCCAAACTGGGCAGCAGCTATTCTTATTCGTAAAGGAAAACGAGTAGAGGATACCCTTCACAATCCTAAGAAAATGGCGATTGTAGGTACAATTGTGGGAGCGATCGTTGTTGGATTTTTAAATTCAACGGCGGCAGCGATTCCAGAATCAATGCAAGCGATTGCCGTTAAGGTATTAGTACCTGCAGCGAACCTGTTAATTAATCCAGTTATGCCTGTTATTTTCTGGCTAGCAGCATTGGATGCAGGGAAACGTTCAGGAACATGGGGGACGATCTTTGGTGGACTTGCTCATTTGATTATGGGGAACGCTGTCCCAGGTGTTGTTCTCGGGATTTTAATTGGTAAAGGTGTAGACGATAGCGGTTGGAATCGTGTGACAAAGACGTTATTAGGTTCAGTTATTGTCCTCTTTGTTTTAAGTGGATTCTTCCGCGGATTCGATATGAACTTAATCCAAGCTGTTCATTTAGATGTTCCTGCATGGTTAACAGACTTACATTCTCTAATTAGTGGAGGAGGAAAAAAATAGATGGAAACTATCAATACGAAAAACTTTTGGTTTGCTGATTGGTCCTTCCCAATTTTTGTTGCCTTTTTATCATCGGGAATTTTCGCTGGAACACATATGTATTATGTTCATCATATTGGTGCATTTAATGACGTAGCCATTGTTGCTATGCTACAAGCAGGGATGGAAGGCGGAGGTTATGGTGCAGCTGCAGCCTTCGGGGCAAGCTTTTTATTCGCCCGCGTGTTGGAAGGCTCGCTTGTAGGGATATTAGATATCGGTGGTTCTTTACAAACAGGTATTGGTATTGGCGTCCCGGCGTTAATGCTTGGTTCTGGCTTTGTAGCACCGCTAACGAGTTTTCCGCTTGCGCTTATCACAGGTGCCATTCTTGGGTTACTTGTTGGTTATATTGTTATCGGTTTGAAAAAGTTTACCGTTGGAAAAGCAAACTCTACGTTTGGTTCTGATGTCATGATGGGTGCGGGTAACCAATCCGGCCGTTTCTTAGGACCACTTATTGTCTTATCAGCATGTGGCGCATCGATTCCAATCGGTATTGGATCAATTATTGGCGCAGCAATCTTCTATGCATGGAAAAAACCTGTAGCTGGTGGCGCTATTTTAGGTGCCATGATTCTTGGGGCTATCTTCCCAATAACTTTGGAGTGATAAATAATGGAAACTTCTATATTTGAAACATTTGGATTGAAAAAAATTATCAATGCCAGTGGAAAAATGACAGCACTTGGGGCATCTGCAGTCACAGATGAAATCGCAGATGCATTAAAGAATGCTGCACAAGGATATGTCGATATTGATGAATTAATGGAGTATGCAGGAACAGTGATTGCGCATCATACGGGAGCAGAAGATGGTTGCCCAACCGTTGGCGCGGCAGCTGGAATAGCTATCTCTACTGCATCGGTCATCACTGGCAAGAACTTAAGCTTAATCGAAAGAATGCCGAATTCTGAAGGATTGAAGAATGAAATTATTATTCAAAAAGGTCATAATGTTCATTTTGGTGGAAGAATTGATCAAATGATCCGTCTAGGCGGCGGTGCTATTGTTGAAGTGGGCAGTGCCAACAAGGTCGAAAGCGACCATATTGAAGGCGCCATTACCGATAAAACGGCTGCACTCATTTATATCAAATCACACCATGCTGTGCAAAAAGGAATGCAATCGATTGAAACGATGCTTCAGATTGCTAAAAAACATCAGATCCCGTTGATTATTGATGGAGCAGCTGAAAATGACTTTAAAAAGTATATTGCGATGGGTGCAGATATTGTCATCTATAGTGGAGGTAAAGCATTAGAAGGTCCAACTTCAGGGTTTATCTGCGGGAATAAAGAATACATGGAAGCATGCCGTAAGCAATATAAAGGAATTGGCCGGGCGATGAAGGTCGGTAAAGAATCCATCTCAGGATTAATCGTTGCCTTGAATCAATATCCATTCAAAGATGACGGTGTCGATGAGCAAATTAGCAGCATGACTAAACTCTGTGAAACTCTCAATCAGGTGGAATGTCTTTCATGTACGATTAAGCAAGACGAAGCTGGTCGTCCGATCTACCGTGCACAAATTGAAGTGAAAAAAGAAGCAGGTATTTCTGCTGAACAATTGTTACACAAGCTTGAAACTGGTAATCCTGCAATCTATTTACGTCATCACTATGTAAACGTTGGAATATTGTCAGTTGATCCACGCCCTCTTTTAGATGGACAAGAGGATATTATTGCAGAACAAATTATTTCGATCATCAAGGAGGCAAAAAAATAATGTCTAATAGCCAAAAAGTGATTTTTAACTGTTTAGCAAAAGATGTTGAAAATGCAAAAGAAATCGTCAAGGTGGCAAGTGACCGCGTCCTGATCGGAATCATGGTGAAATCTTTTCCAGATACCCAGAGTGCGATTGATGAAGTAAAACTTTATCAGGAAAATAACATTCCGGTTTCTGTAGGATTGGGGGCAGGTGACCCTGCTGTTTGGAAAAAGGTTGCAGATGTTTCTGCAAAAACTATACCTAACCATATTAATCAAGTATTCCCTGCATCAGGTTATACTTTAGGCCGAATGGAAGAAGTAGGAGCACAAAATACGATTATTAATGCATTAATTAAGCCATCTGGAACTCCAGGACAAGTTATTATTGCAACAGGCCCAGATAGCTCTCGATTTGAAGAAACGGTTTCAGCTGAATTAGCAGCCGTTACGTTAGCGGAAATGGGTGTTGATTCCGTAAAATTTTACCCGATTGATGGGGAAAAGCGTTTAGACGAAGTAGCTGCCATGGTAAAAGCCGCGGTAGGAGCAGGCATTAAATACTTCGAACCAACTGGTGGAATTACATTAGATAATGTCGAATTAATAGTTAAAACATGTTTGGAAAATGGGGCAGAAATGGTCATTCCTCACTTATACACATCGTTGATCGACAAGGCAACTGGTGAAACAAAGATCCAAAACATTGAGAAGCTAGTTTCAATAGAGTGGTAGGCTTTGTGGGTTGGGGACAGTCCCCCGCTGCTTTACAGCGGCGGGGGACTGTCCCTTTTTTGCAAAAGTTTGCAGGAACGCCACAGGGACGGTTCTCCTGGCACTTCAACACACATCGAACTGAAAAATGCAATAGAACCAGCAGATTGTCGGTAGATGAAGGTTTCTTCCAACTTTTAAAAGTTTAAATGTGAGAACATTTAGGCACATTTATGTTCGTATCACTTGGCCCCTGTAGGCTAAGTACTGGTTTTCTCCCCGTTATTTCTCCTTTTGATTAATATTTTTACAAGGTTTTAATCATCCTGTTGATATAATGATAAAAAATTTTTAAAAAAGGGGTTTGTCCCTTACAAGCAGCACCTTTGTTACATCAAATATAGTAATACAAAAAGGAAAGAGGTGTTAGAGCTTGTCAAAAATTCTTACAACCGGACCGATGTTGGTTCCTAGGAAAATAACAGGTGATCCTGTTGGCGGCCCTCCAGATGAGGTTGCTATTACCATTAAAAATCCAACTTCTAAAAATTTCAGGGTGCAAGTTTTTGCAGACATTTGTCCCCCAGACTCAACGACTGAACGGACTGAATCCTCCGATATATTTACTATCCCTAAAGATAGCTGTTTAAGATTACGTCTTTTTAATAGTGTTCTTCCAGACTCTATTATTCGTTTATATGCGAAAGGTCATGTTGATAAAGATGCAGAAAAACTCGAATTATCGTTTGTAGGCAGAAGAGCAAGTGATCGAATGCATGAGCCCACCATGTTCTTCCGTCATGCGGATCTAATCGAAGTGGAAGACGAGGATTTCCATCAAGAACCCCGTGCCACGTTAACTTCAAATTGGGTAATCGGTTGAGGGTCAAGGGGACGGTTCTAGTGGTTTTTTTCATTAGGATAGGCGCGCCGTTTCTCGACAATTTTTTGGATGGTTATGCAGCAAGAATTCAATGCTGTCATGGGGTATACCTACAATTAACCAAACGTTTGTTTAGTTTCGAATGAGATGGAAGAAGAGAGAAGAATGTCGCTTTAAGAGAAGAGACTAGTGTTTTGTGGAATCGAGGAGAAATTTGTGAGTAAGGTTGCGACATTCTTTTTATTCTATTCTGGATCAAAAGCGCGTCATAGTAAGGCTTATGGCCTTTTTAACTAAACGTTTATTTAGTATAGCCTATAGGGGAAATGATATAAAAATGACGAAAGAGACGGTTCTTCTGGCTTTGCTTAAAGCCAGGAGAACCGTCCCTGTGGTTGCTTCAATAATTATTTGATCTTCTCTGCCAATTCTAAAATAATTCCTTCTGGTCCACGAAGGTTACATAATTTATAAGCATTTTCGTAGTTTTGTATCTCACCAAAAAGTTCTGCGCCTCTTTTTTTCAATTTGGCGACAATGACTTCAATATCTTCAACAGCAAATGCAATATGACATGTGCTCAAAGTATTTGAAGAAGATTGCTGAATATTTTTTTCATCTAAAGGCGCATGGAATTTGACCAGCTCCAAAGTTGCCTCACCGTCCGGCATCCCTAACATTACAATTGTCTTTCTAAAGTCATTAAGTCCTATGCTTCGTTCTACCCACTCACCTTCTACTTCTGCTTCCCCTAGCACTTCAAGCCCTAAATCGAGAAAAAACTCTTTAGCAGCAGAGAGATCATTTACAATTACACCTACATGATCTATTCTATGTATCCTCATATCCCTACCTCCTTGTCCCTGTTATTATGCAATATCCTACCTACTTGATATGTTTGTTTGTAATTCTTATTCGTTATAAACAGAAAATATCCTTTTTGACCAGGGGGGCCAGGGGGACGGTTCTGGTGGTTTTTTTCATAAGGATAGGCGCCGTTTCTCGACAATCTTTTGGCTGGTTTTGCAGCAAGAATTCAATGCTGTCAGGGGATCTACCTACTACTAACCAAACGTTTGTTTAGTTTCGAATAGGAGGGAAGAAGAGAGAAGAATGTCGGTTAAAGAAAAGAGACTAGTTTTTGTGGAGTAGAAGCGAAAAAATGCGGGTAGGGTGTCGACATTCTTTTTATTCTATTCTGGATTAAAAGCGCGTCATAGTGAGGTTTATGGCCTTTTTAATTAAACGTTTATTTAGTATAGCCTATAGGGGAAATGGTGTAAAAATGACGAAAGAGAGGACGAAAAGGACGATTTTACTGGCTTTGGTTAGTGCCAGGAGAACCGTCCCCCTGGTCCCTGCCCCTGGTCCCTGTGCCCCCCTGCCTGTGGAAATTTTTTGAAAGCTAGTGTATGATATGGGTGATAGCAATCGTCATGCTGTCCTTGCCTATAAAGATTTCCCTCAAATATTAACCTCTTTTGTACCTATCGTTTATCGCTACCATCATCAATTTCTATCTTTACTAATCCATTCATACTATTACTCTATGAACACCACATTTCCCTTCAACAGAAAATAGACTTCTTACAGATACCTACCTATATTATCCTTTAGTTTTCATTATCTACATCTTAAATATAAGTCTGCCATTCATTAACCCATTTTTAGGAGGAAAGACATGACAGTACAAGTTATAGGAAAAATTATGTCAATGATAGAATTGTGCCTTATGAAATCAGTGAAGGGGAGAAGAGGGAATGGAATTATCAGTAAGTAATGGAGGAGAAACACGCTTTTTGGTAGGTATGTGCAGTAGGATTTTGCTTTCTGGTGGTGAGTAGGATGCCTCGTAGAGCTAGAGTGAAAAGCAGGAGCGGAATCTATCATATTATGTTGAGGGGGGCCAACAGACAAGAAATTTTTCATGACGACGAAGACTGTAGGACCTTTCTTGAAATCTTCTATAAATATAAACTGATATCCAATATAAGGGTGTACAGTTGGTGTTTAATGAATAATCATGTACACCTGTTGATAAAAGAAGGCGATGAAGATATTTCAATTACGATGAAGCGAATAGAGGTTAGTTTTGTTCTCTATTATAACCGAAAGTACCGAACAACTGGTCATCTATTTCAGGACCGGTTTAGGAGCGAAAATGTAGAAGATTATCATTATTTATTTACAGTTATAAGATACATACACCAAAATCCACTTAAAGCAAGAATGGTTAATCGCAATGATCAATGGCAGTGGAGCAGCTGCCGGGAGTATTACTGTATGAAACAGAAGCCAGGGAAGCTAACAGACCTTCAATCTATTTTGGCGTTGTTTGCGGAGGATCCCATTTTAGCGAGAGAGAGATTTATAGAGTTTAATGAAAAAGTCAATCAGGATCAGTGTCTAGACGATACGGGATACGAGAGAGGATATACGGATGAGGAAGCAAGGAAGTTGATTAAACAACAACTACTGAACGGAGTGGAGATCGCCCAAGTCAAGAGTTTACCAAGGGACTCAAGAAATGAGATATTGCGAAA
Source organism: Neobacillus sp. Soil_C_43 (assembly GCF_057656715.1). Taxonomy (NCBI): domain Bacteria; kingdom Bacillati; phylum Bacillota; class Bacilli; order Caryophanales; family Bacillaceae; genus Neobacillus; species Neobacillus sp. Soil_C_43. The sequence continues at coordinate 121,193 of NZ_JBDGJV010000016.1, forward strand.
AGCAAAAGAAATAAAAGGAATATCCCAACGCCAACTCGCAAGAATCTTAGGTGTTTCTAGGAGGTTGCTCTCGAAAGCTTAAGTCCCGGGGGACCAAGGGGACGGTTCTGCCGGTTCTTTTCAGTGAGCCAGGAGAACCGTCCCTGTGGCAACTCAATTAATCATGTGCCTTTTCAAGAAATAGTCTTATCCCGAAACCTATCAGTATGGTTCCTGTTAGTCCTTCAATAATATTTTGTGTTTTCGGTTTTTTCAGGAACGTGCTGATCCGATTAATTAAATAGACGTAAGTTAAAGACCACATCGCAGTCATTACAGTATAAGTGATCCCCATGAAAAGAAACGGTAAAAAAGTATTGCTTCCAGGGTCAACGAATTGAGGCAAGAAGGTTAAGAAAAGAACTGCTACTTTAGGATTTAGGAGATTGGTAAGAAACCCTTGCTTAAAACAAGAGGTGTTTCCGAACTGGCTTTTTGTGTTCATCTCAACGCCTGCTACGTCTTCCTTTTTCCTTAAAGACCATAATGTTTTGATTCCCAGATACATTAAGTAAACTGCACCCACATATTTGAAAACAGAAAATACTAGTGCTGATTTCATAATGATGGCGGAAAGTCCTAAAACAGCAGCCGTGGTATGGATAAGAAGCGCACAGCAAGTACCTAAAACCGTTTTAACACCCCCGGCTTTCCCAACGGTGACAGTGTTCTTTGTAGCAATTGCGGTATCGGGCCCGGGTAAAATGATAAAAAAAATACACATAAGGACAAACAGATACATGTTCTCCATTTATGATCTCCTTTCTGCTTTTTGATAAGGTCTGTGTTTCTTATATTGTATTATATATAAAAGATGAAAAAATGTAGTTATAAAAATATTTTGATTTTGGTAGAAACCATGAGAACCGTCCCCTTGGTTCAGCAAGAAAAAGGACAATACCTAATTGAAGGTATTATCCTTTCTTTTTCACATAGCAAAATGTACTGTCCACCTTTTTCGGCTGTTATTTATTCAATTCAACCGTTTCATTAACATCTGTTGATTTAGAAGTTTGCCCTGTCATGCGTTTGTAGAGAAAGGCGATTTTCTTCGTAAAATTACCGGTATCCCAATATTCGGCTGCTTCCGCATTTACCTTTATCAAAACCACGTTAGGGTCATCATAAGACGTTTGCATAATTTTCTCATATGCTTTGCTCCACAATACCTTTTTTTTACCTAAATCTTCAACGATTTCCGCTCTTCCACGGACGGAAACATAGGATTTACCTGCATATGCCACATTGACATCATGATCATGTAAAATTTCTTCATATTTATCTGTCTCTTTTTTAGTGAAGAACCATAAGTCACCATCAAACTCTACCTCTTGTGTTTTCATAGGACGTGAAACAAGCCCTTCTTCAGTAACCGTAGTCAGCATGGCCGTGTCTACGTCTTTGATTAACTCTCTTAATGTTTCCAGTTCTTCTTGTTTCAACATGTTAGACATTTCCATCACCTCATGAATGTAAAGTACCCTTTATGCCAACTTTTATTCATTGAAGAGCCATGGAGACGGTTCTGGTGGCTTTTTGATGATAGGACAGTCTTGTGGTCTTGGGCAACTAGGAGAATCATCCATGTGGCAATTGGTAGAAATATATAATTACTTGTCAGTGAGTATTTCGATTAGTTCTGCTGATTTCTTATTGTCCAATTGAACATATTTACCTTCAGCGTCTATTACCAGTTCAACTTGGTCCTTTTGAGGACTGATCCAAAGTTCGTATAACACCGCTTTTGCCTCTATTTCAGGATTCTTAAATTGAAATACAAATCTGTAATCAGGAGGGCGTACCATAGATACTTTTGCATTTTCCCAATCACTATCTTCTAAAATATCTTTCACCTTTTGAACTTGGTTTTTGGTAGTAATTTTTTTGAAGGCTTCATAATTATTTTCATCACCAACACGCTTTTTCACTTCTATATATTTCTCTTCATTCTTCATTCTGTCGATACAACCCGCTGTAAACAATGAAATGATTCCAATAAAAACAATCAAATAGGTAAACTTTTTCAAAATTCATCGCCCCTTTAGTAATAAGACGGATTTCATTCAGAAAAGTATCAAATATACTTTTCATTTTCATTAATCTGGGGTTGCCCCGCCACGGTCCTTGATAATGGTGGTGTTTTTTATAGAGGAGTGAGTTGGTGGAGTTTAGTGGTTAGCGAGTAAAATGGGGGAATTGACGAGTAAATTTGAATAGTAGACGAGTAAAATCTTATTTTGACGAGTAAAACCCATTTTTAGACAAGTAAATGGTGCAACCTGACGAGTAATATGGATCGTCCGTCTTTTTCCATTGATGGAGTAAAGCAAAGTAGAAAAGGAAGGACAAGGTGACGGTTGTACGAATAAACTATTGTAGTCTAGTAGAAAAGGAAGTGAAGTCAGTGGACAGCATGACTAAAAAGTTAACTGTGACGTTAAGACAGGAATTTTCTTTTTATGCAAACGATGAAGTCCTCAACACCATTTTAAAAAATATCGCCGGTGGAGGCGTAACAATAGCCGCGTTTACGATAACAAAGATTAACATGAGGAACGTGAACTTTGTCCGATTAGTTGTCGGACCTGACAGTTCAAATAGTTCCCAAGCTAACCTGGTTGCACAGGATGCTCTTCGCTCATTAGGCATACAGTACGACCAGGAGAAGGTCATCCAGTTGATTGGGAACCCTGGAACACCGGGAATCTTAAGCACTATTCTTCATACTTTGTACCATCATGTCGTAGTGTTCGCTACGTATACGGGAGTTACTTCCATCATCCTGAATGTATCCGATATCCAAACTGCTCTTCGATTATTAAAAAAAAACAACATTATTGGCTAAGGTTTCTTCGACCTTTATGGACAAGTGGGGACAGTCCCCCGGCGCTTTAACGCAGCGGGGGACTGTCCCCCGTTCTGTTTTTTAGTAGTTGGCGAGTAAAATGGGGTTATTGATGAGAAAAGTGTGAAGTTTGACGAGTAAAATAGGAAATAGACGAGTAAATGATAATATTTGACGAGTAAATCATCGAAAGTGACGAGTAAGAAAGGAAATCATAGAAAAAGGGTAATTTTAAAGGTACCTCCAGAGGTGATCAACACATTAGTAGAATGGAAGATACTTGAGCCAGGCAAAATGACTGGCTTTTTGATTTACTGTACCTGTCACCGCCTAATTTTTGAAGAATCTTGCTAGCTTACTAGGAGAACGACCACGGTAACAGAACTGTTGCCTGTTCCACTTCAAGGAACTTTTTTTGAGTTAAGCAAATAGTCCCCCATCGCTTTAAAGCGATGGGGGACTGTCCCTGTTACTTAATCTGTCCTAAAATATATGGATCCTTAATCTTTTTATCCTCCGCAAGCATAAGAATTTTTGAAACTATTTCGGCTGTTTTTGGGTCTTCGTCCATGAATGGTAGGAAGACTCGACCTCGATGCTGAGAATGAACCGGTACAATAAACAAGGCCCCGCTCGCTTGTTTATACGCATTGGCACTTCCTAAATGTACGGAATATTCGCCAAGACTGCCTTCGATGAGGGCAAAGTTCCCCTCCACTCGAACATTATCGAGCTTTAACAAGCGGATCGATTCAGAGACAATCGCTCTTCTCATTTCAATCGTCGTTAAGCTTGCTTCTGGATCCACTCCGCCCACATGCGCGACACTCACCACTAAATCGACATCGCGCATCGTTTCAGAGAACAGCAGCTTTGGTACATCCTTTAGCTCCACGCTCTTATACGTATGTCGGTCGAAGAACTCAACGGTTTCTAATGTCGGACTTTCGATATCCGAAGGGGAGAACCAATCGGCCATCGCATAAACTTTGGCGATCAAATTCTCTTTATAAAAAACCTTCTGCAGCCCTTCTTCATAACTGACAGTCCAATTTCGCCCTTTTAATAGAGCTACGGTCTTCCCGGGCTGTACCTGATGTCCCGCATACCTCATCGATGCCGTGCCTGCAGCCAATTCGTCTTGATTCGGAACATACAATTCTCTAAACACCTGTTTGAATGGCTGCTTGATCCGGCGCGTAAATAAATCTCGTTGGAAATCGCTCCATTGACCGCTTTCGTACAAATGGACCGGATGGGCAATGAACAGTTCGTCATCGGACTCAATCAGGAAATCCATCCCAGTTACATTAACCAAACTACCCTCCACAAAATAGCCCAACTGTTCCTCTACTTTAAACACTAAGCTCTCTAATAAAGGTGAAATCACTGGATGGTTCATCATCTTCGTTAACTCTGCTAGAGTAAAGCTATTCTCCATGACCATTGAGCGTTCCAGTTCTTCTTTCGCACGCTTATATTGGTTGGTGAGATCCGTCTTAACGGACTTCAACTCTAAAATATACTCATGTTTGTTATATTTAGAAGGAATTGATTTTAGCGCCTTGCCATTTTTAGAAACTTGAATATCCGCTTTTCCGCTAGCATCAATCACCAGCTGTAACGTCAGGTCATCGACGTCCTTTGGTTCCATGAGATGCTGGATTTCCTCCAGTTTCTTGGCTTCCATTTCCCAAATTAAGCGGGTCACATCCTTGTAGCCGGCATTCCGGGCCAGGTTCTCAAGGGCAATCCCAACCGCTTTTGATTCGCTCGCACGCCGAGCTGAACCAAACTTCTTACTTTCTTGTAGAAATGCTTGTAAAAACTCATAACGGTCTAATACATCTCTCTCATTCTCTGAGTCAATCGGTATGAGACTAACCACCAGTAAATGATCTTTGTTGCGCTTTTCACTGGCTGATTTTTTCATATCGGACAGAGACAATTTCCCTAAGGTCGCATCGGCGAATAATTGGGACCGTCGATGATTGGCTCCGGCTGAAATATACTTCGCCGCGTCATATAACACCTTGAACCTTTTTTCGCCTAATTCCTGATAGGCTTCCTTAAACCAAGCAATATCAAATGCTCCGTCGTTAAATTCCTCAGGTTTGATCGGTGAATAGTGGGCCACAATCGTTTCTTTTTCAGCAGAAAAGCTCTCATTTATATGCGCATGGAAGTACCAAGCTGCACTGCGTAAGCCGTCCCATTGCAAGTACTTCGAAACAATCTCAATCCATTGGGGCGCATACATGGCTGCCTCTAGTAAACGTTTATCCGACACATTTTTCCCTTTTAAAAGTTCCGCCAGCATGGCTTCGTTTTCCCCGACTTTTGGGTAAGAAGCTTTCAACAAGTGGCTGAACGTTTCTTTTTTAGAGGCTTTTCCATCAAAGCTATAAATATAGCCGCGAACAAACGACTCCTTATCTGTTCCTAAAAGAATTTTGACAAAATACTCGATTCCTTCATATTTGCTTATATTTAAGGCAAGTGCTGTAACATCCGTCGGAAGCTCGCCGCGACTCAGTTCGATTTCTAGAATTGTTTCGATTGCGCGCTCTTTTAACGGCAGCATCGAAGGATACTTTTTCAAGAGGTCAGATCGTTCATTCGTCAGCTTCCAGTAATGCTGACTGCTTTCTTTCCTAGCGAACAATTCACGATAGACTTCCTCATCATCGATTACCTCCCATTCATACGCTCTCGCAAAATCTTCAATCGATGGGGAGAAGTTCTTATAATTAGACGAGCGATACAAATAATAAATGGCAGAAAAATAGTGGGAAAAAGATTCCTCATTATAAGCAAAATCCTCTGTCCACTCCAACCAGGGCTGAACAAGCAGCGACACAAATTTCGATTGATTTTTCTGCTCATCCCCCGGTATGGCTTTTACCATGGTATAAAGGACTGAATACAACACCTCAAAGGCTTTTGGCTTCTCGAGGTCCTCAAAATAAGCATCAACGATTTGGAAAACTTGCTGTGCATATTCTGTTTTTTCAGTAAAGATTTGCACCAGCTCAATTTGTTCGATAGGGTAGATGTCGCTTAAAATATCTTTTCTCGTGCTTGTTAGAGCTGGATAATGTTCTTTTTCCCATCGATTCATTTTATTAAAATAATATCGGTGGAAATCGTCTCTAGAGAGGAGGAAACGAATTTGAGCCAGCTGCTCCGTTGTTATCCCTTTTTCCTGGAAGTATTGTTTCCATATCTCCGATAGAGGCAAACGATCCAAGCTGGGCTGTTCTTCTTCTTTATGGAAGTTGACTCGTAAATCATCTCCAAGTAACAAGGTTTCTTTGTATCCACCGTAATATTCCACCACGTATTCATAATGGCGGTGCTCATGAACAAGGTCGGATAGTCCTTGTAAAAATGCAATGATATCCTCAGTAGATAAGGTAAACACTTCACGAAGCTGAACGATGGGGCGTTCCTTCAATGGCACCTCAGCTGCTACTGTTGGATCGTACAAACCAAATCCATTTTTTAATCCTTTTTCTTCCGTGTTGGAAAACTTATCGATAAAGACTTTTTCTTTTTCCGTTGGATTGGCAAGTGTATGGATTTTCCCTTTCAACAAAGCGAATTCCACTTGTCTCTTAGGATTCTCTTTCAACTCCGTCAGCATCTCTAATGCCCCTAAGCGTTGCAGTTCCTGCTTGCTTGAGATTAAGCAGTCAACTGATTTTTCTAAGCGTTCCTCTTTTAGTAAAAGTAATAGTTGAATCGCTTTCTGCCTTAAGGTTCCTGTCTTCAGCTTGAGGATCGCTTCTACTTTTTCCACTTCGGCATCCGTTAAATCGAGACGGCTTAGCTTGCCCATTGCTGTTTCACGGTTGGTCATACTTTTATCCGAAAGACTATCAAAAAGGAAATCACGCTGGGTTGGATTCGTTACATCTTTGATATAGAAATCTAAAAGGTTTGAGCGGACATCCGGGCCTACCTTATCCTTTAGTTCGATCATTTGGGCAATCCAATCCGGATCCATATCAAAGGCAATGAGATATAATAGTTTTTCTGCAATCATATCCGTTGAAAGAAAGACCTCATTGTCGTGGAACACGTTTGACTGAATCGTTAGTTCTTTTTTCGGAAGGCTTAACAGAATTTCTTTTAAGCGGGAAAACTGTCTAGCACGTTCGTTTTTGTCCTTTAACGATTCCATTTTTCCAAACTCTAATGTCTTCTCATGCGCCTTGCTTTCATAATTAATGCTATAAGAAAAGTGATAGCCAAGGTTTGCAATCATATAATATTGAAGCTCACGATCGGTTTCATCTAAGTATTTATGAGCAATGTCATATTTCAAGCCTTCATTTTGACTTTGTGATAAAAAGGACATGGAGACAATTTTTTGATAATGAGCCCCATGCTCCATCAAATGATAGATTTTGTCCTCCACATCATTTTCTTCATAAACCGCCGTTGCCCATAGACTGATATACAATTGGTCGACATTATTACTAGTAAGCCACTGCTCTCGAGCTTGTGCATCTGTCAAGGCTTGGTACACATACTCGATACATTGCCTAGCCACCCGTTTATTGGCCGCTTCTAAATTTAAACCTGTCCAAACGTCAAGTGCTCTGATGACAGAACTGTAACGGATTAGGTCCTGGTCGATGATGATTTTTAATAGATAAAGGGTTCCTTCCAACGTTCCTTCATCCATGCTCTCGACAATACTTTGGCGCAGTCCTTCTTGAAGGCGGGCGGCCAGTAATAACTCGCCTACCATTTCATACGCTTTCGGTTGATGGCTGTGAAGGATGCCTTCAATCATCCATTTGTCTAGAAGAGCGGTGTTGTTTTCGCCGTAAATGATGGTCTTTAATGCTTGAAAAATGGCCTCGTTGCCTCGGTCTAGTTCAAACGCGATGTAGTCGCTAATGACATGGTTGTTGGCGTAATCTACTTCTACTTTATGGGATAAATAATTGGTAATGTTAAATGATTCGTGCGTTAATTCAAGAATGCTAAATAACTTGTTGATCACCACATGAAAATGCCATCTTAGATTGGACGTTCGGAAAGGTCTGCGGTAATAGCCGACACTATAGGGATAGTCCGTCGTCGTTTCCGCGATATATTGAAAAAGAGACCCGATCTCGTCTCCGAGCCATTTGTTGACGACATGGATTAGTGGTTGAAGGGAAAAGGGGTGGTTGGTATTTTTCCCTTCAGACCCTATCCATTTCTTGACCGCTTGGAGAAGCGGCTTGAAGGAGGATGAGGTTTGATTCTGCCTCAGCTGCTCTACTAAATGGTAAAGTTTATTTTGATTGTCTTTTCTATCGTAATAATCGAGTCGGGCTTGCTTGATGATGTGTTGGGCAAGATCTAGTTCTTTTCCTGATAAAACCTTCTGTGCTCTTTCTAATAGACCCTGATAATATGTATCTTTGTCCTGTACCATGTCGGAAATCTCCCTTTGACCATGGGGACGGTTCTGGTGGTTTTTTTCGAAGAGTATTAAATGAAGCCAGGAGAACCGTCCCTGTGGCAATTCTCATCTACCACATTCGTCCTGCTAACATCGTTAGTTTGATCAAAACAAGTTGATCCCCTTCGTTTAATTGAATAGAAGGGCTTTCTACACCTTGTTCCACATCATTGATAAATACTTTGAATAATCCATCTTCAAACGCTTGAATCGCTGTCTTAATGGCCTCTTCTTCGTTGGCTTTCTGATCGTTGTAGTTGTAGGCGGTTGCAAAACCCACTTTGCCAGCTGAACCACTTTGTGTGATTTCCTCTTTCGTTAAAAATTGCATGAATGGCCTATTTTCCTGCCTTTGGTTAAACGCACGGACGTTCATGGATACAAGCTCGGATATGAGCTCCACGATCGTCACGGGTCGCTTCGTTAACTGAAGTTCTACCTTTTCGAGAAATACTTTTCGCTTAGCTAGACTCTTCAACGTCACATATATTTTCATAAGGTTTACCTCTTTGTGGGAATATTTCTACACTTATTTTATATGAAGTGGGGGTGTATAACATAGTAGGAAAAAATAAATGGGGACTAAAATTATCGAGCCAGTTTGTCGAGGATTGATAGCCGTTTAGATGTGTTTATAGTGATAGAATGTAATTGCTACTGAATATCGCTGGGGTAGTTGGTTGTTACGCTTCTTTCCGTCTTGGGAGGGAGGTGATAATCATGGAAACTTTCTTGAAATACTACGAGAAGTTCTGACAGGGATCATGCGGAAGTTAGCGCTTATATCTTTCGGAAAACGGTTCTGGAACACAAGAAAACCACCCTGCGCCGTCCGTAAGCAAAAGGGTGACACTAGAAATTAAAATAGCATAGACAACCATCACTCTGACGGTAGAGGTTACATGGAGTAGTGTTAGTAGCACTTCTCTTTTTTATTATATTCACATTATAAAAAAAATCATACCTATCTAAAAATGGAATGCTTTTTCTGGTGCAAAGGCCTGTTAAAAGTTTCTAGTTGTTTTGTGGATGTAAATGGGTGATTGGCGAGTAAAATGGGGTTATTGACGAGTAAAGTATGATATTTGACGAGTAAAATAGAAAATAGACGAGTAACTCCTATTTTTGACGAGTATTTCATCAAAAGTGACGAGTAAATATAAAAAACAGTGAAAGTATCAAACTTTAAATAGATTAATAAGTTCCTTTATAATTAAAACAACCAAAAAAATAGATTCATTAAGGATGGTTGATCATTTGAAGACAAAAGCTAAATATCAAACCTGGATTCGAGTTTACAAACTACTTATTTTTGCAGGTATTTCACTCATTCTTCTCTTTGTACCATTCTTACCTGTTCATTTGTATCTGCGGGTACTGTCAGGGATTTTAGCAGTGCCTTTTATTTATATAGCATTTATCCTTTCTTATTCTGTATACCAATTTGCAGAATTTGGGGGGAATTATCAGTCAAAAATACATGATTTGATTGTTGCGAAGGTGAATGGGGTTGGGAACGGAAAAATATTAGATATAGGAACAGGCAGTGGTTCACTGATTATTAAACTAGCAAAGATTTTTCCAACTTCCTTTTTAACAGGAATTGATTATTGGGGCGGGAATTGGGAATATTCGAAGGCACAATGCCAACAGAATGCTGAAATAGAAGGGGTCTCTGAAAGGATTAATTTTTTGAAAGCAAGTGCAGCTGACCTCCCTTTTCATGATGATGAATTTGATATTATTGTCAGTTGTCTAACATTTCATGAAGTTAGAGATAACGAAAATAAAACAGAAGTAATGAAAGAGGCATTACGCGTGTTAAAACCCGGAGGTGAATTTGTCTTCTTAGATTTGTTTATGGATGAAAAAATCTTTGGGGATGAAAAAGAGCTTTTAAATGAATTAAAGAAACATGGTGTGTCTGAATTGAATAGCTCCAAGCTAGCTAAAGAAATGAAATTGCCAAAGCTCTTATTAAACAAAAAAGTATTAGGAAATGCAATGGTTTTGAGTGGAAGGAAACAGGGGGACGGTTCTGTTGGCTCTTTTTGATCATAGGGACAGTTCTTGTGGCCTTGGTTAAAGCAAGGAGAACCGTCCCTGTGGATGCAAGAAATCATTTTATACTACTGGATCTAAACATGGAGGCATCTTGATTCATAAAAATACGTTGACCATGGTAGAATGTCTTCATTTCTATTGATTTAAATCCAACTTCGGATAAACTGTTTATCAGTTCTTCATGAGAAAAACCGTTATGAACTTTTGGATGATTTATTTTATCGTTCTTGTCAAAATCAATAATAATGAGCTTGCCACCAGCATTTAAGATGTTGAACAGTTCTTGTAGAATTTTTTTAGTATCCGAAATATGGAGGAGGACTATTGACATTAAAATGATGTCTGCCTTCAGTTCAGGCGTTCCTTGAGTGAAATCAGAATAAAGCACCTTTGCGTTGGTTATTCCTTTGTGAGAAATTTTCGCTTTCGCAACCTCCAACATTTGTTCGGATGAATCTACCAATAAAATAGAATCTACTAAATCTGTTAATTCCAAACTAACTAGACCCGTACCACTTCCATAGTCAATTAAAGATTTTGATTTACTATTTCGTAATTCAGGTCTTACTTCCTTCACGATCACTTTAGCTAATTCCATTCTTTCTTCTGTATCATATCTTTTTGCTATCTCTTCAAACACGTTATTTACCATATTCACTCCCCAATTTATGAAATTGCTATATTGTGGTCATTATAGCAAAAATCTCTTTGTGTTAGTTGACTCAATTGGGAAGAGGAGGATGGAATTCCCATACTCTAAAATCGTGAAGTAACGAAGCGTAAAGCAGGTCAACTACGATCCAAAACAATAAAGTTGTGTAAAATTCACTTAAGCGTCTCCAAACACCAAAGAATATTTTGGCGGAATTTTTCCGTTTATTTTTCAAACACAGTGAATCAACATTCAGCTATAACAGAGCCTTAGCATTAAATAATTAATTGTATATATTAATTAGTATATTATGGTAAATTTGTCTTATAGTGGGGAGGGTCATAATGTCAAAAGAAAAAATAATTAATTTAATTATTGTGGGTTTTCTATTAGTTGTATGTGGGCTTGTAATGATCTTTTCAAGTGTTAGTTTTGGAACATCATCTGCAGAGTCTTGGTTAATTAGTAATGGAGGGGCAGATACAAGTACTTATCAAATTATTCTTAAAGGCTATATAAATAACTTTTTAGTAGCTGGAGGTATTATATTTGGTCTGGGACTGATGGGAGTTATCCTATTCTCTTTTACGTTTCTAAATTTGAAGGAAAAAATATCTAGTAAAATGTAAAAGATACACTTATCCTTTTTAAGCTTAATGAGGCGTGTTGAACTAACGATATATTGCGAGAAAGGCTGTGATGTTATTTGAAAGGTTATGAAGCTATGCTATTTGATTTAGATGATACCCTACTTAATAGGGATTATGCAGTAGATAACCTATTTTTAATGATTTTAGAAAAGTGCTATGAAGATGTTACGCATTCAGCAAGAATTGAAATGCTAGAAAAGTTTAGAGTATATGATAAAAGAAGCTATGGAAATAGTAATAAAACAAAAGTCTTGGAATCATTTTTTGATGAATTTCCACCCAAATATAGATTGCCACACAATGATATTCAAGATTTTTGGAATAATCATTTTCCACATTGTTTTTCTATCAACCAAAATACTATAAATATCGTAAACGCAATAAAGAGGCAAGTGAAAGTTGCGATTATAACAAACGGCTCCACTCAGAGACAAAAAGCTAAAATACTTCAAACTGATTTAAATAATTGTTTTGATGTAATCATTATTTCTGAAGAAGTGGGATTTAGTAAACCTGACAAACGCATATTTGAATTAGCATTAAATAAGATGAATGTGCAACCGGAAGCCGCATTATTCGTTGGAGATGACATAGAAAGAGACATTGGTGGTTGTCAAAATGCAAATATAAAAGGCATATGGTTCAATCCTCATATGAGCAAAAATGAAACTGAAATAAGACCATATGCTGAGATTCATTCTTTTGATAGTTTATTAAGGTATATTACATAATGAGGAACCATGGGCCATGGGGACGGTTCTGGTGGTTTTTTTTAAGGTTGTTATTAATAAGCCGGGAGAACCGTCCCCGTGGTTTCCAGTCAATGTGACAGTAGAAAAAGGGGGGCAATAAATGATTTTAGAAGCTGTAATGTTACAAGTTAAGCGAGGCATGGAAGGGGAATATGAGGTAGCATTTCGAGAGGCATCAAAAATTATATCATCAATGAAAGGTTACATATCTCACGAATTACAACGATGTATGGAAGTTAAGGGGAAATATTTATTGTTGGTGAAGTGGGAGACATTAGATGACCATACAGTAGGATTTAGACAATCCGAAGAGTATCAAGAATGGAAAAAGCAACTACATCATTTCTATGATCCGTTCCCAATAGTTGAACACTTTGAGAATGTTCTATTTTAATAGGTTATTTAAGTAAATGGGTGCTTGAGCAAAAGATGGGGACGCTGTCACGATTCATTACTAAAATACAATTTTTCAAAGAATTCATGATAAAGTAAAAATGAATGGAGGGATATTTTTGAAAACGTTTGAGGAAAAATTAAAAAGCTATGCAGAATTGGTTGTAAAAGTAGGATTAAACGTTCAACCGAACCAAATCCTTTATGTAAG
>NZ_JBDGJV010000017.1:0-29841 GCF_057656715.1 Neobacillus sp. Soil_C_43
TTCTTGGTCGAAAACATTGTAACACGGGTCATGATGATGACCTATTTTCTTTTTACACAATTATATGGACTTAATCCATAGACTGCTCCTACGCGACCTTCTTCTCCTTCTCGCATTCAGTTTGGGCTCGTAGACTCCTTCTATTCGACCTTCTTCTCTTTCTTTCACCCGGTTTGGGCTCGTAGACTCCTTCTACGCAACCTTCTTCTCTTTCTTTCACCCGGTTTGGGCTCGTAGACTCCTTCTACGCGACCTTCTTCTCTTTCTTTCACCCGGTTTGGGCTCGTAGACTGCTCCTATGCAACCTTCTTCTCTTTCTTTCACCCGGTTTGGGCTCGTAGACTGCTCCTATGCAACCTTCTTCTCCGTCCCATAACCTTTTATGGCTATTAGATTTTTCTACTAACCAATTATCAAAAATCAATAACAGGATCCGTCTCACTTACCAACGACCTAAACCTCGACCAAGATATATTCCGGCCGGTGATGATGATTGCCACCTTTCGGCCTTTTAATTCACTTCCTACTTGTGGTAAACACGCGACTCCTGCTGCTCCAGAGGGTTCAACCATGTACTGGGAGTTGAGCATCAATTTCATGGCAGCAATGAGTTCTTTTTCGGAGACCGTTAGGATGCGATCAATATGTCTATGAATAATTGGAAACGTGATTGTCTCTGGCTCAATTGGTCCACTCAGCCCTTCCGCAATGGATGGCTTTAAATCTACCGAAATAGCCTTACCCACTTCATTCCAAACCGCAAATGTCGGACTATTTTCTGTCTGGACTCCCCAAACCTCTATTCTCGGATTCACTGCTTTTAGTGCCAAACACAAACCAGCGGTTAGTCCTCCGCCACCTAAGCAACTGATAACGATATCTACATCAGATAGGTCTTCTAAAATTTCTAGTCCAATTGTCCCCCCGGCCGCTATCATGGATGGATTATTATAAGCAGAAAGAAAAGTATAGCCCTTGTTCTCCGAAGCCTCTAATGCTGCCAGCCTCGCCTCCTCAATCGTATCAAAAAATGTAATCAAGGCACCAAATTGTTCCAACGCCTTTACTTTACTAGAATCTGCGTCCTTTGGTAAATACACTTGTGCGGGAATGTTTAGTTGATGAGCCGCATAGGCCAAACCAATCCCATGATTTCCGGCAGAAGGAGCAATCACTCCCCGTTCACGTTGCTCTTGATTTAAGGTTAATAGCTTATTAAAAGATCCACGAGCCTTAAAGCTTCCAGTTACCTGCAGATTTTCTAACTTCAAAAAGATGTTCGCAGCAAATAAACTACTTAATTCCCAATTGTATTCCAATGGGGTATGACGGATGTAGGGATAAATCCGTTCACGAGCCTCTTTGATATCCTGTAAATTGAGATTAGTATGCATCATAAACCCCATCCTCCTTGTCAGACCGTTTCTCCTTTTTTACAAAAAGGTTTGTTAAACTTCTGAATTTAGACCCTTTCCATGTAAGAACAAAGGGTATGATCAACCCCATACTGATAGCAATATATCCGTAAGTCAGGCTCGCTTCTCCAATAAAGGCAATCAAAAGTGACATAATAATCGATACAGTCAAACTCACAAACGAAACAGATGTCATCACCCTGCCGATGAACTTCTCCTCTACCTGCTCAAATAGCAGAAGCCTTGTGAGTACCTTTACCATCCCAATGAACATCCCCATCATCAGATACATGATGAAGGCAAAGGGCACACTGGTTGTTAAACTAAATAGAACGGTTGATAAAGCCGATAAGGAAATAGCTACTAAGACCACCCGTGAAATAGCATGATTTCTTACCCAAAGAGTACATAGGATTGCAGAAATAAGACTACCGAATCCTGCTCCACTATCAATGATTCCAAGTGAAATTCCATCACCTTTGAGCGTTTGATAATTAAAAGGAGCAATCAGTGTATTAATAGAATAGAAGAATGGCAGCACCATGCTGGTCGCTAAGGCGAAATAAAGTACCTTTTTGTTTTGAAAAATATAGATCCAGCCCTGTACCAGCTCTGATCTATATTGCTTGAGGGTAGGTTTCCCTTCTATTTCGCTTGCCGCTTTGTCCCCCTTAGTGTTGATTCCAACAAATAAAAATCCAGCCAAAATATAAACTAAACTAGCTGTAAAAATTGCTTCGGTCGTGCCTAGTCTATCCATTAACATTCCAGCAATGATAGCAGATGCCAACAGTCCCAACTGCCAAGCCCCCTGTACAAGGGAAATTCCTTGCTTGTATTCTTCTGGACTCAGGATTTCCTTCAAGATACTTTCTTTGAGAGGTTCTATAATAAACCAGATAACATAACTTAATAGAATGGAAACATAGAAAATAGATACATGAAAAAAACCAAAAGCTACGCAAGCCGGGATAATAACTATGGCAAGAAAACGCAAAAGATTACATAGAAATGCCAGCTTGATTTTATTAAAACGGTCAATTAACACCCCTAGAAATGGAGCAAGGACCATAGATGGCAATAAAGTCAGCACAAGCAGTTTTCCAATCTCGACAACCGATTCCGTCTTTTCAAGAACCATAACGATTGCGGTTAATCCATAGATCCCCTCCCCCAACACCCCAAACAAGGCAGCAAAGAAAAAGAAAAGAAAAGATTTATTTTTAAACAAAGAAAGATTACTCTTCATCCAACACTCCTCCAACGATTACTTTACATTAAGCATATTGGAGAAAAAGAAGGAATGGTAATACAGGATAGTCATACCTTCATAACGAAAAGTTATTAGACTAATTATAAAATTAATTTTACAATTGAGGAATATTTTAACATTGTAAACAGAAACATGATGAAATGAGGGAATCCTATGAATAAACAAATACATAGTTCGTTAAAGGTATTACTCGTTTCAGATTTGGAAAAATCTAAGAAGTTTTATGAAGAGGTTCTGGGATGCGAAGTCACCAATTGGTGGGCCATTCGCGATGGTTTTACAGGATTAGGGATAAAATTACTTCAAGCAAATGCACCGGAAGACGTCCACCCTAATAGGCCGGCAAAGGGATACCAACTACCCGTAGCCGATATTTATTGCTATGTAGAGAATTGGACTGCCTTAGATGAACTTTATGAAGAGTTTAAAACAAAAGGAGCTGAAGTGATTATTGAGCCCTGGATTGACCCTCAGTCAGGACCATGGAAAGAATTTGCCATCGTTGACCCTGATAACTACTGTCTTACATTTGGTGGCTCAGACAAATAACCTTCATTTTTCAGATAGGGATAAAAAGCCTTGTCTCACTACAACGAAACAAGGCTTCATTTATATTTCCTCAAGTGACCAAATTACCATTCGGTAAATAAAATAGATACCCAAATAAGCTCCTGTTAGTAGGAATAGTGGATTTAAGAATATGCCATGGATATTGGTCATGAATACCGTATCATCCTTTATGATTTCGTATATAGCTACGGATGAAATATTACCAAAAACAAGTGCTGATAAGATTGCGATTATATTAAATAACAAGCGGAGTTTTGGCTGAACTTTTTGCAAGATAGCCAAAAGTAGTGGTGCCAATATACTCCCTAAAATTAATATGAATTCCATAAAAAATCACCCCCCTACCATAATTGCCATTGTAGGGAGGTTAAAACCAAGCTTTGTGTATTCCTTGTAAAAAATGTTTACTGACAACTCCCACCGCTAAAGCAGTGGGGTTCTAGGGTATAGGGGAAAATGTTACCTCGTACACTTCTCAACGGTACCCTTATCTTTCCTTACGGAAAGAGTTTCTACCGAAACACTGGTGTACATTCTCCTAGAACATTAACGGACGTATTGCGTATAGCAAGGCACTTCTCCAAGCAGGCCTTAGACCCCTAGTGTGCTTATCATTCCGACTTCTCTTGGGCGTTGTCACGACCAATCAGATTTGTGTTTACGCTACAAACCAACGCAAAGTGTTACTAGATAATTGTTTTAGACGTTTAATCTCACGGTTATGTAGTTCAACAAAGATGTCCCATTGTGCGTTGCATAATTCCACGTTAACCGTATTGAGCGTTTCATTTGTGTTTCCGATTAAAAAAGCACTATATAAATCACGTTGAATCCGAAATTTTCCCACGTCGTTCCAACGTTCTGAAAGTTGCTTCTTGGTATACTCTCCAGTCAAATGATTGAACTGACTAGCCTTTGTAGCATAGGTATCTATCTTTTTAATTGACCGTCCTTGATATCCCAGTTTTCGGTCAATAATCGTTACTAGCATGGCAGGCGCATGATTCGCGATGGATTTACCAAACCGTTTCTTAGAGTTAATCTTGCCGTTTTTCTTATTTCGGGTCGTTTTCTTCGCTCGTTTTTGTAGCGATTGAAATCGCATGGTTTCCACTCGTACATCCGAACCAAGTGCTAAGATTTCGTTCGCTACCTTCTCATGGGACTGTTTTCTGTGGACAGCTATTTTACGAAACAGCTCTTTTCGCTCTCGGCGAAGTTGGAGATAACGCTTGGAATACGTCCACGTCTTTCTCCCTTTTTTAGTAGTGCTGTTCTCGTTATAGTTTTGAGGGTTAGTGGAGCGTTGTGATCGGTCCATTGCTCGCTGAATACATCGGAGTTTCTTCTCGTCAGCATGGCATTCTGGGGCTAGTTCTCGAAGTTGTACGGTTTTTTCACTACTAATGGCGATTGTAGAGGAACCAATGTCGATCCCTACGCGTTTGGTTTCATCATCGGCCACCTTACGATTTCGTTTTGTTGGAGGATAGCCTTCTTGAATAAGTTGGACAAAAAAGCGAACCTTGCCACGCACTTCACGCTTCATGATCCGCACGTACTTTGTCTTATCCATTAAGGCTAGGTGTGCATATTCATCCTTTGCTTTTGGTACAACAAGGATACAAAGCCGGCTCTTAGGCTTAGGGTGTTTCTTTGTAGGTTTTTCTCCCCAAAGAATGTTGCCATCTGCATACCGCAGGCCAGTAGCATTTGATTTGTTTTCAACAGAAATATCATCATCATACGATTTGAAGTGCACTTTTTTTGCTTTTCCAAAATGGAGTTTCTCGACTGCTTGAAAAGCCCTTGTAGCCAGTTTTTGCGCTTCAAAGCTACCGATATTTTCCTTGAATTTGCGCTGAACATTTCTCACGAAATCGTGCAAACCATATTCAGAAAAGCCATAGGCTAAACGTATCTCTGAAAGCTGTATGTCACGTCCTTTAGACTTAGGGTCCCGAAGCAAAGCACGATGCTCTTTATCCGCTTTGACACGTTTATGACGTTTGAGAGCTTCACCCACACAAGAATTGTAGACGTACCGAGCAATCTTGAATTTCTTTTCCAAACGGTGTTGTTGCCAAACTGGAATAATTAATGGGAGTTCGAGTGAATAAGTCGGTGTAGTCTTTCTTGCCATAGGTTTCAGCTCCTTTCTAGTTTCGCTTTTTCTGATTTTCAACGTATTGTTTTATCGTTTCACTCGATACATTTCCAGCAGTGGAAACAAAATAAGAACGTGTCCACAAACTCGGCAAGTGTTGTAGATGCGGAAATTCTTCACGCAATTGTTTAGAGGTCACTCCTTTTATTCTTGCCATCATGTTTGCAGGGCTTACTGTTGGCGGTGCGTTTAGAAACATATGGGCATGATCCTTGTCGCATTCTATTGCAACAACTCTAATTTTGAGAGATTCACATATTTCGTACACCATTTCTTTAAACCTTTGTTCTACTTTAAAATCAAGGAAAATCTTCCTTCTGTATCGAGGACAAAATACAAAATGATAGTTGATTAAGGATACGGTAGTACTAGTTCTTCTATATTCTTCCATACTTATATTTTATTAGTTTACTATTATTACTGCAACTTTGAATCAAAAAAGGACGTGATACTTTCAAATGCTTGAAGCACCACAAACCTTTCGGTTTATGTGGTACTCCGCATTTGACCTCACTATCATCCCATGTCTAAAGACGGGCTAACACCCTGCATGGGCTTTCTCGTTCGGAAAATCTGTAATTCTTGTACCCTATAACCGCAACTGTACGAAATTGCCTAGAATTTGGCCCCTCTACTAAAGTTACCCCTTGAAATCCACTTTTGTTAGCACTAGGAATTAATTGGTCTTCAATCATATTTTTTACCCCATCCCAGACCACACCATTTTTGCCATCACAAAGGGTAAGAACAAAAAATCCTCCTGGTTTTAATACCCGGTAAATTTCTGATAACGTCTCAGCTATGTTGTCCCAAAAGTAAATGGTATGTATGCTAAACACCTTGTCAAAGTAATCATTTGGAAATGGTAGTTTCTTTAGATTAGCATGAACCAATTTAGCTCTTTCTTCATTTATAGCTTTTTTATTTCTAAAGGCCGCGGACCGAATGACAGTAGGCGAAATATCCAAACCTACTATATGAGCTGCTAATGTTTGTTCGAGAATCAATTTCATTGCATAACCTGCACCACAGCCTAGTTCTAATACGTATTCCCTCTGGACAACTTTTAATAACTCAATTGTCCATAGAGTCTCAGGTTTATGCTGCCGCACCATTTTTTCACCGAAATAGGATCCAATTAGCCCTCGAGGCCTGCTATACTGACTATCAATAAATTCCTTCACTCGATTAATTAATCTCATAACTTCCCCTTTTAAAATAAATTTCATTTTTATAGTTTTTTTCCTAAGCCTTTCTAAGTTCCTACTTTCCACGACAAATGAAAATTTTGAGGATGAAAAAATACTTGCAGGTAATACTATTCTCGCATGTCATAAAAATAAAGGAGCATAAAAAATGAGAATAAAACTTTATGGATTAATAACTATAAGTTTATTGTTTGTTTTTCTCACTATTCAAAATGCTAATGCAGAATTACAACTACCACAAAATTATGGGGCCAAGGGAGCACTTCAGGATTCTTCAATTACTTTAGAAGAAGCACTAATTTATGCAATTCAGGATGAGTATCTTGCACAAGCAAGATATGATACGATTATTGCTAAATTTGGAGCTATACGACCTTTTACTCAAATTAAGGCAGCCGAGCAGCGGCATATTTCCGCCCTTCTTCCTTTATTTCAAAAGTACAATATTAAACTTCCAGAAGATAATGCAAAACAATACACAAAAACACCTAACACTTTAAAGGAAGCATTTCAAGCAGGGGTAGATGGAGAAATAGATAATATCGCTATGTATAATAAATTGTCATCAGCAGCGGGTATTCCCCAAGATGTCAAAGCAGTGATGCAACAACTGGGAAGAGCATCTCAAAATCATTTGGCTGCATTCAAAAGAGGAGTTAATCAAAATCAATAAAAAACAACTTCTCGGGGACAGTCCCCCGCTGCGTTAAAGCGCCGGAGGACTGTCCCCGAATATATTGGCTTTCAATAAATTCCTTCACTCGATTAATTAACCGTATGTTTTCAATTCTGCTTCTTGAACTTCGTAGTATTGGATATATCCTATTGATTTGTTGTTGTATTCTACAATACATGGACTAACATAATGTTTTCCTTCAATTTTAGGTCCATATTTTTTTAAAACTCATCTTGGTTTAACGGACGCTCTTCATAATATTGTATTACCTTAGGATCATTTAACCATGAAAACATCTTTTCAAGGTCGTCATGAGTCATCACTCTAATAAGTAATTCGTCATTCCTTATCATGTTCCTTCACCCTTTGTTCGCTAATACTATACATTAAACCCAATCTTCCGTTTTACTTCTTTTAAAAATGGAATACTCAATGCTCTTGCTTTTTCTGCTCCTTTTAGTAAAATTTCATCTAACTTTTCAGGAGACGCCATTAATTCATTGTATTTCTCACGGGGTTCTTCTAAATACCGGTTCATCACATGGAACAACTCTTTTTTCGCTTCCCCCCAACCAAATCCACGTAAATATTGCTCGCGCATCTGTTCTACTTCAATTGGAGAAGCGAATTCTTTATATAGGGTAAATAAAGTAGATGTTTCAGGGTCCTTTGGTGCTTCTGGTGGTAAGGAATCAGTTTTAATCTTATTAATAAGCTTTTGTAATTTCTTAGGCTCTTCAAAAAGTGGAATCGTATTGTTATAACTTTTACTCATCTTTCTGCCATCTAAACCTGGTAAGACAGCTGTTCCTTCTTGAACTTTATAATCAGGGAGTAAGAATGTATCTCCATAGACATGATTAAAACTCTCCGCAATATCTCTAGCGATTTCTACATGTTGTGTTTGGTCTTTTCCTACCGGTACTGTATTGGCCTTGAACAACAAAATGTCTGCTGCCATAAGGATTGGATACGTAAAGATGCCCATGTTCACGCCAAAATCTACGTCTCTATTCATTTCCTTATTTGTTTCAACTATCGCTTTATACGCATGAGCTCGGTTCAATAATCCTTTTGACGCAAAACAAGATAAGATCCAGTTCAGTTCAAAAATCTCAGGGACATCGGATTGCCTGTAAAAAATGACTTGATCAGGATCAAGTCCTAGAGCTAACCATGTGGCTGCAATTCCATAGGATAGTTGTCTAAATTCTTCAGCATGATGGATTTTGGTTAATCCATGGAAATCTGCCACAAAGTAAGCAGATTGGTAGCCAGGCAACTTAGCAAGTTCTAAAGCTGGTTTAATCGCTCCAATATAATTCCCTAAATGAATTTGTCCTGTCGGTTTAATTCCAGTTACGATCATTTTTTCCATGATATTTCCTCCCATTTTTGAAAACACAAAAAGGGCTACCCATCCAAAAAAGGACGAGTAACCCGTGGTGCCACCTTTATTCGTTTACATATGTAAACGCACTTAATCCGTACAGAAACAGTAAATTCGTTTCGATACTTAGTCCCTTTTAACGGTAAGACCCTCCGCTAGACCTACTACTTATTTCAATCAAGAAGCTCCGAAGCCCATTCAACCAAAGTCCCGTACTGATTCTCACCAACCATCAGCTCTCTGAAACGTTTATAAGGTCTACTCTTCTTCATCCACGCTTTTGTATATTAAATTAATAGTAAAATATGGATATTAAAAGGTCAAGCAATAGTAACAAGTTTCCTTAATCCTTTTGCGTAAGTCCTCGTCCAATGAGATTGGCCGAAACGGGTTTTTTTCCAATTTCTCTCGCCCAAATGGATATTTGTCCAACATGGTGGATTTCATGGACGAGAGCATGTCGCACGACCTCGCCCCAAGTAAAGATCTCCACAGTTCCATCGGGTTCGGGAATAGTAAGAATTCTTCCCTCCATACTCGCATCCCATGAATTCACAAATTCCTGGACGTCTTGACGAAATAATTCATTCAGCTCCCGGATTTTCTCTAAGCTTTGGTACTCCTCAAAATTCTCTTGAAAATCTGGCTGTCCCTGTAATAAGCGAATCCAGCTCCACTCCACATCGATAATATGGAAAAGTGTATGTAAGATCCCACCTACTCCTCCCGTTCGGACACGAAGCAATTCCTCCAATGGAACACCTTCACACCAGCGGAACCACTCTTCTCTGACCTGCCAATTGTATCGGAATAGTGTTTGCATTTTTTACCCCTTTCTAAAAATCTTAATCAAATGAAAAAACTCGAGCCTATCATTCTATTAAATCCTTCCAATATTTCCACGCATTTAAATAGTCATCTAGATCTTGTGGATGATGTTTTACACATGAAGCTATCCTAAGATATAAACCTATAAGAACCTCTTCATATAAAATATGAGTGGATTTCTTCACTTTATTACTTAAATGACTCGCTGCTGATTCAATAACCTCTGCGGTTAGATCTTCCGGTGAAGAACAGAAGGCATAAATTAAATCATAGAGAGGCTCACCAAACACAGGTGCTGGGTCAATAACACCCGTCAACTGGGCTGCATTCCAAACAAAATTATGTACACCTAAATCTCCATGCAATAAGAACGGAGAACTTGCTCTACTCTTTCTATTTGGACTATCTACTAATTTAACTACCAGATTTATGTCCTCTTTTTCTAAATATGAACCTACTATATTCGTGGCTTCCTTTACTCTTTGAAAGAGAAACATCTGCCATGATTCGGTTGGTTCATCTGCCCATCCCCAACCAATCGGATTAGGAACCTGTTTATAATGATTCAACAGTTTCTTTACTATTGATATAAGTAGCTCTCTTTTATTATTTCGATTGTAATTGGTAAAACCAGATATGAATTCATAGACGATGTATTGATAGGAGTCTTCAACATACAAAAGTTTAGGCAACAGGCTTACGTCTTTATAGAAATCTAGAAAATTTGCCTCTGCTTGAAGAATTTGGGGCTCGTTACCTTTAACTACAACTCTTACCCCATTACTGTTACTTAGCAGGTATAGCTGGCTAACCGTCCCGCCCTTTAATGGTTCACACTTAACGGCCTTAATAGGAATGATACTTTTACTAATTAAATCGCCAATGATTTTTTCAATATCCATGGCTGCTCCTTTCGCTAGGAATGTAGACTGCCAATATGTTCCCAGCCATAAATAAGCTCATTAAACTCCTCGCCACCCATTTCTATCTTAATGGAATCGATCCTTTTGCCCCCTAGAGCCTCATAGAAAAGCCGGGAGTTATTATCTTCGAGTACACATACAAGCATGGAATTAATCGATTGGTCTTGAAGTTCTTTGATAATTGGTTTAACTAACGCTTTCCCCAGCCCTCTGCCCTGATACTCTTTTAAAATATAAATCGCATATAATTCACCTGAAAAACCAGGATATTCTCCTGATCTTTCTTTTCCGCCAGATGAAAAACCAACGATAGTACCTTCATTATTTTCCGCAACATAAACACCGCCGTTTGGAATGGCGCTAATCCACAATTGTTCACGTTTTTCATAGGACAATTGATTTAAATAGTCTTCAGCCATAATGTTTGCATAGGTAGTCCTCCATGAATCCACGTGGACTTTGGCAATTCCCTTTGCATCGGATAAAGCAGCTTTTCTTATGTTCATAAAAGCACCTCATTTATGATCTTCTTGAAAAATAAACCTAAAACATATTAATTCCTCAATGGCAATTAACATTCCTGCACAATTTAGTTAGAAATGGACAAACTACAGGAAGATAGTTTATGAACTTTGAGGTGAAATATTGAAACAGATCGTTTTTATTAGACACGGACAAAGTCTTTATAATTTAGAGAATCGCTTTACTGGCTGGACAGATGTTGATCTTACTGATAATGGCTACAGCGAAGCGAGAGAAGCTGGAGCCATTTTAAAGAAGAATGGGTTTATTTTTGACATAGCACATACTTCCGTCTTAAAAAGAGCCATTAGAACGTTATGGATTCTGCTTCATGAGATGGATCTCGTGTGGATTCCTGTATATAAATCCTGGAGATTAAACGAAAGACATTATGGCGCTTTACAGGGGATGAATAAGGATGAAGTTATCGCGAATTATGGGGAAACACAAGTCAATGAATGGAGACGTTCAGCCAGCATCCGGCCTCCATTCATATCACCCGAGGGTCATGCTTTTGATCAAAAAGATCCTAAATTCGCGCAAATTATTCCAGAAAATATTCCTCTCACAGAAAGTCTTCTAGATACAGAAGAACGAACCTTGGTGTATTGGCATAGTAACATTGTTCCAAACTTGCAAAACAATCAACGGGTCATTATTTCTGCACATGGGAATACATTAAGGGCACTAGTAAAATATCTCGACAACATTCCCGACGATGGTGTCGTGAGTCTCAATATTCCTAATAGCATTCCCCTTGTCTATGAGTTAGACGATAATTTACATCCAATCAGACATTACTATCTTGATCAATATGGCGAGGTCCCCGAAGGTACAATCCCACGTCATATGGATTTAAGTAATCCTGAAATCCACGATTGGATTGGCTAGTTCTAAACCATAGCCCCAAGTCGATGCTTTTACCAACCTTTTCTACTTCGTAACGAAGTAATATGTGCAAGATGATGTTGCCCATGCCAAGCGTAAATGCCAATATTTTTCCCAACAGACACTTCTCCAGATTCTGGATGAATGAATGTTTTTTCAATATCACTAAAGGTTAAGGAGCGTAGGAGGGTCACCCAGCGTTTATGCAGAGCATCGAGCAACGATAATGAAATAGTAACTGGCAATGCAGAATCGGGAAGCTCTGCCCATTTCTCTTGATCATAAGGTTTGATAATCGGCTTGTCCTCTGTGAGCGCTAATTTAAAGCGTCCATATGCATTCAGATGACTGTCCGCCACATGATGTACTACCTGACGGACAGTCCAACCTCCCAATCGATAAGGTGTATCAAGCTGCTCATCATTTAAATCAATCACTGCATCGCGCAGTAACTCTGGTAACTTTTCTATATCATGAATCCAATTTTCTATGATGCTCTCCGTCATCTGACCTTCAAACTGAAATTTTCCAATTGGATAGTTTGCTTCCATCAACTCTTCCTCCCAATCTCTGAATTCTTACACTGTAATTTCGCCTATTTCTTCTACTAAATAGATTAACAATTTTTATAGTAAAAAATCGTTGCGGCTAATTCACCATTAGCCGATTTTGCATAGTTTGGAATTCGTCCCGCTTGAATATAACCTAACGAACTATAGAGTTTATTAGAGGGATCCCCCTCTCTTGTATCAAGAACAATTAATGTTCGCTCCATTTGTCTTGCAGTTTCCTCGGCCTTTTGCATAAGTAAACGGCCGATACCGTTACGACGGTATTCAGGGTGTGTCATTAATTTCGCAATTTCTACCCTATGGCTTCCATTCTGTTTCGTCGATAAGTGTAACTGAATACTCCCAACAATATGATTATTTAATATAGCCACAAACAAAATCACATCCGGGCTAAGAACGGTTTTCCAATAGTTTGCTGCATCCTGTTTCCTCATTGGTGGAAGAAAGCCTATTGAGGCTCCCTCATCTACAACTTTTACCAACAGTTTCGAAAGCTCATCAAGATGTTCTTCAATCAACGTTAGTTCTTCAATTTTCATTTCGATTCACCTCTTTATGAACTATATATACTAAGCATGACGAGTTTAAGTTAATAAAGTTTCATTACTATCTCTTAAAAAGCCGTTCTACCTCAAGTTTTAATTGATCAAGCAATTGAAAGCTTGACTGTAGGCCAAGGCTTTCTATTATATGGGTATAGTACCACTCTTGCTGCTCTTTCCCCCGTTTAAATCTCCCCCAAACCTGTTCACCGAATTGTTCTATATCGCTGGCAATTGATCTGATATTATGCAGTTTATCCGCACAGGCAACAACCCGTATTTCTTCGGGGGCGGACTTTAGGTACTCAATCGTATGCTTCTTTCGTTCCTCCCAAGAAAGAGATTTATTAGGCTCTGAACATCCCTCTACCATTTGAGCAATATTCCGGCCAAACAATTGCTCGATATCTTGTAAGGAAAGCTCGGTGTCCTCAACGGTATCATGTAAGATTCCTGCTGCAACCAACTCTTCACTATAGCCCGCCTTCATTAGAATCATCCCAACTGCCACTGGATGAGTGATATAAGGAATGTCGGTGCCTTTCCTATACTGTTTTTCATGTGCCTTTGCAGCCGTTTTTAGTGCTTT
The DNA here is from genome assembly GCF_057656715.1 of Neobacillus sp. Soil_C_43. Classification (NCBI taxonomy): domain Bacteria; kingdom Bacillati; phylum Bacillota; class Bacilli; order Caryophanales; family Bacillaceae; genus Neobacillus; species Neobacillus sp. Soil_C_43. The sequence continues at coordinate 13,564 of NZ_JBDGJV010000017.1, forward strand.
TTCAATAACATCCACATAGTTTCCTTCTCTCTATTCATTTTTTGGTGCTGTAAACTCAATATTTCGTGCATCTGCTTGTGCTGGCGAGGATTCTTTGATTCCACCCTTTAGCCAAACGACGATCTCTTGTCCTTTCTCATATTTAGAAATATCTCCATATTCATGCAATGTGACCCATACCAGCCCCGATTTTTTATCTTCCATTAAAATTCGCTTATGATCATAATCCACTTCTGTAATGACGCCCTTTAGATCGACCTTTCCTTTTACCGCGTGTTCCCCATTACAACCTAATAATGTAAAACCCACACTTACTAGTAGCAACCACAGCAAGAGTAATTTTTTCATAGTGGAACTCCCCCTATTTATCATTACTAGTATTCTGTTTTAGACCAAAAATCTCCTGTTTTCTCCAAAAAACAGGCCACGAATCTATACGATTAGCGGCCTCAGTTTGCATCTATTTATTCAACTCTACTGTTAGCAGTTTAATAGCTTCCATTACACTTTTTACATTTTCTTCATCATTCATGTTATTTCTAGCATGGAGCAGAACAGGGCGAACTGATTCTACAGAGCGACCAAACTCATACATCCATTCATAGCGGGGGACCATCCATGTGTGGAAATGGTGGGTTGTATCTTCATTATAAAAATAGTAAACATTTTCAATTCCTAATACTTCTCTTTGTGCTCTTCTAATCTTTGTAAGAAGATTTATGTAATCAAGCTTTTCTTCTTCCGTTAATTCATCAAAACATTTGATATGTCGCTTGGACGCTAGGATGATTAGCCCTTTGATCGGATAGGCCACATCCTGGTGTGCATGGAAATGTTCCGTTTCCACGACGACTCCCCCATCAGGCTCAATCATTCCGCTCGTTAATGCACAACTCAAGCATTCAACCTCTACTGTGTTCCCGTTAGATAAAGTTATTTTTCTCACAACTGTTCCCCCTTCGGCTCCATCCCATTAGTGCCCATATATTTATATACTGCTAGAAATCATACAACAAAAGTAAATTTTAGTAAAATAATAGAATGTTTTCCTTTAAATACAATAATAGGAGTAGGAAGACGAACTCCTACTCCTATAAATTAACTCAAGTATTCTAAAATCTTTTTCACCGCATTTTCCCCTTGGTCAATACAGTCCGGTATTCCTACACCTTCATAGGAGCCTCCCGCAAGAAAAACACCCGGCAATTCCTTTGTAAGAGATTCCTTTACGCTTTTCATCCGCTCAATATGGCCGACATTGTATTGAGGCATTGCTTTTTTCCAACGGGTGATAATGTGAAACAAAGGCTTCTCGGTAATGTTCATCGTTTTATTTAAATCCCTTAAAGCAATATTTATGATTTCCTCATCAGATAAATCCACTGCGGCTTGATCATTTGGTTTCCCAACATAACAGCGTAATAATGCCATATCCTTTGGTGTTGTCCCTGGCCATTTTTTATGTGTCCACGTGCAGGCGGTAATCCGAAAATCACTGTTTCTTGAGACTAAAAATCCTGTTCCATCAATATCTTGCTTGATTGCGGACTTTGGAAAAGCCATGGCTACGTTTGCTACTGAATAGGAAGGCATATCAGCAAAAGTGCTCATAAAAGGATAATCAGAAAGCATCCTTTGTGCATGGAAATGTTCTGTGGCAATGACTACACTGTCCGCGTTTTCGACCATTCCATTTGCTAAGGTAATCACATAGTGGTCTTGATTTCTTATTATCTTGTCTACAGGTGTACCTTTTTGAACAGATCCCTCGTCCATGCGCTTTACCACTTCTTCGACCAATGATTCCAGACCGGTAGATAAGGAAATAAACATCCCTTTTTTAGAAGGTTCCTTTTTAGCAGATTTTGGTGGTGCTGGCATCGTTTTTTTCAAACCGAGAACAAGACTTCGATGTTTTTGTTCCATATGATAGAACATTGGGAACAAAGACATTAAGCTTAAGCGATCGATATCACCTGCATAAATACCAGACAATAAAGGGTCAATTAAGTTATCGACAATCTCATCGCCAAGCCTTCTTCTAAAAAACTGCCCCAAGGACTGATCCGTCTTTTCTTTGCCCTTTGGTAAAATAAAATCACCAGCCGCCCGTAGTTTTCCTAATGGAGAAAAAAGACCCGAAAGCGCAAACGGCGTAACCTGCGTTGGGATGCCCATAAAAGCCCCCTCCGGCATGGAGTGGATTTTTCCTCTTGCATATATATAGGATTTACCAGCTGTATTCGAGACCACTTTATCCTCTAGCCCAACTTCTTTAATTAATTTAAGTGCACTTGTTTTCCGTGCCAGAATAGAATCGGGTCCTTTTTCAACAATAAACCCGTCCTTTTTCACTGTGTTAATCACACCACCAAAACGGTTACTTGCCTCAAAAAGCTTAACTTCAAGCGGCAACGATTGTTCCCTTATTTCTTTTTGCAGGTAATATGCAGTAGCTAAACCGGTTATACCTCCACCAATAATAACAACTTTCTTTTTCTCCATTGTAGATACCAGCTCCAGTAAAAGATATATATACAAAGTTTGTTAAATTCTTCACAAATTAGTGCTTTTTTAAAGAGAAAGCATACCTTTCTCCTACATCCTCATTTTAAACGATTACCTAATGAAAAAATGAATTTTTTTAACATGTTCCTAAAAAGTTCACTTTCTGGGGTCAGTCCCCCGCCGCTTTAATGTATTGAAATATGTTCCCCATAAAAAAACAAAGAGAACTCTAGATATTAAATTAATTATTATCAGAGCCCTCATTTACTTAATAAACTCCCTATGAGTAGCTAACATTCAATTTAATCGAATGAAAGCCGATAAGCCTTCACGATAATCCCGTCGCCTGCAGGTTCAAAATCGAATTGTGGCAAGCGCTCAAAACCGAGTCTTTCATACAGTCTCTGAGCGCTTTCCATAAATTCTCCGGTATGTAACCCAATCGATGCATACCCTTTCTCCTTAGTCCTACGAATGCATTCTGCAATTAACGCAGTTGCCACACCTTTTCCTCTTGCTTCCGGTGTAACAGCAAGCATACGAATTTCAGGATAGTCTAAAGCATCTATATACCCGTTGTATGCATCCGTTTTAGCCGGGAATAGAGCCACACTACCAAGGATTTTCCCATCTAATTCAGCTACGATTCTCTCAACTCCTAGCTGTACATCAGCTTCTGAAGAAATCGCTTGCTTAAGAGCTTTCCAATGCCCTACGGGAATACGCTTGGCATGTTCTTTGTAGGAGTTAACTCTTTGTTCTCGGATGAACATACCTTCATCCTCATTTGCATCACGGATCATCATTATTTCACCAGCTTTCCCATTTGTTTTCACCTTAGTAGATGAAGAATTTTTCCCTTTTATTACTTAATGTCTGACGATCATGCTCTGAATCAAGACCCGAAAGATCCGGCCCCTTCGGCAAGATATTTTGCCCCTTTTGATCGTTGGTGGCAATATGGTTCGATAAATGATAATGCCTTTTTATCGCATCAAAATCAGTCGTATCCCCGAAACCAGGAGTTTGATATAAATCTCTCAAGTAACCCCAAAGGTTAGGAAAATCAACTATCCGATTCCGATTGGCTTTAAATGCTGAGTAATAGGCTGCATCAAAGCGAACTAGCGTGGCATAAAGCCGCACATCGGCATCAGTAATATAATCTCCTAATAAAAATCGTTTGGTAGCAAGGCGCTGTTCCAATTCATCTAATCTATTAAATAAGGTGTCATAGGCTTCTTCGTAAGCCTCTTGTGACCGCGCAAAGCCGCACTTATACACCCCATTGTTTACCTCATGAAAAATCACATCATTCAATGCATCAATTTCATCCCGTAAATGCTCCGGGTATAAATTGGGAGCCTTTTCCTTGTGAAATGGCTCCCACACAGTTTCTAGATAGTTTGTAAGTTTAAAATAATCATTGTTGACGACTCTTTGCTCCTTAATGTCTATCATCACTGGAACAGTTGGCCGTCCCGTGTAGTCAGGATCTGTCTTAAGGTACAACTCACTCATATAGCGCACACCTAATACTGGATCCACACCATTCGGGTCCAAAGAAAACTCCCAGTCCACATGGGGAAGCTTAGGACGCATGGGGCTTGCCGTTCCTAGACTAATAACCTCTTCTAAACCTAGTATTCTTCGAACAATCACAGACCGGTGTGCCCACGGGCAAACAGCAGACCATAATAATCGGTACCTTCCTGCCTCAACTGGTAGCTCGCCATCCTTATTTCCAAATGGAGTTGTAAATCTATTCGTTTGGCGTTTAAACGCACCATCTGAGGAGATCTCCTGAACCGGCTCTTTCTTTTCGTTAAGTGACATTTTTATTCACCCTTCCATATTGAGCATATGACTTTACATCATTTTAACTGTAATATGGTTGTAAATGGAAGCAATAACATTAAATGTTTGTTCACTAGACACCGAAGCATTTTAATAGAAAAATAAGATTAAACCTGCTTTACCAGAGCAGAAATTGACAGGATTTAAAATTCTTAGGCTGTTAGCATGTAAGTTAAGGAGTGATCTATATGGGATGGGTTGAATCATTGCAGAGAGCGATTGATTTTATGGAGGAGCACCTGCTTGATGAGATTTCAATTGAGGAGATTGCAAAGCAGGCACATGTATCTGAATTTCACTTTCAACGAACGTTTGCGATTTTAACAGATATTTCTGTGGGAGAATATCTTCGTCGAAGACGTTTAACGTTTGCTGCTCAGGAATTATCTACTACAAACAGCAAAATCATTGATATTGCCCTGAAATATGGTTACGACACTCCGGAGGCTTTTTCAAAAGCATTTCGCAGACAGCATGGACTTACCCCTAGCCAAGATTTGAAGTTCATGGGCCGATGCCAGATGCTATGCAGAATGCTTGGAAACAGATCTTCTCAGAGTGGTTCCCGTCCTGTCAATACCAGCATGCAGGCACACCTGAATTAGAGGTATATTTTGACGGAGATCCTTGGGGACCTGGTTATTACTCTGAAATTTGGATTCCATTAAAATAAGTTACGTTAACGGCAGCCTTTTTTTGGCTGCCGTTTTATTGTAGTGCTCTTTTAGATTGCTTTTCTTAAGTATTCGCTCATATAATTTGAAATTCGCTCATTAGCTAGTTAGATTCGCTCATAAACCATTGGAATTCGCTCATAAATTTCCAAAATTCGCTCATAGACCTTTTATAAATCAAACTGAGAATGAATAAATTTACTCTTACAGGACCCTCTACCCAAACTCTCATTTTATATTAAGGGTTTTTACCCTAAAAAGCTAAAAAAACTGCACATTTATATAGATCCTGTTGGGTTCACTGCATCGTTCAACTGGATTTCTAACTCATTCTGGTAATTTGCTTTTTCTTCACCTGTCCATTCAAGATATTCTGCCATCGTATCAATCACAGCAATTTTCCACTGCTGTACCCATTGAATGTTAAAATATAGGGCCCCAGTCCGGCGGATAAAAAAGTCCACAGGTGTAACAGTCATTTCCTCCTCTATGCTATACCTTAGCTGCACATATATATCCAATGGTAAACCGAATTTATTATTGGAATCGTAATCCTTAGCAATCTCAAAAAAACGATGAATATTTGAGCCATATCGATGGACGAGCTGTAAGTACTGTTCATTTGGAAATCCGACCGCAATTGCGGCCTCTAAATTTTTTTCAATAAAAGCCTGAAACTTACTTGATCCTCCAAATTGACCGCCGGAGATAGGCATATGCTTCGTTTGGCATGTGCTAAGACGAAGCCCACATTCCTCTTCCAACTGTTTTGCTACCAAATCAACCACTGTTTCTGCCATTTTGCGGTAACCGGTCAGCTTGCCACCAGCAATCGTGATTAATCCAGAATCAGATACCCAGATTTCATCCTTACGGGAAATTTCAGAAGGGTCTTTTCCTTCTTCATAAATTAACGGCCTTATCCCTGCCCAGCTGGATTCAATATCTTCTTCGTTAATCTGAACTGCGGGGAACATATAATGAATGGTCTCAATAAGATAGGTTCGGTCTTCAGATGTCATTTTCGGATGAGTCGGCTCCTTATCGAAAAATGTATCCGTAGTTCCAACATACGTCTTTCCATCCCGAGGAATGGCAAACACCATTCTGCCATCATGTGTATCAAAATAGACAGCCTGTTTTAGAGGAAACTTGGACTGGTCAATGACTAAATGTACCCCTTTGGTGAGCCTTAGTTTTTTTCCAGACAAGGAATGATCTCTGTCACGAAGGGTATCTACCCAAGGTCCGGTGGCATTAATGATTTTTTTCGCAAAAATATCTAACACTTCTCCATTTAGTTGATTAACCACCCTTGCACCGACTACTTTTCCGTCCCGGTAAAGTAGTTCGCTCACTTTTGTGTAATTGACGGCCTTCACACCTCTAGCCACCGCTTCCTTCAACACTTCCATCGTCAATCGGGCATCATCGGTACGGTACTCCACATAGAGTCCGCTACCTTTTAATCCATCTCGTTTAATAAGGGGCTCTTTTTCAATGGTTTGATCAGGAGACAGCATCGATCGCCGTTCTGCCTTTTTTACACCAGCTAAAAAATCATAGACTCGAAGACCAATAGAGGTACTAAATCGGCCAAATGTCCCTCCTTTATGAATAGGCAAAAGCATCCACTCTGGCTTGGTAACATGCGGACCATTTTCGTACACAATGGCGCGTTCTTTCCCGACTTCCGCAACCATTTTTACCTCAAACTGCTTTAGATAACGTAATCCGCCATGGACTAGTTTAGTAGACCGACTAGATGTTCCTGCCGCAAAATCCTGCATTTCCACCAACGCGGTATTCAATCCCCTGGTTACAGCATCGAGTGCAATCCCGCAGCCTGTAATCCCTCCACCAATGACAAGGGCATCAAATTCTTCTAAAGCCATTTCGTTTAAAATTATTTTTCTATTTAAACTTGAAAATTTCAATGGAATACCCTCCTATTTAAGGAAAAAGAGCTAATTATGATTTACCCTATTTAAATGTATTCATCCCTCACACCAAAATCTCCAACATATTACTTTGTTTTATTTTTCTGATAATATAATATTAAAAGCAATAACAAAGCCACTACATAGGAGGATTACCATGTTCTTATCCTTTCCCATCTGCGCTGCCCTTTTAGGGATGTTGATTGCTCAATTCGTAAAAATTCCGATACACTTTTTAACCTCAAGAGAACTAAAATGGAGCTTAATGTTTAGTACAGGTGGAATGCCAAGCTCCCATACAGCAACCATTATTTCTTTGACTACAGCGATTGGAATTACCTCAGGGGTTCAGTCCAATGAGTTCGCTATCGCGGTGATCGTCTCTCTTATTGTAATGCATGATGCGATGGGAGTTCGAAGACATGCCGGCTATCATGCAGAAGTGTTAAATACATTGTTGGCTGATTTTAATCTTCTCATCGAGACCTTAAAGCATCCAAGTTTGAAGAAAACAGAATCCCGCAATAAGCTAAAGGAATTGCTCGGCCACCAGCCAGCGGAGGTGTTTTTCGGAGCGATTACAGGGATAATTGTGGGGTATTTGACTTATTTGGTTTATCCGTTTTAATTCAATTTTTCAATCTAAATGTAGTGTTTTCTTCAATAATTGGCATTAAAAAATAAGCTGCCATTTTCCATGGCAGCTCTTTATATCCTGTTATATCGAATAATCCTCCGGTATAAATACACGTAACTGCTTCGGTTTAACAAACACCTCTTCCCCCGTCGCTAAACCTAAGCTGCGAAACCGCTCCTTTGTTAACTCCGCCTCTAGAAACTCCCCTGTATCCTTACGAATCAACTCCAGCTGAACCACTGCACCTACTGAATGAATATAACTTATCTCGGCACTTACTGAATCGGTGCTTGGCTCACGCTCAATACTGATATCATGTGGCCGGACATACCCCACTGCTTCTGTGTTCACAGTTCCCGCATATTCAGGAGCATTCACTTCCACCTCAAAATTCCCGTGCCGTAACTTCCCTTTGTGTAGACGGCCTTTAAACAAATTCACATTTCCTAAAAAATGATAGACAAATGGGGTCTTGGGACTTTCATAGACTTCTTCAGGCGTACCGATTTGTTCAATCTTCCCTTCGTTCATCACTACAATTCTGTCAGCCACGTCCAGCGCTTCCTCCTGGTCGTGGGTCACAAAAATACTGGTAATCTGGTAATCATCATGAAGCTTTCTTAACCAGCGACGTAAATCCTTGCGCACCTTCGCATCCAAGGCACCAAAAGGTTCATCTAACAAAAGGACTTTAGGCTCAACAGCCAATGCTCTCGCTAAGGCGACCCGTTGCCTTTGCCCTCCAGACAATTGAGTTGGATAGCGGTCAGCAAAAAACTCCAGCTTAACCAGCCTTAATAATTCCTCCACCTTCTCCTTAATTTCTTGCTTGGAAGGTCGGGTCTTCCGTGGGCGTACTTTTAACCCGTATGCAATATTATCAAAAACAGTCATATGCCGGAAAAGAGCATAATGTTGAAAAACAAAGCCCACCTTCCGCTCTTTCGTACTAATGTACGTCATGTCCTCTTCTCCGAACAAGATGGCTCCCTGGTTGGCTGCTTCTAATCCGGCAATAATTCGTAAGAGGGAGGTTTTCCCTGAACCTGAAGGGCCAAGAAGGGCAACGAGTTCTCCTGTTTGGATATCGATCGAAATATTGTCCAAAGCTTTAAATGTCCCGAACGATTTTGAGATATTATTAATTTGAATGCTCATTTAGACAGCTCCTTCTTCGGGTATCACTGATTTTTTTGCTTTCCACTCAATCAGATTTTTCACGACCAAGGTAATAATGGCGAAAAAGGACATTAACGATGCAACAGCAAACGCTGCTGAAAATTGATATTCATTATACAAAATCTCAATATGCAACGGCATAGTATTAGTCAAACCGCGGATATGGCCAGAAACAACCGAAACGGCTCCAAATTCTCCAATCGCCCGGGCACTGCAGAGAATAACACCGTATAATAACCCCCATTTGATATTCGGAAGCGTGACCAACCAAAACGTTTTCCAGCCACTTGCCCCTAAGGTCAACGAAGCTTCCTCATCTGCTGTGCCTTGTGTCTGCATCAATGGAATCAATTCTCTAGCAACAAAAGGAAGGGTAACCAGCAGGGTTGCAAGAACAATGCCCGGCAATGCAAAAATGATCTTAATATCATGCGCCATTAACCAAGGGCCAAATAAGCCATGTGCACTGAATAATAGAACAAACACTAATCCGGCAATAACTGGGGAAACGGCAAAAGGCAGATCAATAATCGTAATCAAAAAGCTTTTTCCCTTAAAATTGAACTTAGTCACAGTCCAAGCAGCCGCCACTCCAAAAATCGCATTGAGAGGAACAGTAATAAGCGCAATTAGGAAGGTTAACTTAATGGCAGATAACGCATCAGGGCTAGTGATGGCTGCAAAAAACAACTCTCCCCCTTTTTCAAAAGCTTTCACAAATATCGCAACTAGTGGTAAAACTAAAAACAAACATAAAAATCCTAACGCCACCGTAATCAGGAGCCAGCGAACCCACCTAGGCTCAGAATTCTTCGAGGTAGTCTGTAGTGATGTATTACTTGCATATGTCAGAGAAACATGTCCAGCCATAGTGACCTCCTATGTTTTATATGAATTTCCTATTTGTCCACCATTGCAACAAATTAATCAAGAATAAGAGAATAAAAGAAAAGATCAGCATTACTGCAGCGATGGCAGTCGCCCCTGAATAATCATATTGCTCAAGCTTTGTCATAATTAACAATGGCGTAATCTCCGTTTTCATCGGCATGTTTCCGGCAATAAACATCACTGAACCATATTCCCCCAGTGCTCGTGCAAATGCTAGAGCAAAGCCTGTTAGCGTTGCCGGCAGTAATTCCGGGAAAATTACTTTTCCAAAGGTTTGGAGACGGTTAGCTCCTAAGCTAGCAGAAGCTTCTTCAAGTTCTTTTTCAAAGTTTTGTAGGACAGGCTGAACGGTTCGAACCACAAAAGGTAAGCCAATAAAGGTGAGAGCTAGTGTAATACCAAGTGGGGTAAATGCCACCTTAAAGCTCAGAAATTGTCCAATCCACCCTGTCTTAGTATATAAAGTGGTTAAGGCAATGCCTGCAATCGCTGTCGGCAAGGCAAAGGGCAAATCAACCAGTCCATCGATAATCTTCGCTCCAGGAAAACGGTAGCGAACTAACACCCATGCAATTAAGACACCAAAGATGACATTAATCGATGCTGCCAGCAGCGAAGATCCAATGCTGAGTTTATAGGATGCTACTACTCTCGGATCAGATATCGTGTGCCAGATTTTTTCCCATGGAGCAGCCGCCGTTTGGAAAAAAATCATGGATAAGGGCAAAATGACTAGAAGGCTAATGTAAAACATGGTGAATCCGAGTGACAGGCCGAAGCCTGGGAGTACGTTGCTTCGTTTCCTTTTAAGGCTTTGTATATGAGCCATGAGGTTGACCCCTTTCGTTAAAAGATACATAAGCGCTCCCAACTGCTAAAGGTTGGGAACGCCTATTCATTTTTTCTTACTTCGGCTGATATATTTGATCGAATGTACCGCCGTCATTAAAATGTGTTTCCTGTGCTTTTTTCCAGCCTCCGAAATAATCATCAATCGTTACTAAATTCAGCTTTGGAAAAGTATCCGCATACTTCGCAAGAACTTCTTCATTTCTTGGCCTGTAGTAATTTTTCGCCACAATTTCCTGTCCTTTTTCTGTGTATAAGTAATTTAAGTAGGCTTCAGCCACCTCTCTGGTGCCCTTTTTATCCACCACTTTATCCACAACTGCAACAGGTGGTTCGGCCAGGATACTTATGGACGGAGCTACAATTTCAAATTTGTCTTTCCCGAGCTCGTTTAAGGTTAAAAATGCTTCATTCTCCCAAGCGATTAATACGTCTCCAATGCCACGCTCAACAAAAGTAGTTGTGGCACCTCGGGCACCTGAATCTAACACCTCTACGTTGCTATATAATTGACCCATAAAGTTTTTGATTTTCTTTTCATCACCATTGTATTTTTCCTGTGCATAAGCCCAGGCAGCTAAGTAATTCCAGCGAGCTCCACCTGATGTTTTGGGGTTCGGTGTGATGACTGAGACACCTTTCTTCGTTAAATCATCCCAATCCTTAATGCCCTTCGGATTTCCCTTTCTAACTAAAAACACAATCGTAGAGGTATAAGGAGTAGAATTATCCTTTAACTTCTTTTGCCAATCCTTTGAAAGCGAACCAGCTATGTTTGCAATTTCATCGATATCATACGCCAAAGCGAGTGTAACCACATCTGCTTCGAGACCGTCAATAACCGCCCGGCCCTGTTTCCCTGAACCGCCATGTGACTGCTGAATCGTTACCTCTTGACCTGTTTTATTTTTCCAATAGCTTGCAAACTCCTTATTAAACTCTTCATAAAGCTCACGAGTGGGATCGTACGAAACATTCAGTAACTCTACTGGCGATTTCTTTTCAGTGGTTTTTTGAGTTGTTTTCTCTTCCTTTTTTTGACCAGTTTGACTGCTTGTTTGATTACTTCCGCATCCGGTTAAAAGAACAGCAAGTATTAATAGCAGCAGTGTAAACTTATAAGAACCTTTTTGAATACGTAACATGGTGAAACTCCCCCTTTTTTTAAATAAAAAAGGCTGCTATATCTTTAATACTTGTTAAAGAGAATTTCGGCTCATAAAAAGCTCCGAAAAACAGCTTTAAAACAGTATTAAAAAATAGCAGCCTTCAGTAAGTCTGATCGGCATGAAAAATAATAGATTACTAAGTGCATTATCTTTTTAAGGTTATTGTTTCTCTTTTGAAGCATGCTTCTTTTGTCCAAATCGTGTTTTCTCGGTTTTATCAATTTGAGTGATCGCACCGTCATGAACCGTGATAATAACCGAGCCATACTCCATCCCTTTTAGAGTTGATAGAATAAAGTTTGCCTTGGCTTGATCTACATTCGCCATATATTCATCCCCTTTTATATATAATATATCCTATGTGTTTACTTGGTTTTTATATAAAAAAATTACTAACCTAGTAGACAGACAACAATGTGGACTATACTTACTAATCGGATAAGTCATGATGATTTTCTCCCTTCTAAAATAATAAAAGGCTTATACCCATAAAAATGAGTATAAGCCTTTGGTTTTCCAATCAGCTTAAATAATTCAGTTAGATTATTTACATTTTATTCTGACATTTCCTACCTGTCAAGTAAGTTTTAAAAGTTATTTTGTATTCTCCAAAATGTTCCGTATCTTATCCGTATATATTTTAGCTAAACTCTTCTTCGTGTACTCAAAGTTTTTCATACTGGCTTCTTTAGGAATGTTCATGGCCACAAATTGCCTATCGAGCTTCTCAATGACAAACCGCTCATCTTCATCCTTCTTAGTTCCGCCCACCTCAGCTAAATCAATCCTTGTCCTGTCATTTAGTTCAATAATGTAAAAGAAGTCGCCCTTTGAGTGTCCAAACAAAGAGGATCGCCCCTTCCCATACACCCCAGTCTGGATTTTCACAATATCATTGTAGCTATATTCCTTTCCCTTTGGAGTTAAAAAGGAATAATGGACGATTTTATCGGCTTTAACTACAGTTACCGGTGTTATAACTGTATATAGTAAAACAATAGTAAATGCTGCAACAGCCATCAAAATGATTTTTCTATACTGCCTAAAAAATTTACCATATCGCCAAGCGTCTCTAAATTCTTTGTTAAAAAGGTAAAAGTACCCCGCAAAAAGATAAACCTCAAAGATAAAAACCAATCCTGAATAAGGTGATTTGAATATCCAAATGATATATTCTTTTGGTACAAACAACACTTCCTGCATGAATGCGATTAATACAAATATTCCAATAGTCAATAGGATGATGGCGATAAATCCTAGAAATCGCAGAATAAAGGATAGTAGCTTTTTCATTTTAATGGCTCCTGTACGGATTTTTTCGTGAAGCATCAATAAAAGGAGAGTAACATTACTCTCCTTCGTTTACGGCGATTTGGTACCCCTCTTGTTGTGGACCGTCCTCATATACATCCCTTGTCACTATGTAATAAGTTTCTCCATTATTATCTGTAATAACCATCTCACTTGGACTTTTATCGACCGCTGCCGCATCCAGGCTGTAGTATGGTAAACCTAAAGTTGATGTATCAAATGCCATGCAGATCCCTCTTTTCTTTTTTTAAAGCTTACCGTCTTTTTAAAATACAGGCAAGGTCTAACTATGCTCTATTGTAAAAACTTTTATCCTGTCCCATGTAGCTTGCCAATTCTTTTTTGCTACACGTTCATCATACATTTTCATTCGCTCATTATTCTCAGTAAAAAATGGGGTTGGTCTTACCTCGAAATGGATCACATCGCTAATTCCCCAAGGAGCAGTTAAGATGACATGTTCATTTTCATCTATTTTAACCCCTAATGCGGTCGCTGTTTCTGGAAATTTCGAAATTGCATCCACAGAGGAGGTATAAGGTAGTAATTTATTTCTAATATGCATTCTAGCTTCATTTTTTACCGACCATGGAATGTATGGCTTAAGAGCCCCCAATTTTCTTTCAAGCTTCTTTTCCTCTAACTCATCAATAGACGTTGGGTCGAAATAAATGACATCGATATCTGGAATAGGTGTCCTTTCACTAAACCCCTGAAGAGTATCCCATATTTTCGAACGAACAAAGCCAGCACAAATCCACCAATCAGGTAAGTTCAGTGATTTTACTGATTTTAATATCTCCATCATCCATGGATCACTTTGTATAATCAAAATGATTTCTTGTTCATCTATCATTTTTTGTTGACCCACCTTTTGTTATTCATAAGATCCTTTAACCTCTGGGAGCGATTGGTAGACAGGATTTTGTTTTAGGATGGCTTGAATATCAGAAACCAGCTCCGACATTTGTTTTCCGTCCTTACTCTTATCGCATTCAGACCAGGCAAAATGGCGCTGTGCATCATTAATCCAAACAGTTAGCTCATAACTAACTAATGGCTTCATATTGCATTTAGTTGATAGCTTTTTATCCTCAAGATAGTTTGAAAGAATCATGAGTTTATAGATTTGGTTCATTTCATCTTTTGAAAACTGAAAATCGCTAACGCCAACTGCTTCCCCATTTTGCAGGTCCTTGATCAACTCTTGGTCTTTAGTGTTGATTTTATTTTTCAACCCAACACCATATTTTAACTCAAAATCAAACTGGTCCTCGTGGTCTACATCATGAGAAATGGTCAGTAGTTCCTCTCCAAAGTCAGGACATTCTTCTACCATATATTTCGTACTAGTATTAGATTCTAGCTTTTGAATACTTTTGCAGCTATAAGTAATTACATCTCCGCCTCCGTACTTGTCCTCTGTAGTATCTCTTTTAATCGTGAATTTGGAGCCGTCATACGCTAAATTATAATATATGGGGTCACCTTCAATTGTATAGCGGATGAGTCGAACTTTATCCTTCTTCCCACTGTTCATATTTTTAACAAATCGGTCCAACCTTTCAATATGCAAAAGACTCCCATGTGTTTCTACTATTTCATTTGCAGTTGGTTTATGTTTAGTAGTAGCATGATCTCCTCCTTGGCAACCCGATAATATGACAATTATGAATATGGTTAATCCCAGCCAAAAGGCTTTGTAACTCATTCTTCCATCTCCTCTTTTCACGAAATAGGACTCTCAACTCCCATTGCTGCGTAAAACTGTAGAAGGTGTTTGCTAGAAAGAGCTTTCTTTAATAGTTCTTCATTGTAACCACAGGTTTGCATCGCCTTGTTGATGGCATCAATCCTTTCCTGCCTTTGTCTTCTATAGTTGGATTCTAATTGTATTTCTAGTGGGACGATAGGGATGGTGTATGGCCCAAAAGAGACATTTTCATATAAGTCCCAAATGTATTTTCCGCCTTCCCAAATGCCATCTCCTGTTTGCGAATCGGGAATCCCTGCTGAATTGGATATGTTCACGACCTCAACATCGACGCCTTCGATTTTCCAACGTCCTTTTGTCCAGGTAAAACCAGACGGGAAGGTTTGGGTAAAGGTTGGCTCTTCAACGGAGGATAGCCAATTTTCATCATGCTTGTCTTCCTGCTTTTCATGAAGGGTGTATGGATGTAAAAGATTCGCAAACTGGCCGACACATTCTTTATCTTTAACATAAATGTCGATGTCTCCTGGATTCATGTCACAGCCTTGTAGCACCGACCCAACAGAGCCTACCAATATCCAATCCATTCTTGATTCGGAGTTAAAGTAGATCTCGCATATTTTTGATAGAGCCTTTTCCCAATTACTCAATTTCTCCACCTCTAGTCGATTCATTCCAATTACCTTTTCGGATTTCATTTATCTTTCCAAAAAACTCAATTGTATCTCCTTGTAAAACAATGCCATCACCGTCGTAACAAGTGTAAATCGTGATTTGGTTCGTTAAAGAATACTCTAATAGTTCCTCTAGACGAGGCTGCTGTACTTCCCAATGTGGCATGAACTCAAAGTTTATTAGATTCAATGCCTCTAATGTCTGCAAATCAACGATATTTTCGTCTATGTAGTCCGCAATCTTAATAGTTTTAGACATCATGATACTTCCGGCACTCAGAGCGATAAGTAATTTACCTTTTTCCGCCATGGTTTGGATGGTTGGGATTAGATTTCTTTCCTGGAGGTTTTTTAAAAAATAGAAGGTGTTGCCTCCTGATAAAAAGATACCGTCACAGTCTTCTAATTCTTCTAGCAAGCTTCCATCGTATTCTTGATCGGCATCAAAATATAAAAAGTCACTAACCCCTAAGGACTGGAAATATTCTTTAATATAATTGAAGTATCTTCTTTGTAGGTCCGATTGGGAGGGAATGTATGCTAATTTAAAATGGCCTTCGCCTATCATTCTTTTAATTCTTTCCTCTAAATGTAGATTCATATCATCTGAAATATTGCTCAAAAGCACGAGATTTCGCATACTTTGTACCCCTTTTCTAAATCTATCCAATTTTATCTGAAGTTCGACATATTTGAGGCGAATCCCTGCCTGAGTGAAGGACAAATCCTGGCTCTCCTTCTTGGTTTTTGTTCTTCATCCAAACTATGAAGGACAAAAACCGGCTTTGCTCCTTGCATTTTGTCCTTCATCCAAGCTATGAAGGACAAATCCTGGCCCTCCTCCTTGCTTTTTGTCCTTCATCCAAGCTATGAAG
>NZ_JBDGJV010000017.1:29936-129864 GCF_057656715.1 Neobacillus sp. Soil_C_43
CATCCAAGCTATGAAGGACAAATCCTGGCCCTCCTCCTTGCTTTTTGTCCTTCATCCAAGCTATGAAGGACAAATCCTGGCCCTCCTCCTTGCTTTTTGTCCTTCATCCAAGCTATGAAGGACAAATCCTGGCTCTCCTTCTTGCTTTTTGTCCTTCATCTAACCCCAAACAAAAAAGCTGCCCAATCATCTCGGGACAGCTTTCCTTACAAGGCCTACGGGGCCCCCAGTTATTCAGTTAAATCAATAGAATACTTCGCAAATCCACCAGCCGACGGTCCGATATACTTAATCGTCGGGAACTGGCCAAGGTATTTTTGCGCATTTGGTGAAGAATCAAACACCGGAACCACTGAACCTTTGAACTTAGCAAAGGACCAGTTTTGGTCTGCGGTTGGATTAATGGTTTTCTTTTCTTGGATATAGTTCGTGATAATTTGACGATTTTCATCAGGCGACTTTAACACAATTTCACCCTGACTGGCTCCAGGGAAGGTCGCGCTAGATGCCCTGTAGTTATTCGTTGCAACAATAAACTGCTGGTCTGCTGCAACAGGCTTCCCTTGAAAGGTTAGATTAACAACTCGACCCGTGCCCGGATTAATGACATTACCATTAGAGTCATATTTAGCCGGCTTCGTCACATCGATTTGATATTGCACTCCATCAATTACATCAAAATTAAAGGATTGGAAATTCGGATTAATCAATGGCCGCTCACCAGTATTAGATGGGTCAATCTGATTAAATTGGCCTGCACTCATTTCCAACCATTCTTTGAGCTGAGCGCCAGTTACTAATTTCGCTTGAAGCGTATTCGGATACAAATACAAATCAGCGACATTTTTTATGGCCAATGTACCCGCAGGAATGTCTGTGTAATATTGAGGGCCGTTACGGCCGCCTGCTTTAAACGGTGCCGCTGCAGAGAGAATAGGGATACCTGCATACTTACTGTACGCTGGATCTTTTAGTTTCTCTGCCAGATATTCTGTTTGTGCATTATTCACGATTTGTACAGAAGGATCATCCTGAACCAGCGCAAAATAACTATAAATTGGAGCGGTTGTTTCTCCAACAGGCTGATTCACATACTTAATCGTGCCCTCGTGCTCTGGCAAGATTGCTTGCATGAGTTGCTCGTCTGTTTCGACAATGGATTTACCCGATGCGTCAACAATAGGCCGTACACTCGCTTTCCCATCAACCACATTCCACTTTCCACGCTGTTTCTCAAGTTGGAGGTCAATCACCCCCAGATGACTGCCGAAAGCTCCTGGCATCACCACCGGCTTCCCATTGATCGTTCCTTTTTCCAAATTCACATTCTGAAGATCCTTATAAAGAGGTCCAGGGAAAACATTATGCTGATGCCCGGTAAAAATCGCATCAATATCCTTGATGTCGGTTAAATAGTAGGCTGCGTTCTCCATGCCTGCCTGATATGGCTCACCGCTTATTCCCATATGAGCAAGAGCGACAATAACGTCTGCCCCCTTCTTTTTCATCATCGGAATATACTTTTTCGCGGTTTCTACAATAGATTTTACCTCTACTTTTCCTTCTAAATTCGCTTTATCCCATTCCATAATCTGTGGTGGAACAAAGCCAATTACCCCTACCTTTATTGTTTGCTTTTTCCCTTGTGCATCTACAAGCGTTTTATTAATAATAACGTATGGTTCAAAATAGGGTTCATTCGTGCCTGCCTTCACCACATTGGCGTTTACAAGAGGCATTTTGGCATCATTTAGTGTTTCATTGAGGTAGTCCAAACCGTAATTAAATTCGTGGTTGCCTACTGTAGTAGCGTCGTAGCCTAAAAGGTTAAATAGGCGGTAAACTGGATGCACCTCGCCCTTCTTTAACCCCTTTACTTTGGCCACATAATCACCTAATGGATTTCCTTGAATCTCGTCCCCATTATCAAACAGCATCGAATTCTTCACTTCATTTCGTGCTTGTTTGATGAGGGTAGCGGTTTTCACCAAACCCACTTTGTCGTCTTGCTTTGTCTGATAATAATCATAATTAGCTAAAAAAACATGGAGATCGGTCGTTCCTAGTAAGCGCAACTGAACAGTGCTTTCTGGCTTTTGTGCATAAGCACGATTTGGCAGCAACTGTCCAATAATGACAAGCATTGAAACTAGAAAGATGTTAATGGATTTAATCAATCAAGAAGCCTCCCTTGCTAAAATCATACAAACGAGGATAGTATTTGCAGCAAGCGACGAGATTATGATGGTGACTTTCACAAAAATTTGTTCTGGTAAAAATTCAACCTAGTCACTTAGGTTAAAATTCATTTATAATAGTATGTATTCCCTTACCAAAATAAGGTAGGAACAAAACCTTATGTGTTTTAGGAGGTGATGAGTCTTGGGAAATCACTATAGATTACCAGGGACTCCAACAACTCATGCAAAGCCAAGTATTGGAAAGGCGATACTTTGCATGGGGCGGACATTTATTTAACAAATCGCCCAGGTAAGCTATTATTTCATTTTCTGATATGCGGCTTTGCACCTTATTTTTCTAAAACAAATAAGGGGCTGGCAAAGTATGAAGTATGTAAACGCAAGCAACATTTTACCTGAAAAGCTGATTGCAGAAATTCAGAAATACGTTCAAGGGGAAACCCTTTATATTCCAAAACCTGAGAAAACCTACCGGAAATGGGGAAGTTCTTCTGGGGCAAGAAAGTCCATTGATGAACGAAATGTCTCAATTAAATATGCTTTTACTAATGGAAAAAGCATTGACCAGTTAGCGGATGAGTATTTCTTATCCATCGAAACGATTAAAAAAATAGTTTATTCCAATAAAAAACACTGATGGCTTGGTCCATCAGTGTTTTCGTATGTATAGTTTGTTTCTAATTCATCTTCTACATTTTATTTATGGGTTACTTTTTATAAAATAAAGTAGAACGAGGTGACGAACAATGAAAGAAAAATTCATAAAGAATGAACAATATAATTTTATAAAACGGCAAGTAGCTTTGACCAAGGATAGTTACCGAAAGAACTCTGACCCAAGTGTTATTAAGGCAGTCAGGGAATTAGCCAACGCTCAAATTCTTGACCTTTTTCCACTAGTTACAAAGGAACAACTAGAAAGACTGGATCTTTTGAAATGGAAAACGGATTCGGAGCTTGAACAATATGTTCAAGAGTTAGCTAGCTTCTTAATCCCCTTCCCCAAGGTGAACGAGCAGCAAGTGAAAAAGATGTTTCCAAAAGCGAAGAAATTAAAGGTACCCAATTTATCGGCAATCGATTTCGAGAAAATGACCTACCTAAGCTGGACGGATATCAGCACCAACAAAAAGTTTATTATCTATGAGCACGATGAGAAAATGCTGGGGATAGAATGTAAATACTCTATTATAAATAAGGACAATATCTGCTCATTCTGTAATCGCTTTGGGAAAGTGGCCTTTATTTCCACAATCACTAAAGCTAAAATGTCGAATAATCCAGACTACTACAAAGCCATTGGGAACTATATCTGCCTCGACAGCGCTGAGTGTAATAAAAAGATCACAAACGTTGACTATTTAGCTTCGTTTTTAGAGGAGTCGCTTAGGAAACATGCCTAGAAAAAAGAACCTTGGGGGCAAGGTTCTTTTTTTGTGCTGCTTATAATGGGGTGTCTGCTGGCGGTGCAGTTTGCTCATACGACAGTTAACTTTACTTATGCGACAGTTACCAATGCTTATCCGACAGTTAACTTCTCTTATCCGACAGTAACCACCCTATCCAACAGTAAATCATCCTTATACGACAGTTATCTTCACCTATCCGACAGTTACCCGTACTTATACGACAGTTACCCCACTTTTATATCATCAGGATCTCCCTAATGTCCTCTTCTGTAAGAGTGGCCATCACTTTTTCATCCGAATCAATCACTTCATCGATCAAGTCTCTTTTCTTATCCTGCAACTCGTTCATTTTTTCCTCGATGGTGCCGCGTGCCACGAGCTTAATGACCTGGACGACATTTTTCTGGCCCATCCGATGCGCACGGTCCGCCGCTTGCTCCTCAACAGCAGGATTCCACCATGTGTCATATAGAATCACCGTATCGGCACTCATAAGGTTAAGGCCTGTCCCTCCAGCCTTCAAGGAAATCAAAAATAAATCCCTCTCCCCCTGATTAAATCGGTCGCAGATCTCTACTCGTTCTTCTGGCGGCGTTTGTCCGTCCAGGTAAAAGAATGGCATTCCCTTCGCTTGCAACCTTCTGCCTATCAGATCAAGCATTTTGGTAAACTGCGAAAAGATGAGCACTCTTCTACCGGACAACTTGGACTCATCAACAATTCTCAACAGCTGATCCAGCTTGGCCGACCCACCTTTATAGCCATCTACAAACAATCCAGGGTGACAACAAAGCTGCCGCAACCGCGTTAATCCAGCCAATATTTTAATACGATTTTTCCGAATCGTGTCCCTATCAAGATGCTTCAACGTATCGTGCCTTAGTTTCGCTAGATAAGCAGCATATAGCCTCTTTTGTTCAGGATACAACTCCACTGATTCCCGAGACTCCATTTTTTCAGGAAGCTCTGCAAGAACATCTTCCTTTAAGCGCCTCAAGAGAAATGGCCGGATTCTTCGGGCAATCGCTTTTCTAGAAAGCTTACTATATTCCTTTAATCCTAGGAACAGCTCCGGAAAAGCCACATGAAAAATGGACCACAGCTCTTCGAGTGAGTTTTCAACCGGAGTACCTGTTAGTGCAAAGCGATGACGTGATTTCAGCTTCTTAGCCGCTCGGGCTGTTTGTGTTAATGGATTTTTAAAGGCTTGAGCCTCATCAAAAAACAAGGCGTGAAAAGTCTGTTTCTCTAACCAGCCAATTTCACGACGCAATAACGGGTAGGAGATGATCATCACATCCACTTCCGTCACTTTTTTTAGCCGCTTGGTCCTCTCCGTTTTATCACCATCAATCACAATGGCGTCTAACTCGGGAGCAAATTTCCTAACCTCGCTCAGCCAGTTATAGGTTAAGGAAGCAGGACAGACAATCAGAACCGGCTCCTTACTCTTACGAATCGCAGGCTGCTCGGACAGGATATACGCCAAACTTTGAATAGTTTTTCCAAGTCCCATATCATCTGCTAAAATCCCACCGAATCCATAGTGTGCCAGTGTTTTCATCCATTTATATCCGAGCTTTTGATAATCCTTCAGAATGTGCGCTAAACTAGTTGGCACTTCAAACTCAAGCTGTCCCGGGTTCATGAGGTGGTCAAGGAACTGGCGGAAGGATTCCTCCAGCTTAAACGCATCACTAACCTCCACCACATCAAGAAGCTGCAGACTCTGCTCGACCGGTAACTCCAATCCCGAAGCCAAATCTTTATCCTTCATTTGAGGGGACTGAATAAATCGTTGGATCTCATTCATTTCTCTTGATTCTAATGAAAAAAGAGCGCCATTCGGCAAACGGTAATATTTCCGTTTTTCCTCCAACGCGGCTAATACCTCGCGAATTTGATGTTCGGATACACCGTCCATTTCAAATTTGAATTCCAGCCAATTCGTCCGTTCTTTTTTGACCTTCACCCTTATTTGCGGATGGGTTGTCCCTCTGAAAATCCGATTTCTAACAGCTGTCGTTGCATAAATTCGCACCAGTTTTTGGAGTTTTGGAAGCATATGAACAAGAAACTCATACTCCAGCTCCTCATTATGCAAAAAGTAACCCCCATCCGTCGTAGCGAATTCACTATCTCTCATGAGCTGTAGAATCTCTTCTTCCTTCTCTACCTCTCTTACTATCAGGTTGTCAGCTGGCAGCTCTCTCTTTTCCAGTGGGTTAATCATCATATGTTCATAGTGAAACTCCAAGCCCGCAAGAAGGCGATTACTTACGCGGTCCAAGTAGAGTTTAGCCACCAATGGGGTACTCATGACCTGCTTCCTAATCGATTCAGCGATTGTCACTTGTCCTAGCTTTTTTAGCCCTGGGGCCACCTTTTCAAGGAAAAACGAAATCTTGCCCTGCGGAATAGAAATTTGCTCCATTCCTGTGGTAGCAAGCATTTGTTTTAGCTCGGTAAGACGCTTGCAGTCTTGCGCCTCTAACTGTTTGATTTTCCCTTCATATAAAACGGAATGATAGGCATCTAAGACTAGCACCTGTTCGAAGCCTTTAATATATAATTGAAATCCATTTGCATTTGTTTCTGTAAACTGAAACTGCAAGGGCGCCAATTCATGCGTTACATGAAATCCTTCAAAGGTTTGCCCTCCATACACAAGCTTGACCTGAGGCGCCTTTATTAGTAATGGCTGCATCTGTTCCCAGGCCGAGGAGGGAATTGGTAATATTTGATTCTCAGTGGTGTCAGGCACCCTGTTCATATAAATCTGTTCATCACGAAGTACTTGAATGAGTTGCTGAATGGCGGCATCGGTTTCTTTTGAAAAACAATGCTGACTAGGGTCATACGTAAAGTGATGAGAAAGGGAGGCTGATCTGCCTATTCCTACTTGTTCTAGAAAGGCACGAATATCTGTAACGCTAGTCGACTCGACCGCCATTTCGATTCCAAAGAGGTGATGCCCACCACCAAGATCGACTGGGCGGCAGATAAACTCCACCTCAAGAACCTTCCTCGTTTCAAAATGGGTCTGATGACCACTTGAGCGCACAGGCCGAGCTGAGAAAAGGGTGAATAAGCCTTCTGTTAGACCGTTTGTGCTATTTATATTCGGAATCTTGCCCTGACGCTGATGCTCGTAAATCGCCAATAAAACAGCGGCAATATGCTGGCAATCCTTATTAAAAGACGCAAGCTTCGGGCAGCTGCATTCCGTCTGTAGTTTTCCATCCGTACCTGTTTCAATCACCACATGAAAAGCTTCATCAGCGGTTACCGTCGCATGGCAACGTTCAGGTTCATAGACCTCAAAGATCACTCTGTCCGTCCGATAAAAATAATCCCCTCGTTTGAAGGAGACAGTGCCACACATTTCTTTGATGAGTTTATGATTTAAAGGTATATTCACGTGCTTTCCCCTCCTCATGAGGTTCAGATTCAATAGTACGATTGTAACACAAACAAACAAAAGAAGGGGACAGTCCCCCACTGCGCTAAAGCGCCGGGGGACTGTCCCCTTCTCACTACTCTTCTCTGTAATCTCTTAAATTAAAGTACATGATATAGCTTACTGGTTTTAATTCCACTTCTTCATATACTCTTCCCATCGTTCGTTCGAACAGGATCAGCTTATTCACATACTCATAATCTATTGAAAATCCTTGGTAAGTATCCGGGGTCAAGTCTTTGAAATAATTGTTCTTCAGTTCAAATCCCGTTTCTAACTCCTCAAGGCTTTTTTTAATGATTTCTTGATAGGGGGAAAGCTCTGAAGGAATTGACATACGTTTGAGATCTGCGATAATCTCCTCCCCTTGCTTCATACTTTCCACTCGATTCGGCTCAATTTCTTCTTTGGGTTTTCCTTCTGCTATTGCTGTTAAAAAGGCCGTTTCAGATTGCTTTTGTTTACTAACGAGCTTGATAATATCATTTTGAAAATGGATTAACGCCACCTGCTGTTGTCGAACGGTCGAAAGGCTGGCTTGATTGTTTTTTGGTTCTGGGATAAAACTTTGTACAAGAAGTAAAAGGCAGCCCACCGCAATGACCAAACTAGCTGCATATTTAAATTTTTGGATGTGTTGAGATGCACAGGAAGATTTTTTAGATTCCTTAATTATTTTCTTCTTTATGCTCTTGGAAAGCTCTAGATCCTTAAAATAGGTATCATCGAGACATTCCTTTAATGAACGAAGTTCATCTTCCATCTTCATCCCTCGCTTCTGTTCGAACCTTCTTTTGTAAAAGCTCTTTTGCCCTTCTTAAGCGTGTCCGGATTGTGTTTTCACTTAATTGTAATAGAGAGGAGATTTCATCTACCCGATAATTTTCATAATAAAAAAGAATGATAACTTCTCTGTACTTGACTGGCAAATTGAGTACAACTGCAGCTAATTCCTTTTTTTGCGATCTTTCTAAAACTTGATCTAACACACTGTCCTTCACTGTTGTTTGCTTAGGAGCAAAATCTAAATAAAGCAAATTCCTAAAAGACCAACTCTTCAAATAATCCTTACAAAGGTTGATGGTTATGGAATAAACCCATGTTTTCAAAGAGGATTCTCCACGAAAGTGATCCCAGTTCTTAAAACACTTCAAGAATGCTTCTTGCGTGAGATCCTCTGCTATCTTCTGATCCTTAACATATGTAAACGCAAGCTTTAGGATCTTGCTTCCCAATGTTTCCACTAGTTCCTCCAGCATAGCTTCCTTATTAATGCTCGATACATCAATAGGAGCAGGCTGCTTCGGTTTATTTATCTTCATTGGGTCTCCCCGTTTCTATACTTTCTGTCCTGATTATATAGACGATCATTTGCCGTTTTTTTATTCAATTTTTTTCAAAAAATTAAAATTTATAGGTTTTCGGGTTTACGAGTGATTGTGGCGATTCTGTTGGTTGTCCATAAATAATTCTTTCCATCCATGAATAAAATGCCTATGACCGTTAATTTTTCTAATGAACTATGAAAGTAGGTATCTGTCAATGAAGTACAAAATACATCGATGTAATTGCAGAAAGGTTTGGTCGATTCAAAACAGAAAAACAAAGACCATTGCGACTTCATTACTTTTGGATGGCCAGTGGAAAGCTGAATTGAAGCCCGAAAGAAAATACAACCCCAAAGGCTTTGTTACTACAAATAGTAGTCAGGCTATTATTTTTAATCCTCCCCACGAACTTATGGAACAATATGAAAAAGTCGCCCAATTGATTTATGACAAAAAGAATGTAGATTTTAATGTGGATCATGGAGAATCTCTTTATTTTGCTGAGGATGGGAGCTGCTTTATTCTAAAAAAATTGAGAAATAGAATGTGACCTATCCCGAGCCTGGAAAAACTAATCAAACGTTTGATTAGTTTTTTCAGACAGGTTTATTGATCACTCTTATAGCATAGTTCAATTTTAACTTAGATTATAAAACCCCCTTCAGTTAGAAGGAGGTTTTACTGTACCACAGACAATTATGTTATCTAGTAAGGAAAATCCTTCCCACTCTTATCGCGGACAATGACCTCATACGGCTGGTTTCCTACCTTCACCTTCACGTCTTCACTATCAAGGAACGCCTTTATCTCGTCACGTATTTTTCCAACCGTCTCTTTCGCCCCTTCATCCGAAGCAGTCATACTAGTTTTAATTACAATCTTCATCTTTTCAGGCCTATACGAATAAGCATACCCGGAGACTTTGTACTCCTTCTTCAAGGCAAGGCCTTCGTGAATACTTCTCAGATAATCCATCCACATACCCTCACGCTTGTTGTTCTCTACATCTACCACGTCCATTTGAACCTCTTTATCTGATCCATTGGCTTTCGCAAGCTCAAGCGTGGCCTTCTGGATTTCATCAACACGCTTCTCTGTCAACGGGATACTTATCTCTATTTTCGAGTTATACGGGTTCACAGTAATAATGTCATAACCCGAGCTTTTTAGACCTTCTTCCAGTTTCAATCCAAGCTGTGTCATCTGCTTCTCTTCTTCCGTCTCTTCTACAACTTCTGGAATAAACGAAGACACTTTGATTTCGTACGAATCGTATCCTTTACTCTTCAGAATATCCTCAACAATCCCTGTAATTTTTCCCCTTTCCCTGTCCGCATCCTTTTCAGACCCTTCCAATCGAATCTCAAACAATACCTTTTCACCTGGGGTCATGCCAAGAGATAGATTCTTATATCCCTCCTTCTCCAAAGCATCATGGATGAGCTCGTAAGCCGGTTTTGTTTGGAACACCTGCCCCAAATACGGAATCTTCGAAGCCATTTCCGCTATCGATGGATTTAGGAAGGCAGAACCAGTCAAGATACCTAGACCCACGACTGCTGCAGCAAACTGGAATTTCCTATTGCGTTTCTTTTTCACAACTGGGATTTCTTGAACGTTTGTCACCTTCGATTCCTCCTTGATATTCTTAGCAAAATCATAAAGGGAAGCAGGAACCTGAATTTTTTCCATATCTTCCTCAATTTCTGTCTTCAATAACTCATCCATCATTGTGAATTCACCCCTATCATTTGATTTTCTAGTAATCTTTTTTTCAAGGCATTCCGTGCCCTTCGCAGTTGGGATTTTACTGTGGAACTATTGATTCCAAGTAGATCAGACACTTCCTGAATGGTAAGTTCTTGATAATAATAAAGAAGAAGAACATTTCGGTAATCCCTGTTCTCCAGAGACGATATGCCCTTTTTAATCTCATTTTCTGTTTCCTCTTTTATCACGCTATCCACCACACCCTGCTCATCACGCAGGTATTCTATTTCAATCGCAGCTTCCCTCAATCTTCCATTCTTTCTCAATACATCAATAGACCGGTGAGAGACAAGTTTATAAAACCATGTATGGAAAAAATGGATTTCCTTCCCGCTCATAATGTTTCTGTACGCTTCAATCATTGCGTTTTGCACGACCTCTTCTGCCTGTTCCTTCGAGCGCAGAATCGAATAACTGGTACGATATCCTTTTTCAATCAACGGATGAATGAGTTCAGCAAACGCTGAGTCCTCTCCAACCTGGATCCGCTCAATCAGTTTTTTCTGTTCCATGATAGAAGCACCTCCTTCCTTATTGCATTGTTAATACCTTTTAGGCGACCGTGACGCCATTTAGGTTGCATCTTTTTGAAAAAAAATAAAAAAAGTACCCATGTCCTTCATCTATTCGTTTTGGAAAAAGTAGTCCTCTCACAAATAGAGAGTAATAGAGGAGATTTAGAAGGATATTCCATATATTGAGCAATATAATTCTACAAAATAGGGGAGGAATTCTACAAAATTTTAATTTATTCTACAAAATCGGGGTAGGATTCTACAAAACTTGGAAACAAACTTCCAATTTCACTTCGATAGGACTGATTCCCAGAGTTATTCTACAAAATCGAGAGAGAATTCTACAAAATTTCAACTTATTCTACAAATTCAAGGAGGAATTCTACAAAAGATAGAAATTATCTTCCACTTCATTAAAAATTACCTATAAAAATAAAAAGCAGAGCTACACGCCCTGCTTAAGTAAACAATACTATCTCTTTATTGGTCGTTCCAACGTTAAAATCTCATCTTCAAGAGACGCATACCGCTCCTCCACCACTCGTTTTACATCTAAAACGGCTGCATTATAGAAATGTGGCGCAAGTGTCTCCTTCACAAAATCTAACACTCTTTCTGCCGCAAATTCAGAAAGTTCTTCGTCTCTCTCATTAGAAAAGAAAGATTGAATGTCAGAGATCATTTCCTGTTGTTGCTCTTTTGTTAATTTAAAAAACATCATAGCCCACTCCTTACAGTTTCAATACTGTCACTATACCTGTGAAAATATGAAATTTATAGGCTATATTTTTACAAAAGTTTGTGTCAACCACTCGTTATAGATTTTCAACCTGCTCATCTAACCAATGAATCATATCCTCAAAAAATTGTTCCCGCTCTAAATCATCAAACGGCCTGTGTCTCATTTGAGGGTATTCATATTTCTGTTTGTTTGGAGAAGAAACGGTATCAAAGAAATGGTGAAGCTTCGCAGGAGGCGTTAGCTCATCTTCCAGTCCAAACTGTAATAAAATAGGCAGTCTAATAGATTTTGCCTCATTCGCTAGCCGAGCCACTGTTCGCATTAGACCACGTCCCAACCCAGGTGTGACCACATCATGGCGTAACTCATCCGCGGCTAGTCTATCAAGTTCCTCAGGATCCTTCGTTAATATTTGCGGGTTACCCGTCTTGACGATACTATAATCCGGTTTAAGTTTCCCCATTAACGTTATAAGAATTCTCTCTGAAGGCGTAACCTCATATGAAATAGCTGGAGAAATGGCTACCATTCCTGCCAGTCCTTCACCATAATCCAATGTATAATCAAGGACAATCACTCCACCAATGCTATGCCCCACAATGAAGAGTGGCAGGGCAGGCACCTCAGAGGCTACCAGCTTTCGAAATTCATGTAAATCATTCCTATATTCATCCCACTCTTTGATATATCCCCTTTTACCCGTACTTTTCCCATGTCCACGCAAATCAAATCCATACACTAAATAATCCTGACTCACTAGGCTGTTACTAAGGTTTTGCAAACCGCCACTATGATCCCCATGACCATGTACTAAAATAACAGCCGCTTTTGGAGCTGCAACCTTTGGATACAGAACTTGATAAAATAATTCCGCTCCGTTGACACCTTTAAATTTCCCCTCTTTTTTCATCCGCGCTCCCGCCTTTGACCTCTATTTTCACTCAATCTGGTAATTTAACGCTATAATGCCTCATGGATCTTGGTACCCCTTTTATTTCAAGAACTCCATTATAGATTAGATGTCTAATTCTATATTCTAAATAAAAGTCACCCACGATTTCTTCCATCCGGTAAAGTGCTTCACCTATTACTCTCCCCGTACGAATAAAATCTTTCTTTTTTTGCTTCTTATGTAATTCACCAATTACTTCAATGATAAGATCATCAAAATAGTCATCTGGCACGCTGGTTACTTTCCCATTTTTCCATAAACGCAATACTTCTTTTGATTGCACAAGTATTTCCCATTCTTTCTTTAAAATCATCCGTTCCTCTCGAGTTAATGGGTTGGCGGATTTAGTTTTTTCAAATATGAGTCTTAACTCATTTGGGTGTAGTATACTCGAATATAACCGCTCATCTTTGTCGCCCATCCATTGTTCAAAAAGGGCTGTGGAATTTAGAACAAAAACTTCATTTGTTTTGTTCCTCAATAAATGAAGAATAAAACGGAGGCCTGTTTGTTCGTTTCCATTGTTGGCAGTCCAAATGTAAATAGGGACACCCTCCGGTATATCCTCTATTTCTAGCATCGCCTTAGTAAAATTATTTTCTAGTTCATACTCATCCTGCTCTAAGTTAATATTGTCATTCATCCATTCATGTCGATAAGCTTGTCCACTCTTTTTATCCAGCTTCCATACTGGCCCGATAGAAAAATAATCCTGAAAGGGTATCACCGTTTTTGGCCGCTCTAGCCCCACCTTTAAAGCCCCAGCAGTGGATGCAGAAGAAACCAGATGTACTGGGCCATTTTTCTCAAGGGAATAGACACCTTTTCTTTGTTTTCGAATGAGTTCATTTATTTTTCCTGCCATGAAGTTTACATGACTCTGGCTTATTAAATACCCCCGACCTTCAAGATGACTATGTTCTTCATGATTAAATTCCTCAAAACTATCTGTGATTTCGTATGTTTCCCATTCTCCTTGGTGAGACAATTCCGCAGTAGTTATATAGTCATCTCCTTGAATTTCATAAACAAAAACCACATTCGGCTCTTCAAAAAAATAGATGTATGGATAGGTATTTCTCGATTTCATCTCAATCCACCTCTTGTTTTTCAGCTGACTAAATTATTCCTTTTTCTTTCATTCTATGTTACTGTCTTTAAAAAACAAAACATTTTTACAAAGAGGGGTATTTATGAACATACTTTGGGATTTCGACGGGACACTTTTTGATACCTATCCAGCACTGGTAGAAGGGTTCATCAAATTAAGCAAACAAGATTTAGACCGCACGGAAGTGTTGAAATGGTTAAAGAAAGATTCCAAAACGGCCTTTAAACATTATGGAATCGATGAGAGCCAACGAGAGGAATACACTCGATTACATAACTATTATTCAAAAAATGAGAGTACTCCCTTTGAACAGTTAGCAGAGGTCCTTTCTACTATTGAAAATAATATTATTGTTACTCATCGGGATAAGGAGTCGACGATCTTTCTTCTTGAAAAGTACAATTTAAAAAAGTATTTTACAGAAGTGGTTTCGGTTGAAGAGCAAGGATTTACGAGGAAACCTCATAGTGCTTCTTATGAGTATGTACTAAAAAGTCACCATATCGATTTAGTTGTGGGCGACCGTGACTTAGATTTGATTCCGGCTAGGAAGTTAAACATTAAAACCGTAGCCTTTCAAAACCAAGACATTGAAGCTGATTTTCATATAGACAGCTATGCTGATTTTATTCCAGTCGTTCTTAATCAGCTAAAAAAAAACCTTTGATCAGATAGATCAAGGGGGTTTTTTTTAATCAAACGTTTGATTAGTTTCGTGAACCCTTTCGTATCAAGGGCTCCAGGATTTTAATCAAACGTTTGATTAGTTTTTCACCATCTTTAAGAATACAAATTTATTCAGCTTACCGTGCTTGCTCTTTGCTCTTGAGCTACAAGTTCACTTTGAGAATAATAGCGAACAGTCTTCCCAGCGATTGTCGCATAGTCAATTTCTTTTCTAGTACTACTACCAATATAACCATTAACATCAACAATAAAAATTTCATCCGCCAGATCAATTTTTCGAAAATGAATTGTAGCAAATAGCTCTTCTTGTTCCTGTGTTATTTCTATACCTTCACTTTGCTCAAAGAATCCTAGACTAATCACCACGTTCCCTTGCAGTGTCAGATAGGCATTTGCTTTTTCAAATTGCTCTTTAAATTTAGTAGAACCGCATAACGTTATGATCTTCATTAACTCCAACCCACTTTCCCGTATTCCTATTCGCCCAAATTATAACATTTCCCAACCTATTATATCTGTGGATCCTCCTATAATTTCAACTAACACTAGGCTTTTTCAAATACTTGGGACGTGGTAACAATCGTCATAAAAAAACGCCACCTGAACAGGTAACGTCATCTCCATTTTTCCACTTTCTTCTGTATCAACATTTGAAATCCATAAATAATGAAAGAATAGCTAATAAAGGTTAGGAATATATGTAGTGGCTTAAATTTAATTAATTTAAACAGCTTTCCCTTTTGATAAAGATACGTTAATGGAAAAGAAAAAAGTGAATCCATTAGCAAATTAGCTATAAAATATCGTTTTATATTCCCAAAGGTAAAATGAAAAATCCATAACGTTCCTACAAAAAAAGGTCCAAAAATAAAACTGAAATCGTTTAGGAATCTTGCTTTCCACCCGCCCGCACTATTCCACCATTTTAATGGGCCTGCCAACAAACACATGCCGGATACTAGAATCGCAGCGAAAATAGAAACTGGCAGATACTTCTTAAAGGACCTTTTCGGGAGAAAGATAATGGAAATCCACGGTAAAGTAAGCTGAAGAATCCTAATGATCATAGGCATAAACACATTTCCCCCTTTTCAGCTTACTTTTCCCTATCGGTCTGGAAATCATTCTCTATTTTCACTGTAATAAAAATAGCCCTTACATCTTTTAAAAAAGAAAAACTGCCACCTACGGCAGTCCTTCCTCTCTATCCGACATAGTGAAATGGGAAAGAGTTCATTTATGATTTTACTTTACTACTACATATTTTTGCTTTGCACAAGAAGTTTGGATTTTCCTGAACGTTCCCATTCTTCTACTGTTTCGTATGCTTTTTCAGGAGAATACCCTTTCCCTACCAGAACTCCCATTAGAATAAATTCTTGAAGAATATGCGTAGCATTTATTCCTCTTTTAACATCCTCTAATCCTTCTTTCACCAAAAATTCCGTGTACTGTATCCATTCATCTGGAGTCCTTCCAAAAACCTCAGTATTTCCATTGCCGTGACTGTTGCCTTCTTCCGCAGCCATGGCATCTGCTTTGGTACCATGAACAGTACCAAAAGGATGGTTAGGAGGAGCATATATTGAATAAAGTTTTAGCGGAATATTACCTGTATTGGTTAGATTATGCCATGTTCCAGCAGGTATCATTATCGCAGAATCATCAGAGACATTTCTTTCAAAGTTTAAATTCTCTTTACTCTTGCCCATTTGAACAATCCCCTGGCCTTGTTCAATCCGTAAGAATTGATCAACATTTGGATGGATTTCCAAACCGATATCTTCACCAACATTGAGGCTCATCAAAGTAACTTGATAATGTGCCCCTGTCCATAAGGCTGTCCGATACGTATTGTTTTGCTTCGATGCTTCATTGATGTTAACGACAAATGGGTTTGGTCCATAATCTGTTAATAGAACACTTCCATTACCGTTAGAAGAGCGAAATGAATCAAATCGGTTAGCGTGCACTACCCCATTAGGATAAGTTGTATAAACAGACTGCCTTCCATAGTTATACATTGGTACATTAGCATAATAAGGATATTGATAAGGATACATATAGGGAACATTGTACATTTTTCTCAATCCCTTCACAGTTTATAAAATTATCCTATGCACTTGTGAAGGGAAGGTACTTGGATTCAAACTTTATTCGTTAACTCTAACGTTTTTTTAGCATGCACTTGGCTTTCTCGTCTACCCCCAAATTTAAAAACAACAACCCCACCGACAATAACCAGCACACCAATTAACTGCTTAAAAGTAAATGGAACTTTTTCTAAACCTAATAACCCGAGAGAGTCCCACAATAAAGCAAATGCAAGCTGTGAGGCAAAGACGATCGAGATAGCATAGCTTGGTCCAAGGTGTTTCATGCCCTGAACGATAAATGTAACCACTCCTATCCCAAGTAAGCCACTGAACCAATACCAAAGCTTCATATTTTGTAGATGAAATAATTCTTTTCCTTCAAACATCAACCCAAAAATCATGGAAGCGAGGAATCCTAGCCCTAATACTAATGTGGTTGTGGCCCATGATCCAGCGCGTTCATTTACCTTACTGTTAAAAATATTTTGTACGCTAAGCAACGATCCCGCCAGCAGCGAGAATAATAGTCCAAATATCATACTCTACTCCCCTAATCTACTCGTAAATATTATCTCCAGCCAGCCTCCTCAATCCTTCCCTATCTTTTATGAGGATGACTCCCTTGTTCCGCTCGATTAAACCATCTTCACACAATTGGCCGATTACGCGATTTAAATGCCGATAACTTGTTCCAATCAAATTGGCCGTATCCTTGATACTAATGCTTATTTGGCTTTTATTCAGTGAGACTGATTCATCCAAAGAGACCGACATGAGATAACTGGCCAACCGCACCTCGACGGGATACATGATGGTAAGACTCATGGATTTGGATTTGACATGGAATTTTTTCGTGATGATTCCTAATAAAAATTGCAGGAACGGTGCATGATCTTTAGCATATTTTTTCAGCCAGCGATGATGAATACCGATCATACTAACCGACGAAACAGCCTCCACTGTATTAATAAAATCAATCCCCTGCACGTATTCAAGATCCCCTATTACTTCAAGCGGTGTCTTGAACGACAAGATGAGGGTTTTCCCTTCCGCCGAGTTGGTATAGATTTTAACCTTTCCCTTCACAAGAATGTACAAATACTCGGAAGGCTCTCCCTGGGAACAGATAAGTTCCCCTTCTTCAAAGCTGTATAGAGACAAATACGGGATTAATTGGTCATTGAATATGGATTCTATTTTATATGTCTCTATATATGTTTGTAATTGCTCTCGATCGTTTATTTCCCTCATCACTGACACCTACTTTCCGCTTGTAAACCATTCAAATGTTAGAACCTTAGGATCAATACCCCAGCAATCATCATTCCGATACCAATAAACTGCGGCAGCTTCATTTTCTGTTTCGTTAATCCGAACCATCCGTTACTGTCTATTATAAAGGTTAGACAAAGCTGAGCAATCAGAATAACGGCAACTGTAAAGGTAACGCCAATATGCTGAATCGCAGTGACGTTGCTAAACACAACAACCGCTCCAAAGGTACCACCCACTAAATATAACGGTTTGACTTGCTTGAAGCCTTGGTATTTTTTTTCACGGGTGAACATGAGTATAAGCAAAGCCACTATAAATCCTGTTAACTGAGTAATGGTTGCAGCTTGCCACGTGCCTATATCATTACTAATTTTAGTGTTTGCTACTCCTTGCAGGGTAATAAACGCCCCGGCTAAAAAAGCAAAAAAGATTCCTTTCATCGTGTTCACTCTCCATAGTTGATTTATCTTTATTAAACTGATTTTGAGCATTTCAGGAAAGGACATATGTCCTAATTGTAAAAAAAGGTAATTTATTTTTGTGAAAGGAATTGGATTTTTAAAAAGAAGGGAATCTATGTGACACATTTGGGTTCCGGTTGGTAGGTTTGGTCACATAGAGGCGGTTTACGTTACCCAATTGTTTTCTGGATGGAGGATTCGGGCTCGTAAATGCAGTCTACGCGACCAAATCAACCTTTGAAAGACGCGTTCGGGCTCGTAGAAGCAGTCTACGCGACCGAATCAACCTTTGAAAGATGCGTTCGGGCTCGTAGAAGCAGTCTACGCGACCAAATCAACCTTTGAAAGACGCGTTCGGGCTCGTAGAAGCAGTCTACGCGACCGAATCAACCTCTGAATGAAGCATTCGGGCTCGTAGAAGGTTCTAACCGGTGTAAAATTACACTCAACAAAGTAATCACAAACTTTATCAGCGAATATTAAGCCTTTATCAGCGAATCTGGAGTTTTATCAGCGAATATCAAAATTTATCAGCGAATTTCCGAGATTTATCAGCGAATCCGAAAAATCCCTCAAAATCACCCCAATAAAAAGACCTTCTCAAAAAGTTGAAAAGGCCTAATGTTTCACTTTATAATGCATCTGCGCAAATTGGTTATAGCGCTTTACTTTAAGCAAAGTTAACGATAACTCCGGATTAGGAGCTTTAAATAAAGGAATGCCCGCACCAAGTATGTGTGGTGTGATCGTAATAATGATTTCATCAATCAGTTTCTCTTTCATAAACGCATCGAGCAGATGAGCCCCACCAACCATCCATATTTTAGCGCCGTCTTGTTGCTTTAATCTTTTGGTAAACTCAATAACATCCTCATTTACAAATTCTACATCCCCATTCGAACCCTGCTCAGACCTCGAGAACACATAACACTTCCGATCGGAGTGCGGAAACGTATCAGTTACTCTTACTACGTAATCGTATGTTCTCTTCCCCATAATGATGGTATCAATTGATTCATACATTTCAGAAAAACCATTATCCCCCTCACCCTCGGTTTCGTGTAACCAATCTAAATCGTCCCCTTCTTTCGCGATGAATCCATCTAAACTTGCTGCTATAAATAAAACGATCTCTCTTGCCATCATTGCCACCCTTTCGTCCACAATTCTTAAGCATTTAGTATAAACAAAAACGTATAGTTCTACTATTAATAGAAACGCTAGTAATGAGGTGAATCTACAACATGTTGAAAAAGGAAAACCAACCCAACGAAATAAAATACAGCATTTGGGATACCAAAACAGAGGAAAATCTCGACCAGATGAAAGAAGAATTAGCTGAGTTCATCGAACAGCCCACAAAAACACAGCCACAAAACGACTAAAGAAGCAGCTATTAACGGTTGCTTCTTTAGCATTACTTTACTTTTTCTAGAAACACCCTAAGAATTCCTACTTTTCGATGTTGAGTTGTTGTTGTAACAAATGATTAATATGTTCCTAACAAAAATGACATAGTTTATTAATAAATTGTGGGTATAGTATGAAATAGTGGGGATAGCGCGTGTGGCTATCATGGTATATGGCGAAGGCGGAGCCAGTACTGATTTAGAAAAGAAAACATTCCCTTTATTTCATAAAACGTACCCTTACACTTCCCAATTTAAAACAAGGCTTATCCTATTGGAACATGCCAACAGGTTATCCAATAAAATAGAACTAGCTAACATGTACAAAAATTGGGAGTGTGCATATGGGAATCATTACGGGGAATCATTTTTTAGACCGATTAAATAAAATGAAAACTGAAATTTGGTATGACGGTGGAAAAATAAAGGGAATGCTTTCTGAACATCCTGCCTTTAAAGGCATTCTGCAAACAAAAGCAGCGCTTTATGATTTGCAGAATGATAGGGAGTTTATAGGAAAAATGACTTACCTATCTCCAGAATCTAATAGCTTAATAGGCCTTTCCTTCTTGCAGCCAAAGACTAAAGAGGATTTAAAGAAAAGACGAGAAATGTTCGAAATTTGGGCAAGGCACACGCATGGATTGATGGGCAGAAGTCCAGATTATATGAACACAATCGTTATGAGCTTTGCCTCCTCTTCGGCTGCCCTCTTGAAGGGGAAAGAAAACTGCTTCCCCGAAAACATTCTAGCAGTCTATGAAAAAGCAAAAGAAAACGACCTTTGCTTTACACATACATTCATTACTCCGCAAATTAATCGTTCCCAATATAATTTTGACTGTCCTAAGGACCCCATTTCCGCAAAAGTAATTGATCGAAATGAAAAAGGAATTATCATTAAAGGTGCTCGGCTTCTTGCTACACAGGGTGGATTAACGGATGAGGTATTGGTCTATACGGCTCCAAGAAAATTCATGGATCCAGCCGAAGCATTTGCTTTTTCCATTCCTTCTAATACGAAAGGATTAAAATTTATCTGTCGCGAATCATTCGTAGGTGGTGAATCCCCCATTAATCACCCCTTAAGCTCTCGTTATGAAGAGATGGATTCCATCGTCGTTTTTGATAACGTGTTAGTTCCGTGGGACCGAGTATTCTTTTACGACAATGTGGAAGCTGCTAATGACTTCATGCTCCACAGCTCCTTCCATCATTTCGCCACGCACCAAGTACTTACTAGGCAAATTGTAAAAACAGAGTTTGTCTTAGGCATTGCGGAACTTTTGGTAGAGACGATTAATGTTAAGGAATACCAGCATATTCAAGAGAAACTATCTGAAATCATCATCGGACTCGAAACCATGAAGTCTTTATTGGAGAAGTCTGAACTGGATGCACAACTAGATGAATGGGGATACATGCGCCCTAGCCTTCTTCCCCTCCAAGTTGCCACAAACGTCTTCCCACGAATATATCCCCGTTTCAGCGAGATTATTCAATTAATTGGCGCAAGTGGAATGGTATCATTACCGACTGAAAAAGCCTTTGAATCTGGTATTCGTACAGACCTTGACCAGTATCTTCAAGGGGCGAGTAAAACTGCTGAGGAGCGCGTGAAAATATTTCGTTTAGCTTGGGATTTGACGATGAGCTCATTTGGAACGAGACAAACACACTATGAAAGATACTTTTTTGGAGATCCGATACGGCTGTCCAGTACTTTGTACCAAACCTATCCGAAAAGTGAGCATGTCAGGAACGTATGTGATTTCTTAGATTTACATTAAAAAGAGCTGCAACGGCGCAGCTCTTTCCTTTTTCCTTCCTATACTGTTTGAAGGTTTTCCCATTCATGCCGTAAAACGCCCATCACAAGAACGTCAAATCGTTTACCGTCCCGATAGACCATGGAGCGCTTGCGGCCTTCTAATTGAAAACCAACCTTTTCGTATGCCCTGATTCCACCTTTGTTATATTCAATTACTTCTAAACCAACCCGGTCTAGATTTAGTTCATGGAAGGCATAGCGAAGAATCAGCTTTAACGCATCTGACCCATATCCTTTGTTACGATGTGCGGCCTGGCCAATTCCGATGGCCAACATCCCCGCGCGATTATTCCACTCGATGCTATGAATAACAGCAAAGCCAATCAGTTCATCATGTTCCATGGTTCTAAGTCGGAAGTAAGAACTATTATGTCCTGAGCTCCCCTCTTCGCTCCATTGTTCTTTTGTTTTAGGAAGGGCTATGTCTGTATCCACATTCCGTAGATATTCAGCGTCCTCGCTCCACTTCATCATGATGTCCACATCTTCTTCTCTTGCTGCAGATAGCTTTACCCGATCACCGTAAAAAAGTTTAGAATGAATAATGGTCATTTTAATCTCCTTAATATATTGTATTTTTCACCTCTTTACACTTATAAAACCTGTTAATCGTACGCAATAACCTCATCCTCCCGATAATTAGTTAGTTTAATCATAAGTCTTTTTCATTGATGCATCAACCAAAATTTCCCACATTTAGTGGTAAACTTTGTGAGATCCACGATGCCCGTTGTCCTTAAAAAAATTCATTACCTGGCACTGTTATCTTTTCCCATAGTGCCCGTCTGCCTCGAAAATGAACTTGTATGGGAATTGTGAATGGTTCACAAGGACCTTGCACCTTAAAATAGAGCCTGCCCGGGCACTGTCATCTACCCACAGTTCCCATCAGACTCGTAAATGATCTTGTATGGGAATTGTGAATGGTTCACAAGGACCTAACACCTTAAAAAAGAGCTTGCTTGGGCACTGTCACCTGCCCACAGTGCCCGTCTGCCCCGTAAATAAACTTGTATGGGAATTGTGAAGTGTTCACAAGGACCTTGCACCTTAAAAAAGAGCTTGCTTGGGCACTGTCACCTGCCCACAGTACCCGTCTGCCCCGTAAATGAGCTTGTATAGGAATTCTGAATGGTGTACAAAGCCCTTGTTCCACTTTAGTAAGAGATTACTGTAATGCTATAAGATGAGGTTCTATTGGCTCCACTTCCTAATTCCTCAAAACTAATCAAACGTTTGATTAGTTTTTTACCCAAAAAAACAGTTCCTCCACTAAGAGGAACATCCACTTCCGCAACTAGAACAGCTAGACCCGCCGGAACAACTTGAGCAGCTGGCGCCACCTCCGTCATGACCCCCACCTCCGTGACCGTCGCCATGTCCACCGTCCTTATGACCTGGCCCATGCGAAGCCGTCCCGCAGAAAATTGCCGTGGAGCAGCCGCTTGTATAATTCACTGCTTTCGCATACGTATACTCACTCGCATACTTCCAATAATCATCAAAGTAAAAACTAGAGAAAAATACCATTGCAAGCCCCAAATTAGTCATTTCACCATAATGTCGCTGCTTCGTAAATTGACCTTTTGAATCCACATGATACGTTTCTTCCGCATGAATGACTTGCTGCTTCATTTGCCTAACAAGATACTCAACCGTCCCCCGGTTATCCTCATTCACTTTAAAATATCTATTAATCAACCATTCATTGCTTTCTTCCTTGAACTCTTGTAAAACCTTTTTATCTAAAGGGTATCTAAAAAAGCTTCCCCAGGACTTCCAGCTATACTCTGTAATCGTAAATAAATGAGAAAATACCCAATCAAAAAACGCTCGTTCCTGTGGTGCAGGCGTTGGACTCGTATTAGGCGTGTGATGTAACATTTTTCCAACAAATCTTTCTGAAAAAGCGTGATATTTTTGCGTAAAAAGCAGCATCGTATGCCAGACTTCATCCACCTCTGCACTAAACATAGGCGTTTCTTTTAACATATTGGAAAGCAAGAAATACCGTTTTAATTCAAAAAGACGCCATTCGAATTCATCTTCGGTCCGTTTCGAATGCTCCTGAAGAAAACGATACTTTACTTGCTCAATATAATCAGCATTCAAGGATGAATCAAATTTTTCAAGCAATGGTGTCACTGGAACATCGGTCAGCACACCCAAATGCACAGGAATATTTTCTTTCGCTAATTTAGGTCGATCCTTTGTTGCTAAAACCACTACCCCTGTCACCACTCCAGCTAGCACAAGTGCCCCTGTTACAACTCCAATTACCAAATGAATCACCATCCTTCCCCATGATAGTGTACTACGTATTAAAATTGGTAAAAGTTTCATACAAAATAAAAATGACGATCCCCTTAATGAAGGATCGTCTCATCGATTTATACTAAAAATGCCCCTAACGCCACCATGGCCTTCTTCAATGCCTGTTCATAAGCCTTATCCTTACCAATGATGTTACGAAAATCTGCGACATCTCGAACCGTCGAGCGTCCTTCTATTTCGTATCCATTATTAAATATTAATAGACAAATAGTGGATTTATCACTCATTCGGTGAAATTTCTTCTCTACGATCATTTCCTCTAATTTCACCCGTTTTTCATCCTTAATCGTTTGGTTTCGAGAATACGGGATCACTACATGGTCATACATATGCTTATTCTTGCATGTGACTAGAAGAATCTTTTCCCCTTTATGTTCTACTTGATTGATTTCCCCACATTTTGGACAAATACTATCGATGAACATACAAATCGCTCTCCCTTTACTTGAATGGTTTGTAGGATAAAATTTTCTAAGGCTGTGTTACTTTATATATTTCATATCCATAAAAAAATACCTTCAACGAATCGAAGGTATCTCAAATTTAATCGAATTCTAATCTTTCCTTGTAAAAACTACCTCATCTCCAAATTCTTAGCCGTCTTGCTCGTTTCAACCTCTTTTTCCTCTCTAAACGTACCAAATAAGTAATCAGCAAAAGGAGTACTCACGCCGTACCAGTAATTTTCATTTTTATAGTGATGAAGGATATGAACCTTCTTCACCCATCTACCAAACTTCGTTTTCGGCTTCAATGGCCGGTGGGCTACGTAATGCTTCCATTCATAGGTTAACAACATCGTCATCAACCCTAATCCAAACGTGACCGTTCCTGTAAAATCACCCGTGATGAAATAAAAAATTGAACAAATAACCAGGAAGTTGGGCAGGCTGTACCATAGCGGCAGAAACAAAAGCTTTAAATCATCGGGATAGATATGGTGGTCGTAATGAATTCTCTTAAGAAATTTTAAAAAGTGCGGATTCTTAGGGGTTTTTAAATGGAACAAGAAGCGGTGTGTCAAATATTCACTGAAGGCGAAGGTCACTAGGCCGAGTAAGAAATAAAAAACAAATGCTGATTCTACGCCCACACTTACCACATAAATCAATCCCGATAGGACCAATAAGAACATAGTCAAAATGTCAAAATGCAAAAAGAAATCTCGATATACCTTCCTCATCACACACTCCCCTTATACCTACACATTACTAATAATTTTATAATATTCCGAAAAAATTTTCACTACTATTTAGTCGATCCTATCTCTTTATAAAAATAGTTTGAAAAATGCCTCAATTTATGATTCGATTAAGAATAATTAGGAGGGGTTCTACATGAACGGAAAAATGAGACTTATCATCACCATGCTCATTTTTGGAAGCATCGGGGTATTTGTCAAAAAGATTGATCATCTAACTTCAAGCGAAATTGCCTTTTTAAGAGGAGTCATCGGGAGTCTATTCCTACTTATTGTTAGTTTCCTATTCAAGCATAAACCATCGCTTAAAGCGTTAAAACAAAATGCCCTTTTACTTCTGCTATCAGGGACGGCAATTGGCCTGAATTGGATCTTTCTATTTGAATCCTATCGGTATACGACCGTATCAAATGCAACCATCAGCTACTACTTCGCGCCAATTTTTGTCATGATTTTAGCTCCATGGATTTTGAAAGAAAAACTGACAAGCATCAAGGTTGCTTGCATCGTAACAGCGATGATTGGGCTATTTTTAGTTGTTTACACGGGGGCTGGTGGAGTAAGCGGCTCGCAGAACCATGCGGTTGGTATTTTGTATGGCCTACTGGCGGCGGCGTTATATGCCAGCGTTATTTTAATGAACAAATTTATTAAAAATCTGTCTGGTTTTGAACTGACATTAGTTCAATTATTGGCTGGAGCAGTGGTCCTGTTTCCCTATATCCTGTGGCAGGGAGACCTTAATTTTTCTAGTTTAGATTCAACGTCGCTCATTTTTATCCTGATCCTCGGAATTGTGCATACTGGCTTAGCTTATTTCTTATACTTTACGTCTCTTCAAGAATTAAAGGGCCAGACGATTGCGGTTCTCAGCTATATCGATCCGATTTCCGCCTTCATCATTGCAGCGATTTTCTTAAGCGAGAGCATGACATGGGTGCAAATGCTTGGCGGTGTTCTAATCCTTGGTTCTACTTTTGTAAGTGAAAAGGCTAGAGGTGAAATTGGCGAAGAATAGTCAGACTCCTACTACTTCTCCATAATTGAACTATTGCAAAAAGGCTGCGGGAGGTGTCCTGCAGCCTTTTTGACGTTGGATTTGGAAACAAATTACAAAATTTGTAGAATTGTTCTTTGATTTTGTAGAATAACTTGAAATTTTGTAGAATTCCTTTGATTTTGTGTAGAATTCTTCTAAATTTGTGTAGAATTCCTTCGATTTTGTGTAGAATTCTTTTAAAAATTAAACAAGACAGCCCCCCATTCACCTCCAAAAGGGCTGGCGGGGTTTTATTTTTTGCAGAAAGTAATAAATTATATACGATAAAGTAAAAACAAGAGTTGCATCTAGCAGGTTCCATATTAAATGATGAGAAAAATGCCCCAAACCGAAAGATTTGAACAAAATATCTACCATATCAATCAATAAAACATGGACAGCATAGATCCCCAAAGCATTGCCTCCTATTTTTGTGATCCATACTCCCTTTCCAAGTTGCGGATTATTACAAGTAAAGAAAAACAAACTGACAGTAAGCAATATAGTCGATAAAAAGTATTCTCCATGCTTAGCAGATAACACCTTTGTCAGCAAATACCCTTCTGCAGCCTGTAGGATTAAGAAGAAACCGATCAAAGATAAATACGTCCCTTTTTCAAATTTAAAAGACTGTACGAAAGGCAACCTGCTGGCAAACCAGAATCCTAAGGTACTATAAAATAACCCAATGAATAAGGCATCGCGTGTGACTAAAGATACTTCATAGAAGATAGAATACGACTGCCCAAAAAGACCGGCTATATTTAAACAAAGGCTAAGGA
Organism: Neobacillus sp. Soil_C_43; assembly: GCF_057656715.1. Lineage (NCBI taxonomy): Bacteria > Bacillati > Bacillota > Bacilli > Caryophanales > Bacillaceae > Neobacillus > Neobacillus sp. Soil_C_43. Next base: position 56,540 of record NZ_JBDGJV010000017.1, read on the forward strand.
TTACTAGGAGCGTTATTTTTTTCAACCTAAAGAATAGATAGACAACAGAAATGCTCCATGCCAGAGAAATCACAAACCATAATTGATAACCACTTGTCCCATGCCCATAATAAAAGAGATTTAAAGGTGTTAATACCTCCAAATACTTAGATAACTCGTGCTTAACATTCCCCCCATTTAAAGAAATCCGTAACACATCATAACCGATATAAAATAAGAGCCAGCAAACATATATTTTTAGTATTTTTATTACATATCTTTTAAAATAGCCTGCAATTTGAGAAGTATTTATCACTTTGAGACCAAACAAATATCCAGAAGCAACAAAGAAAAAGGGTACAGCAAACCTTGAAAAGTTATCCAATAAAAAGAATCCTATCTTGTCATCGCTAGGGAATGTATGGATGATGACAACTGCCACTATCGCAAAAAATTTAATGAAGTCAATCGCATAGTTTCTTTCCATTTATCTGCCTCTATTCCTGTTACATTCTTTCAGCCCTCTCTTATTATTTCCAATATGAAAAGCATTATTTAGGCATTTGTACATACTTCTTATTTTCATGGATGCCACATATTTATAGAGTAAAAAGACGGGACAAGGTGATTGTTATTCTTCAGACATTAATGGCTACTATTATTGGCAGTTTGTTAATAGGAATTGGGGTAAATGGATTTCTCGTTCCTAATTATTTAATTGATGGAGGCATCCTTGGAATTGCACTAATTCTTCATTACTTCTTTCATTTCCAGACAGGCATTACCATGGTAGCTCTAAGCCTACCGATCTGCATTTTTGCATCACTGAATGAAAGAGGATATTTCTTTAGCAGTTTACAAGGACTGTTACTCTCTTCTTTGTTCATTGATTTACTCGCCCCCCTTCGACACCAATTCTCTGTTTCCCATCTAGCAGGTGCATTAATAGGAGGCGTGATTATTGGGACAGGAGTGGGTTTAATGCTCCGATATAAGACGAGCACTGGGGGAACAGACTTACTTGCTAAAATCATATCAGGTACCTTTTCCATGAACATAGCACTTGTCATTTTCGTTATTGATGGACTTATTGTTTTAGCAGGTTTTACCGTACTTTCATTGGACAGCTTCTTCTACTCGTGCCTGGCCATTACTACAGTAGGTCTAACCACTTCTTTCTTTGCCGGTCATCAACCGTAACTTCTAGGCTCCCTCCTTTTAAAAGTAAATAGGTAAATGTCTAATCCTAGGACAATCGTGGTACATAGTATGAAATTGTGTTCGTTATAAATGTGAATATGAGGATGCTTTTTAAAAAATTCAACTAAGATGGGTAAGGAGAATGTTTCGAAATGACAGAAGAGCAAAAACAGTACCGCGAAGATTTGTTGGATTGGTGTCATAACATGTTTGCAAATTGGAATCTTATGAAACCGAGGTTCTCTCAAATCTTTGACACGGAAAGCTTAGAGGAGTGGGAAGGTTCCTGCCTTCAATTAGCAGAGAAGTTACAGGCAGATTCAATTTCGGACTACAGTGAATATCAAAATGCGTTACGTTTATATGAACAGTGGGAAGTGCTGCTAACCGAAACGGATACACGCCAAGAGATAGAAGTCGATTTTGATCATCCTATGGAGATGGGCCGACATGAAGAAATTTACGAATCAGGTCCTATTCAAGAGATGATTGAAGTTGAGCCTGAAACCCATATGGACCTTGAGGAACCGGCATCCCATGAGATGATGGAGGTTGAACCTGAGGAACCACACTCCCATGAAAACTCTATAGAAACAAGTGCTTTCCCAGAGGAGATGGAATTCGAATCCTATCAGGATATGGATTTTGAGGAACCACATCGCTACCGTGATGAACTGTTAAACTGGTGCATGAACCTTTATGCAAATTGGGAAAATATGAAACCACGGTTTTCAAAACTATTTGATCTCGAAAGCCTAGAGGAATGGGAAGATTCCTGCCGTCAATTAACAGTAAAACTACAATCAGATAATAACGCGGACCTCGATGACTATCAGACTGCCATTAGCCTATATGAACATTGGGAACAGCTTTTAAAAGAATCGACTGCCTATCAAGAAGCTTGACATCCTCAATTGGGTAAACGATTGGTTTGGGATTGCATAAGCAATCCCTTTATTATTATCTATAAAAATTACTCTTGGTTAGTTTTTCCTCTGAAGGCCATAATGGTTGTTTTTAACGAAGCATAGGCACCAACGGCAGCAGAGCCATAAAACCACCCCATAAAAATGCCTGCAAATAAGTGATGTCTGTGACTAATAAATATGGAGATACCTAATCCTAATAGTTGCGCTACCGTTGGAATGAATTTTCTCGGCACCTTCAGAAAAAGTTTAATTAGTTGAGTGAGCAACATAACTAAAGGAACTGCAATAACAGCATCCCAAAAATTTGTATGTATAGTTGGAAAATCCATTGATTCCACACCTTCAAACATTATTATGTATCTTAACAATATTCTATCCATTCATTATCAAACTATAATTTGAATATTTCTATTACACGGGAGGATTGCTTCTTTTCTCTATGGCCGTGTACCACTACTGTATAATGAATGAAATATGTACATACTGGAGTTGATCAAAATGAGTCAGCCGTGGGCACCTGAGCGAGTCATTTCTGAAAAAGAAGCGGCTCTGATGATTGAAAAACAGTTCCCGCAGCTTCAACCTGCTCATATGGAGGTATTAGGGGAGGGCTTCGATAATTCCGTGTTTCTCGTGAACAATCAATACGTGTTTCGCTTTCCTAGAAGAGAAATCGCTGTCAACTTGATTCAAACCGAGAACCGGCTTCTTCCTGTGATCGAGCCATTGCTGCCCATCCCTATCCCGAACCCTACGTTTCAAGGAATATCAGAGGAAGATTATCCTTGGCCATTTGGCGGCTACGAAATCTTACCAGGAAAAACACCTGCGAGGCTGACAAGGGAACAGCGGATGCAGTCAGTTGAACCATTAGCCTGCTTTTTGCGAACACTCCATGACTTTCCTGTTACCGAGGCGCAAAAACTGCAGGTTCCCTATGACCAGCTTGAACGAATGAATATTTTAAAAAGAATGCCCATGCTTGCCTCCAATATAGAAAAAGCAAAGCAAAAGAGACTACTAGACCAAAATGCTGTGGATTTGTTGCAGTCCTTTCTTTCAACCATTGAAAAACCATTAGAGGATGACACGCAGACACTCGTGCATGGTGATCTACATATCCGCAATATGCTTGTGGATGAGAACGGCCGGATTTCAGCCGTGATTGATTGGGGCGATACCCATATTGGACATCCAGCAGTAGATTTATCGATTGCTTATAGTTTTCTACCTGTAGAAGGCAGGGTACAATTTTTCAACTTATATGGGGACGTTCCACCCGAAGTAAAAAAGGTGGCAAGATTTAAAGCCCTTTATTCGATTCTTGTTCTTCTTTTATATGGGGAAGATTTGCTGGATCAAGACTTGGTAGAAGAATGCCGCTCGACATTGCTTTTGGCATTGGAGGAATAAAAAAGCTAGGATAATTCCCATACTAGATAATTTAATCAAACGTTTGATTAGTTTCCCTCAACCACTTGTGTACCAAGGGTTTCGGCAATCTAACCAAATGTTGGCGATCATAAAACAAGAAAAACAGCAAACCAGGATTTGCTGTTTTTCTTATCATTTGGCTGTGTTCTGTGTTATAAATGATTGTTGATTTCACAGTGTTTGACTAATAAAGGGAAAAATTCCGCTTAAATTGGGAAATACCCTTATTTCCTTTAAAATAAGGGTATTTTTTCCCTTTATTTGATCCAAAACGTTGGATTTTGTCTAATTTTACAGCAGTTAAGGGGAATTTCTCCTCTTATTTCTCCTTATTAAGCTTACTTTTTATACAATAGAGGGAATTTCTCCTCTTATGATTCTCATACCTACACGAAAATCAACAATGAATGATAACATAGCCTATTATTTTAAATGTTGATTTTTCCTTAAACAGTGAACCCATCAAGATTTTCTGCTGTCCTATTCTTTAAACCATCTCGCCTCTGTTTCTTTGCCTTTCGGAAATGGAACAGTTCGTAGAACGTTGGGATGACAATCAGAGTCAATAATGTAGACACAATCAGTCCGAAAATAACCACGACTGCAAGCCCTTTGGAAACTAGATTCATGCTCATGGCTGATTCGTGTCCAAATAACAGCGGAACCATGGCAAATACCGTAGCAAGTGCCGTCATTAAGATAGGACGAAGACGGACAGTACCTGCTTCCATAATGGCTTCCCGAATGGTCATGCTTTCTTCGTTATGGCGGATTCGGTCCACTAAGACGATCGCATTCGTCACAACGATCCCCACTAGCATCAGCATACCAATTCCAGAAGAAATGTCGATGCTTGATTTTGATACGACAAGTCCTAATAATGAACCGATCGCGGCAAGTGGAAGGGAAAGCAAGATGGCAAAGCTTGCACGGAATGATTTCAGCGTGACCAAAAGAATCATGAATACAATTCCGATTGAGAACACGGCTAGTTTGGCGAGTTCCATCAAATCATCGGATGACTGCATGGAAGACCCTGTGATTTCTGCGCTTGTTCCATCCCCAAAAGCATTGTCTTTTTCCCAAGCTACTAATTGTTTACTGATTTCTCCAGTAACGTCGACCATTTTCTTCGGATCGATCGTTGCACTCACCTGAAGATAGTGATGTCCATCCTTGGAATAAAGTGTGCCCGGTTGCTGGATTTGTTCTACCTTGGCCACTTTTGATAACAATACCGGACCGTCTTGTGACATAATTTCTAGTTTTTCTAAGTCCTTCGCTGTGCTTATTTCCTTCAAGGCACCGAGTTTTACCGTAGTGGTACGTCCGTCGATTTTCATGCTTCCGATAACCGCTGGTTGCAGCATCGCTTGAAGTGATCCGGAAATTTCCTCAGCATTAGCGATTTTCGCATCCACCGTAATTTTCACCGTTGGTTTTTTATTAGCATCATTAGTTGCCACTTTTTGAACACCTTTAATGGTGTCTAATTTTTTGGTGATGATATCAGCTGCTTTTTTAATTTCCGAATCGTCTTTACCTAACACATCCACAGAGACAGTGGTTTTGTTTTCACCCATTAGCCCCGCCGTATTCGCTGTTAATTCTGCTTTAGGGAACTGAACTTTGGCTTTCCGCAATTCTTGTACGATTTTAGCGGAATCGGCCCCTTCCTTCAAAAACACCATGAACTGGACTTGATTGGCGTCCTGAAGTTCCCCAAACTGTGCTGCATCGGCGTTGTTGCCGACCTGAACAATGTTATTTTTCACACCTTTTTGATTGGAAAGAAGGGTTTCCATTTTTGAAAGACCACTTTGAATGTCATCAAATTTCGCCCCGTTTTCGTACTTTAATAGAACGGAAAGATAGGCACTATCTTTTTGGTCTACCGAGCCCTTCGGAATCATGGCGAATAATCCGACCGCTCCGATCACCACAACAACCGATAGGACAATCGGAAGCCATTTATGGTTCAAAGACCAACGAAGAATGGAAGGATAAAAGGTTCCTGGTTTGTGGTCTTTAGTTTTTACATTTTTCATCAATCGTCCACTGAGTGAAGGTACGACAGTTAATGCCACAAGAAGTGAAGACATCAGCGAGCAGGTAATGGTAATCGCAAACGGCGCGATTAAATCTTTTAAACTACCAGAAGCAAGTAGCATCGGAAGAAACACCGCTACCGTCGTAAGAGTAGATGACGTAATGGCAGCCGCTACTTCTCTTACCGCTTCCACGATAAAGGTCGGTGTCAGTTCATTTCCTTGTTTTCTTCGGAAGATGTTTTCCACCACGACGATACTATCATCCACGAGTCGTCCGACGGATACGGCAATCCCGCCTAGTGTCAGAATGTTTAGCGTAACTCCAAAGAAGGATAGTAGAATCATGGTAATACAAAGAGAAAGCGGAATGCTGACAATCGTAATTAAAGTCATGCGGAAGCTTTTCAGGAACAGCCAGATAATCAATGTCGCAAATAAGGCTCCTGTCAACACTTCTCTTGTCATTGAATTAATGGAATCGAGAACCGTATCGGCTAAGTTAATAAATACGGTTGCGGTTAAGGTTCCTTTATAATCATCATTAATCTTCTTTGCTAACTCTGCCACTTGCTTACCGAGGGTGACAGCATTGCTCGTTGAATCTTTCTGTACCACGATTTCAATAAAATTCTTTCCATTCATATGCGTAATACTGGTGGTATTCTTCTCCATCGCCACGTCAGCAACATCTTTCAATTTGGTGCTGCTGTTTAATTGAAGGTTCTGAATGTCTTCAAGACTTTCTAATTTTCCTGTCACGATGATGCTAGTTTCTTGATTATCAAGGGTTTGTTCACCTACCGCAACGGATGCATTCTTTCCTCTTAAGACCGTATACAGCTTTTCAAGAGGAAACTGGGCAGCCGCAAGTTTGGCCGGATCCACCTTGATCGAAACCTGCTGATTTTTTCCGCCGTAGGTCATGACGTTTCCGACCCCTTTAACATCTTTAAAAAGAGGAAGGATGTCATTGTCGACGAGGTTCAGTTCTTTATTCCCGATTTCTTTATCGAATGTTAGTCCTAAGTAGACAACTGGAATCTGCGATGTATTGAGAAGTACAACATACGGTTTCATGACTCCATTGGGAAGATTGACCATCGAGATGTTTTCTTGAATCTGCTGCTTTGCTTCCTTCAGATTCGTGTCAGATTCAAACGTCACCGTCATCTGAGAAAAGTTATTGCCTGTTTCAGCCACTACATTTCGTTTCCCTTTGATGCCGGTTAAGGCCTTTTCGATGGGCTGTGTGACCTGTTCGTCCATACTGACGGCGTCCAAACCGTTACCTACTACCGAAATCGTAACATATGGCTGGTCTGCAGCCGGCATGAGTTCCATAGGAATACTAGTATAATTAAAAATTCCGAAGATAATGGAGGCAATGACGGAAAAAACGAGAGCCGCTCTATTCCTCAATGCCCATTTAGTGAACCATGTCATAATTAGCCACCTCCAATATACTATTTTGTAAAACTAGGAAAATTATACCATTACCAACGAACTATTACATCACAATTTGGAAGATTCATAAAATTTTCATAGATTTAACCAATTAAACGTTTGTTTAGTTTCTTCAGCTCTTGCGTACCAAGGTTTTGAGCTTTTTAATCAAACGTTTGATTAGTTTTTCAAAGACAGCCATCTTGTATAGACAACTTTTAATCAAACGTTTAATTAGTTTTCCAGCCCTTACGCACCAAGGGTTTCAGCGTTTCAATCAAACGTTTGTTTAGTTTTTTTTAATAGTAACTGTTCGCACCTAAGGAAAGACATTATGATATGATTAGGAAATTATCATCATAGGAGGATTCATCTTGAACAAGGATTTACTTACGGAAGCAAAGGAATTTATTTGTTCTTTTTATAAAGAAACAAATAAATCAGCCCAAGACTTAGATAATCGGATAAATGAAGTCACTCAACAGATACAAAGCAATGGATTTTATGAACACACCACAGAAGAACTAGAATACGGAGCAAAAGTGGCTTGGCGCAATAGTAACCGTTGTATAGGTAGATTATTTTGGAATCATTTAACCGTCATCGATAAGAGAAATTTACATACAGAAGTAGAAATACGGGATGCCCTATTTGAGCATATGGAATACGCAACGAATGAAGGTCGTATTCGACCAACCATTACGATCTTTCCACAAGCACTCCCAAATAAAAAGATTCGCATTTGGAATCACCAATTAATTCGATACGCAGGTTATAAGACCGAACAAGGAGTTATTGGTGACCCGGGTTCCATAGACTTTACAGAGACTTGTCTGAACCTAGGGTGGGAACCGAAATATGGAAAATTTGATGTCCTACCCTTAGTCATTCAAGTGAACGATCACACTCCACAACTATTTGAAATACCTGAACACCTACTACTAGAAGTTCCGATTCGTCATCCGCAATACGAGTGGTTCGAGGACTTACAAATAAAATGGTATGCAGTCCCAATGATTTCTGATATGAGCCTTGAAATCGGAGGGATCACTTATACCTCTGCTCCCTTTAACGGATGGTACATGGGCACGGAGATAGGTGCACGAAACTTAGCTGATGAGTTCCGGTATAACCTGCTGCCTCAAATTGGTTCGTTAATGGGACTAGATATTAAGAGTAACATCACATTGTGGAAGGACCGGGCACTATTAGAGTTAAACACCGCTGTCTTACATTCTTATAAGGAGGTTGGAGTTAGCATAGTAGACCATCACACCGCTGCGCAACAGTTTAAGCTATTCGAGGAAAAAGAAATGGAAAACGGTCGAAATGTCACCGGGGACTGGGCTTGGCTCATTCCACCTTTAGCACCTGCTGCCACCCATATTTTCCATGGTCATTATAATAATGAGATTGTAAAACCTAACTATTTCTATCAGCCCAAACCTTATGAATGATTAATAAAAGCAACCTTAAACAGCCTTAATGATTGGCTAATTTAAGGTTGCTTATTTTTCGGACGCAAATTAATCAAACGTTTGATTAGTTTTTTTAACCCTTACGTACCAAGGGCTCCAGCGTTTTTTTATCAAACGTTTGATTAGTTTTTCACCCTACGTACCAGAGGTTCCAACTTTTTAATCAAACGTTTGATTAGTTTTTTACCCTCTCCACCAGAGGTTCCAATTTTTCAATTAAACGTTGATTAGTTTTCCTACCCCATGCATACTATCTATTTAATAAAAGTGTTATTATAATGACTAGTAAATTACTTCTTAGGAGGCTGACCTTGAAAAAGCTCGTAAAAGTAGTCGCAGCAATCATTGAAAATGAACAAAACGAAATCCTTTGTGCACTTAGATCCCCAGAGATGGCTATTCCAAACATGTGGGAGTTTCCAGGTGGAAAAGTAGAAGCTAATGAGGATATCTATTCAGCTCTTATAAGAGAGATTTCTGAAGAATTGGATTGTAAGATTGCTACTAACAACGAAGTATTCAACGATAACACCCACGAATATGAAACATTTATAATCAATTTGATTTCGATTAAATGTAAAGTTATTGAAGGAACGCCAACTCCAAGTGAACACTCCAAACTTATTTGGCTAAAAAGAGAAAATCTAAACTCACTGAAGTGGGCCCCGGCGGACATACCTGCAGTCGAAAAATTAATAAACGAAAAATAGTCTTCTCGCAATGAGAAGACTACACTTTTTTAGTAAACTCAGTATATAATGTGGCTGGTATTTCATGCTCTAACATGATTTTGACAGTAATAGGTTTCTCGCCCTCGTATTGGACTGTATCTCCTTTGCCAATATAAATAAAAGGCTCGTTCTTCCCATCTATATCCCTGTACTTCCTCACAAATAAATGAAGATTAACTCCACGCTTCTTATTATGAATGATGTTTTGTCCTCTTTCAGAGCTTTGGGTAGTACTATTTTGTGATTGCCACTGGAAGTACCGTTCATTAATAAATTTATCTTTGTAGTTAATACTTTCCTTTACATCCTCTTCCTTATGCAAATCTATAAATAGAAAGTATTCCTTTCCATTTGCAAGCAGCCCTGAACCTCTAAAGGAACTATGGATCTTTCGATAGTTGGAAAGTAAGGCTGCGTCCATCATTGGATATTGTTCATAAAGTTTAAAATGTGGGACACCGTAGTATTCTGACTTAAATTCTTTTTCGTAACGGAAAATACCATAGGTGATGATATCCTCAATATATTTCCGATAGTCCTGATTTTTCAATTGTTCTATAAAAATTGGGGTCTTAGTCAGTTTTCCATCTGTATAATTAAATAATTTTGGTTTATTCTTTAGCTGGCCACTATCATAATAGTTTTGATTTAAACATTCAAAGGCATGAAACACACTATCATCATCTACTTCATTGATCATCTTTAAAATTTGGCGCTTTGCAATTTCAAGATTAATTTCTTCATGATCTAATAAATATCGAATGATAACAAACTCATAAATCCTTTTGATTGGAAGTTTACTGGATAACTCTTTTAAGGTCGACTCGAATGCTTCGTTCTGTAAAAGTCCCTTCAAATAGTCATCCTTCTCCACTTTAGCCATAAAAGATAGATAGGTTTTTTCACGATCTATGAATTTAACTGGATCAGGCGCTCCATCATACTTCAGATAATCTAATAATAAATATGGAATTCGCCCCTGATTGAGCTTTTTAAACTCAAAGTATTCTTCTTTCAGATACTTCATTGAGTTGAAGTTTTCATTATCGATCTGGGCCAAGATTCTTTCCTGTGAGATCTTATCCATTTGGATATGGGTACATCCAGGAATATTCGCAAAGCCGGTTGCAATCGCAACCTTTAAACTTTCTTTATCATAATAACGACTTCCGTTAAGCGCCAATGCAATAAGAAAGGTTTTATTATGGTTACCGATAAAATCAAGGACCGTTAAAAAACTTTTATTCGCATGCTTACGTAATCCCCGACCGAGCTGTTGAATAAACACAATTGGAGAGTTGGTTGGTCTTAACATTAGTACAGTATTAATAGAAGGAATATCGACACCTTCATTAAAAATATCTACTGTGAAAATAAACTCTAACTCGTCATGGTCACTCTCTAATCGATTAATATATAATTCCCGTTTTTCTGGTGAATCAGCTCCATATAAGCAAACACTCTTATATCCTCTTTTATTGAATTCACTTGCCATATACTGTGCATGCTCAATACTCACACAGAAACCAAGGCCTTTTCTTTTCTCACCGTCATATCCATAGAAGTCCATTTTTTCAATAATAAAATCGACCCGCTCATTAACCTTTAATCGTTTTGTGATCTCACCAATATCATCTATATCCACATCACTTAAATCAATACCTTCTATATCTGTAATCCCGAAGTAATGGAATGGAATAACCAACTCATCTTCTAACGCCTCATGTAACCGTACTTCTAAAGCCACATTATTATCGAAAAGGTCAAAAACATTATACCCGTCACTACGTTCTGGAGTAGCCGTCATACCTAAAGTAAACTTTGGTTCAAAGTAATTTAATACAGTTTGATAGGTTGGGCTTGTCGCATGATGGGCTTCATCGATAATCAGATATTCAAACTCATCTTTTTCAAATTCATGAAAGCATTTAGAAATCGTTTGGATGGTAGCAAACACGTAATCTACATGTTTTTGCTTATGGTTACCTGTGAGTAGTCCAAAAGAAAGACCATCATTTGGTAAGAGAATTTCAAACGTATCCTTAGCTTTTTTCAAAATCTCTTCCCTGTGCACAATGAATAGAAGCTTCTTCGGTTTCACGTTCTTCACATCAAACGCAGACATATACGTCTTACCTGTTCCGGTTGCAGCAATCACTAGTGCTTTTTTCTCCCCAAAGCTTCTGAGACGATCTAAATTCTCTGTAGCACGCTTTTGCATTCTATTTGGAACGATGTATTGTTTATTCTCATAAATCATTTGGTGGGTAATTTGCGTACTTTTAAAACTTTTTAGGAATTCTTCGTATCTACTAATAAAATCAGGATCTGCATCCTCACTCATATGCCACAGATAATCATATTCCTTTAATACATCCTGGATAAACTTGCCGTTCTCTTTCGTGATAATTTCAACATTCCACTCAATATTGCTTTTCAATGCGCTTTGAGTGATATTCGATGAACCAATAATCACCTTGTAGCAATCTTTGTACTCAAATATGTATGCTTTTGTATGAAAACCAATTTCTTTATCAGTAACAAAAACCTTTAAATCAACATTATTAAATTCTCTTATTTTTTCTAATGCTTTTGCATCTGTAAAATTGAGATAAGTGGAAGTGATAATTTTCCCTTTAGTCCCCTTCTTTTCAGCTTCCTTCAAAGGATCAAGTAGAAGCTGCAGCCCACTAAAATTAATAAAGGCAACACTAAAGTAAAACCGTTCACACTCACTCATTGATTTTACTAGTTCTCTTAATAGATTCCCTTTGTCGGAATTAACGATTAGTTTCTTTTCTACCGCTTCCATTGGATTGCTCCTGACTATAAAACTAATATCGATCTTGATATTGTTATTTATTGGATATAAAAAAATTGTACATTATCTCAGGGTAAATAAAAAGATCCTCTATTTTCTTTATTTAGTAGATTATCTGCCTTATTTATATAAAAATTTCGATCATTTGTTAGGAACGGAATATAATTTCATTTTCACTCTTATGCTAACTTAATTACTTCTGTAAAAAGAATAAACATTCCTTCAATAGAAAAATCTTTAATAGTTGTTATGCCCCTATCTAAAAATTTCCCTGCAGCCAATCTAAATGAATAAAAACTTCTTATATACGGGCAAATTACTGTAAAAAGATTGAAAGGAGTGTGAATAGATGAAGAAGTCTGGTTGGATTATTATTTTATTATTCCTTTTGCTAATTGCAGGTTGTACCACTACACACAAGGCTGAGAAGAATAGAAACGATGAGGCGAAGTCTGAAGTAAAAAAAGCAGACAAGGGCGAGGACAGTAAGCAGGGGGCCACTGAAAATAAAACGAAGGAGCAATTGGCTAACACTAACTATCATTCCTATCAGCATATGGATTATAAAAGGAAGATTGCACCGAAGTTTGCACCAAATGAGCTAGCCAAGCCACCAGCAGGAAATTGGGCAACGCATGGTGGAGATATCCATAATAGCATGTACTCACCCCTTAACCAAATCACTGCCTCAAATGTTAAGAACTTAAAAGTAGAATGGGTTACCAGCCTAGGTTCAGGTTTTGAGTTTAAATATTCTGGTGAGGCGACCCCACTTGTCTATGATGGGGTCATGTTCACCATCACGGGGGCGAATCAAGTCCAGGCCCTCGATGCAAAAACCGGTAAAATGATTTGGGAATATAGACCCGAACTCACGAATGGGCTGAATACCGTCTGCTGCGGGTGGACAAGTCGTGGTGTAGCGTTAGGAGACGGTAAAGTCTTTGTCGGATTATTAGATGCCAGGCTGGTTGCTTTAGATCAAAAAACCGGTAAGGTAGTATGGGAAACTAGAGTGGATAATTGGGAAAAAGGTTATACCATTACCAGTGCCCCACTCTATTATGATGGAAAAGTCTACACAGGAATCGCCGGCGGCGAGTATGGCATTAGAGGGTATGTCGCCGCTTATGATTCAGAACTCGGCAGACAAATTTGGAGAACCTATACACTGCCAGCTCCAGGTGCAAAAGGAAGTGAAACCTGGCCAAAGGGCAGCAGAAATTGGCTTACAGGTGGAGCACCAGTTTGGCAGACTCCGGCCATTGACCCGGAACTTGGATTCATTTATTTTTCAACCGGGAATACCTCGCCAGACCTGGATGGCAGCAAGAGGGAAGGAGATAATTTATTCGCCAACTCAATTCTTGCACTTGATGCCAATACAGGAGAATACAAATGGCACTTCCAAGAAGTACATCATGATATTTGGGATTTGGATCCGGCCAATCCTGTCGTTCTATATGATGTGAAAATGAATGGCCAAATGAGAAAAGGAATTGCCCAAGCCGGGAAAACAGGATGGCTTTATCTTTTGGATCGGACTAACGGCAAGCCGCTCATCGGCATTGAGGAAAAGCCCGTTCCACAAAATACAGACCAAAAAACTTCTCCAACACAGCCCGTTCCTATTGGAGATGCATTTGTACCACAAAAGGTTACAGAAGAAGATGTTAAACGCGATCTACCAAAAGATTTTAAGGGGACAATTGGAAGTATATTTACACCTTTTTGGGATAAGCCGGTTACCCTTAAACCATCACCTCAAGGTGGGGCAAACTGGCCGCCCTCGGCTTACAACCCAAACACAGAGTATTTTTACGTATTAGGAAATGACAATTATTTTGCCTATGCGCATTACGGGGAAGAAGAAAAGGCGAGGTTTGAACAAGGGAAAGAGTATATCGGCAGTGTATGGCAGCCGGTGGAAAACTCCCCTAGCCGCGGCACTGTGACCGCACTTGATATTAAAACGAATAAAATTGTTTGGCAAAAGAATTGGGATGCCATCGCTTACAGCGGTCTCTTAACCACAAAAGGTAACCTGGTATTTACCGGTCACAATGATGGAAGAATTATTGCCTACGATGCAGTCAACGGAAATCAATTATGGGATTTTAAAATGGATGCAGGTGCGAATGCCCCTCCAATCACCTATGAAATCGATGGAAAGCAGTATATCTCCATCTTCGCCGCCGGAAATACACTGGCTGGATCCAAACATGGGGATAAAATCTACACCTTCTCATTAGAGGGCAAATATGGATCTGTAAAGGATATTCCTAAGAATAAAATCAATATATCCCCTGTAAAACAAGGTGCAGCAGAAGAAAAGAAACAGGCAACCAATAATAAAACCAAAAAAGAAAAAACCAGCACGGCAGCAGGCGAAACGGTATATAAAAACAATTGCATGGCATGCCACGGTGCAGGTGGTGCAGGTGGACATAATGGTCCAAACTTAACAAACACGAAAATGGATCAGGCTGCCATCATCAAGCAGGTAGAAAATGGAAAAGGTCAAATGCCTCCATTTAAAGATACGTTGTCTAAGGAAGAAATACAGGCCGTTGCAGATTATGTAAAGAGCCTTGGCGGCGGTTGATAACGAGCTTGAAAAAGAAAAGGTAATCGTCCTATTAATCGGACGATTACCTTTTTAGTTAGTTGAAGCCTTTTCTGTTAAAGAAAGATGGATTAACTGATCATCCTTGTCTGTTGGATTTCCACGGTTATCCCGGTTACTGGTAATTGTGTACAACTCATTATTATCGACCAATACATCCCTTAATCTTCCTGCATTTCCGAAGAACTCCTGAAAGTTCTTACTGGCTAGATCATAAGTAAAGATTTGCTTCCCAGCTAAAGAAGCAACAAAAAGTTTTCCATCCTTAAAAGCCATACCTGACGGCGCCCAGGTTTTATCTCCGGATTGAAGAATCGGCTTCATCATGCCTTTTGCACCTTCATCTCCTTGAACCACAGGCCAGCCATAGTTTTTCCCAGCTTGAATTAGATTAATTTCATCATGGCCTGACTCCCCATGCTCTGAACTATAAAGGTTGCCGTCCCCATCCCAGGCTAATCCCTGAGGATTTCGATGTCCATAGGAGTAAATATACGAATTTTCAAATGGATTATCCGTCGGAATATCGCCGTTTAGCTTCATTCTTAAAATTTTACCCGCTAAACTATCAAGATTCTGGGCGTTTTCCTTTATGCCGACATCACCTGTAGTGGCATATAACATCCCATCCGGACCAATTTTTAGCCGGCCGCCGTTACTAACCGTACCTCCAGGTATCTCATCTAAAAGGACTTTATCTTCCTTCCAGGTGTTATCTTCAAGTTTGAGTGAAATAATTCGATTTAGGGTCTTGCCGTCTTTCTGATAGGTGTGATAAGCAAATGCTTTCTTTGTCTTAGCAAAATCAGGTGCTAAAGTAAATCCAAGAAAACCGCCTTCCCCTTCATTGACAATATCCTCTGAAACCTTTACCTTCTGCACTTCTACCATACCAAGATTCCCGTCAATTTGAATAACGGAGCCTTCCCGTTGACTCAGGAAAAACAGACTGTTGCTCTTGTTAATCGTCCACGGAATAGACAAATGACTTGCATTCACACTGCCATCATCCGAAAGTGTTACCTCTACTGCCTTTTTCATTACCTCATTTGCATCCTGCTGAAAGGAACCCTGTTTGTTCCCACCATCATTCCCCTTATCTTGCTTCTCCCAAAACACAGCCAAACCAAGTCCGGCTACCAAAACAACCCCCAGGACACTAAAACCTATTATTCTTTTCAAAATACCACCTCAAAAATAAATTCATATTCTCTAACAGTTTAATCACACTTCAGACTATTTAAACTTTTATAATTTTTAATTTTTAGTAGGAGGACATTGTAGCTCAAGCCAAATAAAAAGAACCGAGCAAAACCCGCCCGATCCTTTTTTGTTTAGAGTACATCCGAAAGTTGCTAGCGGATTGCCGACAGAGACCTAGTCGCACATAGCGTATCCTATAGTAGCCAGTCGAACTTGCCACGGGCATTAAAACCTTCTTCTATTTACCGGTCACGCACTTTTTCTCTTACCTCGGGCATTAGAACCTCCCTCTATTTACCGGTCACGCATCTTTTCAATAGGATTGGGACATAAAATGCCTCAATATCAAAGACTCTGGTAGGTTAAGATTATATACTTTCCTAATTTTAAGAAAAGCGCAAATGCCTTGATCAGCCCCGACAGGCAATTGTTCTTTGGCAAGAAAAGTCGGCCTTTTGACTTTTATTGCCGAATGTTATTTGACCCAAGCTGTAACAATCATCGCTTTACCAAGCCATGATTGTTACAAGATACTCAAGGTGTTTTAACTAGCACTTCCTATGGGAAGAATAAGGATAATCTCTCTTGTAAACAATCTAAAAGTTCTACGGGCACTTCCTTGACTTTGATATCCCCACCTAGGAAAAGCAGCCAATTGGTTATTTCGCTTAATTCTTCAGGATTAGTAACATTGATAAAAGTCTTTAGAATGGCTGTGGTTTGGTAAGGATTCGTATAGGAAATTGAAATTTTTAAAGGATGGTATTTTTTGAACTGGGCAATCGCCTTTGGGCCAAGTTCAAGGACAAGATTAATCTCTTCTTCTTGCTTACTTAGATTTTCTAAAATCTTTTTCTTACTTAATCTATTTTTCGTAGAGTATGGTTTGACATCAGTGAGATTGTCGACAGGGAAAATCCTCCTCTTTTCATCCTTTAAGACAAAGCCTTCAATCAGCCAAATGCCTTTTTCATGATAAAGGTGCAAGAGATAAATGGGATAAGACTTTATTACCTTCTCTTCTTTGATAGTAATCAATATATAGCTATCCAAAAGAAGGATTTGGATGAGTTTTTCTAACATAGGATGGGGTAGGTCTGACAGTTCAAGTAGGTCGGGATTATTGGGGTTGGTCCCTTCAAAAAGCAAGACTTGATTTAAGTGAACAAGGTCCTCTTGCTGATTTTCAGAGATGAGGCCTAGTAATTTTTCAGTTAAAGACTGACGACTCTTTAGATAAGGGAGTTGTTGATTTCTTGTGGCCATAAAGGCAATAAAAAGAGCTTTAATCTCATTATCGGTAAAGCGGACTGTTGGAAGGACAGAGTTGTTCATGACAAAATAACCCCCATCTCTTCCAACCTCCGCGACAAGTGGCATCCCCATGGCTTCAATTTCTCTGATATCTCGTATAGCTGTCGAACGAGAGATATTAAATTGTTGCATGATTTCAGAAATGGTAAAGTTGGCGCGGTTGTTGATATACCGCATAATGGTATTAATCCGTTCAACTTTTTTCATCGGGATCTCCTAAACAGTATCATTTTTTGACATGATTAAAGACTATTATAATCTCATCAGATGAAAAAACAATCATTTGATTCATTTTAAAAAGAGGAAGGTTTTGAATATGGCAGATTATACCCTAGAAGAAAAAGACAGCTTCACCGTTTTAGGTATTGGAACAGAGCTTAAGAGCCACTACACTGACTATGCTGGTATTAACAAGGAAAAGGCAGACTTTTGGTCGGCCGTCAAAGAAGATGGTACGCTTGATAAGTTAAAAGCCGTAGCCACAAATGACTACATTTTTGTCGTGAATGAAGCGGTGAATAACAAAATGATGCATTATGCTGGCGTCATGACAGAGGCAACATTACCCGAAGCAACCAGAATGATCCAATTTCCTAAAGGAGAATACCTAGTTGTAAAAGGGGAAGCAGAAACAGCTGAAGATTTGAGTAATATGGTTACTGGCATTGCCTTTGGCCAAGTCCTGCCAGAAGCAAAGAATTTTGCCTATGTTGGCGGGCCAAATACAGCGGTTATAATGGGGCAACGAAACGGTTTAGTATTTGGTGAAATGTGGATTCCTGTTGTTAGGAAATAAAAGGAGCGATGGAATTGTCCTATATCGTTGATTTTAAAAATGTGTCTACGGTTGGTTTAGAGTCTTCACCTGTAGCAGAAGCGCTTGCTGGTTTACGTGCTAATGAAGCCCGATACTTTATGAACAAATACAAGCATGAATTTACGGTTGTTCCAGCTAGCGAAAGTCAGGATACCCTTGATTATGTGAATCGAATTTTGAAAGAGGAACGGGATATTGAGTTTGCGGCCAAACCTTTAGAAACGGCGCGTTTTCAAGTGGAAAATATTAATTGGACCTACGTCTTTTATGAGGATGGTCTTTCAGTCAACGTCTTGTATACAATTGACGGCCCTAAGCCGAAGCGGGCTGTTGGCTTTAAGCTTTCTGAGGGGATGGAAGTACCTAAGGAGCTAGAAGGGAAGTTTAAGTTTGCTAGGCAGAAGTCTAAACTAGCGGGAACTATTCGGGGATCGTATTTTGTTATTAAAGGAGAATATTAAAGTAAACCATTCAAATAGCAAAGCAGCACCTCTCCATTAAATTAGGGGGTGCTGTTGTTTTTTCGTAAAAACATTATTTACTCATGATACGGTTCACCGTGACATTATTAAATGAGGTTAATTACTTGTAGTTTTAATTTGGGACACTTGAAATGACAGATAATTATTCATGATAGCAGATTGATAATTATTAAACAGCATTTCCAGTAAAGCGATTTAAAAAATGCCTGAATCCCTTAGAGACAAGTCCCCTTATATAGATTCAGGCATTACTTTTTTTATTTAAAATCAAGGATTTTGCCTTAAACAATTAACGAATAGTGATTTAAAAATCGAACCCATTATTTCAACAATGCAATTCTTCCACGGTATTTTTCTACCAGTTGCTGGTTATGCTCGTCTGCTCCATCGATATTTCCACTTAGGAAGACTGGAGGCTCAAAGCCATTGTCAGCCATAATTTTTACAGCTTCAGCAAGGATGGCATTGATGATGACTGCCCCAACTACGGTCGAAGTTGGACCAAATGGGACACTTACCTTTTCATAGGAAAGGGCTGCATCCCCTTTTGCTGAGTAGTTATCAATCACTAAATCAACAGAATCATATAGATGTTTGCCGCTTACATGCCTAGATGGCTGGCTCTGTGAATATTCCAATGAGGTAATACCGATTACAAAAGCACCTTTTGCCTTTGCTCCTTGCGCTACATCGACTGGAACTGGGTTTCGACCGGAAGTGGAGATGACAAACATAACATCCTCATTTCGAATGTCTTGATCCTTCATAAACTCCGCTGCTAAGCCATTTTGGCGTTCTAACTGTGAGGAGCGAAGGGCTCCTTCATGTAGCATTAATGGCTCATATAAAATAGGGTTAATCGGGACAAGTCCGCCAGCGCGGTAGCATACTTCTTCAGTCAAAATATGAGAGTGACCACAGCCGAAAAGCTGAATAATACCGCCATTTTGGATGGATTCTGCCACTTTTCCAGCCGCTTCTCTCAGGTTACTTATCTCATTTTTTTCAACAAGTTCAAGCTTCTCTTTTGCCTTTTCAAAGTATTGCGTTAACATGTTTCTCATCCCCTTACCAAACGGATTATTTTCGCTACTTCTTCAGGGATGGTTCTTCCGGTTTCTTTGTCAATGGTAGAACCAAAAATATGCGGCATAAATACAGGAATTCCTGTCCCTCTTACTGCATTCACAATTTCAACAATATTATCGGCAGAAATTCCGCCTGCAGGCTCGACTGAAACAATTCCTTTTTCAGCAGCAACTTTGCATAAGTAGACTAGCTCTTCTAAATGGGTTAACCCTTTTAACGGCATAAATTTAATCGATTCCACTCCCATTGAAAGAGCCAGATCAACTAAATCTTCAACTTTTATTTCAACGCCTGATAGTTTCACATATCCTACTTTACCAGCAGGAGAAACAAGGCCGTTTACTGCCTGCTCAAGGCCTTTTGCTTTCAAATAACCTCTGGAGTAACTTGTTTTTTCAAATGGCTGGTTGATATGTCCAGGGTTTGATCCCGCTGCAATACCTAAAACCTTATCCCAATTGGCTGGATTTCCGTTATCTCCTAATCCAATACTGACAACAGGAGCTACTTCCTTTAATTCTTCTACCTTTTTAATGCCATCTTCAATTCTAGTAAAATCAGAAGATACGATACCAGGCACTACATAACCTTTTCCGGCTTCGATAATTTCTTCGGCATTTTGTTTATCTTTTGCTAAAAAATTAAAAAGTAAAAAGTTATCTAATTTATTCAACTTTCTTAAGTCCATCTTTAGCACCTTCAATCAGTTTAATCATATTTTTAATGGCTACTTCTATAATTTTTTCCCCTTTTTCCTTTGTAGCAAGTGTTGCATTGCCTAACACAGCCGTTGAAGTAAACTCTTCCCATGGGGTTGGGGTTACATCTGCACTCATTGGAATTTGTGGATCTTCAGCAAGAGCTTTTGACATATCCACATACTCTTCTGCTAAATAAAGCATGTAAGACGTTTCTATTTCACAAGCATGGAAATAACTTGTATGTGCTGATTTTTCCTCTCTTACTTCATCTGTTATCTTTTTCACGCCTGGGTAAAAAAGATATAGAATTCGAAAATCAGGATATAGAGCATAAAGCTTACGTGCTGCTTCTTTCATAGCAACCGCATTTCCTAAATGGCCATTAATCATAGCAAATACACGGAATCCTTGTTCATACAGGCTAACACCAATGTCATAAATAAAGCTAATTAACGATTCATTGCTGATATTGATGCTTCCTGGGAAGTTCTTCAAACTCCAAACTTGTCCATATGGCAAGGTTGGAAGAACAAAAGCTCCTGTTTTTTCAGCTACACGTTCAGATAGTCTTTCTGCTAAAAAGTTATCAGTTCCAAGTGGGAGATGGGGGCCATGTGCCTCCACGGCTCCAATTGGTAAAATAGCAACTAAGCTGGTTTCAATTTTCTCTTTTACTTCAAAGGAATTTTCACTTTGATAAATCATGCCAAGGCCCCCATTATTTTTTAAATGTAAAGCATCTAGCTGGATTTTCAATAAAGAACTTACGGATTAATTTCTCTCCATCAAAACCTTGACGGTTAGCATCGTCTATAAAACGTGGAACCCATTTTGCAATGATATATTCCAAACCTAAACCGAAATCATAGTGTTTGTAATACGTTTTTCTTGCAGTATCTCCACTAACAAGGATTTGATCTTCGTAACCTTTTTTAACAAGCTCTAAAATACAAGCAATACGAGTGCTTTCTGGAGCATATTTGATTTTGGCAATTCCATCAAAACATAAATATGCACCCGTTTTTGCAACTTGCTCATGATAATATGGATCAGGGTTGCGGTCCATATGACCAAAGCTCATATAAGACAGGTCAACGCCTTCACTCTTTAAGAGTTCAATTTGCTCAAGACCCATTGTTCCTGCTTCTGTATGGGAATGCATTGGAGCCTTTGTTTCATGATGAGCACGAGATACGGCACGCAATGTTTTTTCTTCTAAAGGAGTAATGCGATTATAGCCAGTTCCAAACTTCACCTGTCCTGCTTTAAAAGGAGTTCCTTCTAATCCTTCTTCCACTTCACGAACAACAAAGTCAGTTAATTCATTAATACTTGCTGCTTCGATCCAATCTGCATAAGTATTGTACTCTCCAATAATTGGCTTTAATTCTTCTTTGACTTTGGCATCCCAAAGGAAGCTTTTATTAAAACCAGCTGTACCAACAATATGAATACCAAGTTCATCTGAAATTTCTTTAACAGCTTGTACGTCACGGCCATAATCAACCGCAGTAGCATCTACGATTGTACGTCCACCATGGTTTTTAAAATCTTGTACATCTAATTTTGACTTTTCTTTATCATCAAGTAAAAGATCGTCTACTCCACGTTCTACCCAATAGGCAGGACGGCATACGATATGTTCATGGGAATAAGTAAAGCCTAATTCTTCTGGTTTAATATCACCTTTTAATGTACGAATGAAACTCATGTTGATCTTCCTCCAATTTAAGTATAAGTAGATATAAAAAACGAAGAATAAGTAAAGGGCCATGACCTGCCCTTTACTCAAACTAGTTGTATTTAAAAAAGTAAATGAGCAAGGAATTTCACGATTGGTCCAAGTACAAACATGTCATTATCAGCAGCCCACATTGCTGTATCCGGAATGGTAGATGAGATTAAGAAGTGAACCATGATATATTGACCCCAGGCAACAATTGTAGAAGTCACAAATCCACCAATTAATGCACCGCGTACACCACCTGTGGAGTTACCAAACACCCCTGCAGTTGCACCGTGGAAGAACAATACAATCATTGTTGGAACAAAAACATAAGATACAGTATTTCCGATAACTACTAACCAAATTAATGCACCGAAAAATGCACCTAGGAAACCAAGAATAACGGCATTTGGAGCGAATGTGAACACAACCGGGCAATCGAGTGCCGGTATAGCACCTGGTACTAATCTTGTAGCAATACCGTTGAATGCTGGAACAATTTCACCGATGAACATTTTTACGCCTAGTAATACGACTGCGATACCACCAGCAAATGTAAATGACTGGATAATAGAATACATAATGAAATTTTGTCCAGATGCTTGCTTAATTAAAGCATGAGATTCCGGTGTACCCTTTAGTGTGATAAAGATCGCACCTACAATGAATAATAACCCCATTGTTAAGGCAGTAATAACGTTGGAATCTCTTAAAAATTCAAGGCCTTTTGGTAGTTTAATTTTTTCAGAGTCATTTTCTTTGTTACCAAAAACTTTACCAAGTAACGCTGAAAGGATGGCAACACTTGCAGAAGTATGACCTAATGCGATAGCGTTTCCGCCAGTTACTTTTCTCATAAATGGCTGAACAAGTGCTGGTTGGAAAGTCCAATATAGTCCCATAAATATAGACAAGAAAGCAACCAATCCTACGAAGGAAACATTATCTTTCCCAACTGTATTTACAATAATTCCAGCAAAGATGGAAGTAGTCCAGAACATCATATGTCCTGTTAAATAAATATATTTAAACTTAGTAAAGCGGGCTAGCAATACGTTGATTAAGAATCCAAGAAACATAGCTAAAGTTACAGCAGAACCGAATTTTATGTTAAAGTCCGTTTGTCCTAAAAACTTACCTAAACTACCGGCCTTTAGTCCAAATACCTCTGCCCACATCGGTTGGAAAATATTTAATGCACCAACAATGATACCGGCACCAGCATTAATGATTAAGAATCCAATCATCGCTTTAAATGTGCCACTTACTGTTTGGCTGGTTGTCTTTTTCTGTAAAAGTAAACCTAGTAAAACGATTATTCCTATTAAAAACGCAGGAACTCCAAATATATTAGTCGCAAGCCACGTTAATACATTCATTTCTAACACCCCCGAAAAGTTAATTTTCTTTAGCTAAATTGGCTTTCTAATGCTTGTCTAATTTCATTTAAATCAAAGTAGTTATTTACAATGACTATTTTTGAAGAATGGCCAGATAAAGATTCTGATAATTCATTGCTTGTAATAATTAAATCAGGTCTTTCACTGGAAGCACTTGATACATCTGTGTTATCCACATCTGCTTGAATCCCCATTTGACGTAAAACAGTGTCCACATTCATTCGTAAAATTAAGCTAGTTCCTTGACCTAATCCACATACACATAAAATTTTCATGATTAATTCCCCCCTAATAGTTGTTTCATTTCTGAATAAGATGTAATTTCCATTAACTTCTTAACATTTTCTTGACTACTTAAAAGTGTCATTAATTTTTGCAAAATTTCTAGGTGCTCATTGCTTGAAGAGGCACCCAGGGCAAATACTAAACTTACAGGATCATTGGCAACGTTTCCAAAAATAACTGGTCTAGTCAACCTTACAAAGGAAACAGATGCTTCCTTTACTCCATCCTCTGGTCGTGCATGTGGAAGTGCAATTTGTGGAGCAAGGACAAAATAAGGCCCATTCGCACGGTAAGATTGAACCATTGCCTCTACATACCTTTCCTCAACCACGCCTCCTTCGACAAGTAGTTCACCTGCTGCTCGGATAGCTTCATCTGGTGAGGATGCTTCGACGTCAAATTCCACAAGATTCTCTTCTAAAAACTTCATTCTGAATTCCCCCAGTTGCAACAAATTCTTCCTACATTGAGTAGGCATTGACTAGTTCAAAAATTCCTTCAGGAGAGTTAGCCAATAATATTTGATTTGTACCTTTTTGATCTGAAAGCATTTTAGACAATTGTGAAAGTGCCTTTAAATGGGTTTCTCCGTCAACTGCTGCTAACACAATCACAATTTGAATGGCATGCTTGCTTTTTTCTGAAAATGGAACAGTTTTTGAAAGTTTTAATAGGCTCATGCTCAGCTTGTTGACCCCATCCTCTGGACGTGCATGCGGTATCGCCACTTTCGGTGCAATAACAATATAAGGACCCATATTATTGACATTACTAATCATCACTTCAACGTACTTGTCTGTAATAAGCCCTTCCTGAAGGAGAGGCTCTGATGCAACTTGAATGGCTTCCTTCCAATCTGATACCTCATTTTTCAATTGAATACGCCTCAATTGAAGAAGATCTCTTAGAGAAGGCTTCCCAATTTCTTTTACAACCTTTTCAGGCTTATAAAGATACTGCTTAAGGTCCTGCTGAAGTCCTTCTTTATCCACTACATCTGTATGTCTTTGAATAATTTCCATCAATGCCTCAATGGATGAGTTTTGTTTCGTCCCTTGATCAAAGTGAACATTCACTTTCTTCAATAGACTTTCTTTTTCCGCCTCTGTCAAAATCGGATTAACAACAAAGACAGGTCTATTCTTTTCTTCAAGTGGAATGGTGGAAATAACAAAATCAACATCATATTGTTTTTTTTCATATTCCCTTAAAGAACTGCTTCCAATTAAATCGATTGTAGAGAATAGTCCTTCTAACTGATGCAAAAGTAATCTAGAAGTTCCAACACCGTTTGTGCAAACAAGAAGGGCTTTCTTGCGAACAGCTGGCTTGGCTCCCACCTTCCTCATCCAACCTCCAAAATGCATGGTAATGAGGGCGATTTCGTTTTCGTTCACTTTTTTTCCAACAACTGTTTCTAAATGCGAAATGACCTTCTTGGTTATTTGAAAAATGTCATGATATTGTTCCTTAATGGACTCGGTCATATCACTTTCAAATTCAAGGCCGTAGCGAATCCGGTAATAAGCTGGTTTGACATGGAGAAGAAGGCTTTTCTCAATTTCCTGCCGCTCTTTAAAAAAGACACAAGCATATTTTTGAAAGTCTGTAACCATTTTGGTGACAACTTTGGCTAGAATTTCTGTATCATTTCCCTTACTATTTGGTTGTAAATCCTCTGAAAATTGAACTCTCGAACTTAATAAATGTTTTGTAATATAAAGAATTTCATCTTCGGGAAAGTCAATTTCAAAGAGCGCAGAAAGTCTTTCGCCAATCTTTTTTGCCGCTTTGTACTGTTTTGTTTCCCGTAGAACATCCTTCTCGATTGGGTCGATTGAAATCTTCTTTCCTTGGGAAACCCGTCTGCAAAATAAGAGAAGGCGGACCGAAAGGCTGTAAACAAACTCATCGGTAAACTCTATATTTAATTCCTGTTCGCTGTCTCCAACAATCTGTTGAATCGCTTTCAATTTTTCAAAAGCAAACGCATTTGAGTCTGTATTTAAGATCATTGGAATCTTTGATAAAAACGATTGCCAGTTTTCGTTAGGCAGAACATGCTGAAGATAATACACAATGGCTTTTCGTTTATCATTTTCATCCCCAAGGATCACGTAGCCTGATTTCCTTTCAAATTCCAATGTTAAATTAAATTT
Source organism: Neobacillus sp. Soil_C_43 (assembly GCF_057656715.1). Lineage (NCBI taxonomy): Bacteria > Bacillati > Bacillota > Bacilli > Caryophanales > Bacillaceae > Neobacillus > Neobacillus sp. Soil_C_43. The sequence continues at coordinate 82,408 of NZ_JBDGJV010000017.1, forward strand.
TTCCAATTCAACTTTTAATCCTTTTAAATCTTCAATGGTTGTATTTCGGCTAACCCGAATTTTCTCCATTAAATTTTCTAGGTACAATGGAATTTCCCGTGCCATTAAATAAATGGCAAGCCAAGCTTTACGCTCCTTAGCGGAATACTCATAATGCCATGTTCTTAATGTACCTAGCTTATTAGGAACTTGAGCAGCCGATTCTTCTTCAAGAAGGAAACCTGCTGAGCGAACATGTTTTACCGGCGGCAAATCATTTTCTTCTAACCAATCATTGATTTTGCCAATATCGTAATAGGTGGTCCTCCTGGAAATATGAAATTTCTCACTCAATTCCTGAACCGTCACATATGTTTTTGCTTTAAGTAAATATGAAAGTAATGCGGTACTTCGTTTATCTAATGACATTAGATTAATACCTCCCCTGCACATTTAGTTTGTGCAAAAAAGTATTTTCAATCAATTGGCAATTGCATATTCATACTATAAACCCATATTTTAAAAATGTGGAGACCAAAAGACGCCCCACTTTTTGTGCAAACACAGGACTAAATCTTGTTTATTTATTTGTGCAAAATTGGACTTAAAAAAACTATAACACCAGTACACATAATCTGGGGCTCTTGGAGTGAGGAGAGGGAAGCAGCTCAATATTTAATAAATGTAATTTTAGGAGAAGGAACAAAGATGTGGATGTCTTCAGATAAAACTTAAGAGATTAGTTGCAAATAATACTCTTTCTAAAAACAAAAGGAGAAGTACTTTTTATTAACTTCTCCTTTTTCATTTTTTTGGTAACAACCTCACATACTTATGGTACGGTCCACGGTAACTTATCAAAATGAGGTTTTTAGTTCTGAACCAAGTCTTTAACTGTTACCTTTCTCACCCTATCAATTGGACCTACGTCTTTTATGAGGATGGTCTTTCAGTCAACGTCTTGTATACGGTTGATGGTCCTAAGCCGAAGCGGGCCGTTGGTTTTAAGCTTTCTGAAGGGATGGAAGTACCAAAGGAGTTAGAAGCGAAGTTTAAGTTTGCTAGGCAGAAGTCTAAACTAGCTGGAACCATTCGGGGATCGTTTTTTGTCATTAAAAGAGAATATTAATGTAAGCCATCAAATAACAAAACAGCACCTCCATCAAATTTGGGGGTGCTGTTTTGTTTCGCAAATAAAAAAGCTTTAATACTATCAATAACCAAACTTCATGTTTTTCTAGAAAAAAGGCATTCTAAAGAAGAATGCGATTCATCCAGATACCATGTTGTTTTGAAATTTACTCCACCTATGGATTGAAGGGAGATTTAGTCGTGAAACTGTATCAAGTAAGAAAAGGGCAATTTGTTTACTATAACAATGAGTTACACAAGGTATATGGAGTAAAACCAATGTATAAACTATCCGTTCATCTTATGAAGCTGAGGGATTTAACACAGCATATAACCAATGCAGCAAGTGTGGAAAAATACATTCCAAGGGAAAATGACAGCTTTATTTATAATCATAAGGTATATACACTTAGGAATAATCAAAAGCCTGTAGCGGAAGATTTGATTTTAATTAACAATCCGGCCCCCGATACCCTGGATCACTATTCCTTAAATGAAATTGAAGTGGTTGAAACGGTTGATAACAAAGGGGTCATTACAAGCGATTTGGATGGGATCAAGCATACCGAATATTTATTAATGGTACCTGGCCGTGCTCCTGACAGTCATCCTATCGATTATAAAGATATGGTAAATATTGAAGAAAACTTCGATGACGCTGGCCCACAAATCACTCATCCATACGGCGATCTATCCACACAGTTGGGAGACATATATAAAAAGAAGGATAGTGATTTGTTAATCGAAGCCATGGTGGTTGCGATTAAAGGGCAAACGATTTATCTTGGAGGCGGTTTAGAGGTGTCCCATGAAGAGTTGATGGATACGGATAAGTGGGAATTTCAATACAATCCCTTTAATAACTGACAGTAATAAAACGTAATTTTTAGTATTCTTTAAGTGCCAGGAGGTTTCTATGGATAAGTTTAAAGAAAATAGTGTTTTTATTATCTCTTTATTGTTGACCCTCATTTTTATACTCTGGGGAGTTTTTTTTACAGATAATCTTACCAAGGTCACCAACGCCGTTTATAATGGATCGATTGATTACCTTGGTTGGGTTTATCTCGGTACTACTCTATTCTTCGTTATTTTTTCTATCTACTTGTTATTCTCAAAGTACGGAAATATCCGACTCGGCAGGCGAAATGATAAGCCGGATTTCTCTACCGCTTCCTGGCTGGCGATGTTGTTCGGCGCTGGTATGGGTGTTGGGATTGTCTACTGGAGCGTCGCCGAACCTGTAACCCATTATACCGCCCCTCCTTACGGGAAAGGTTATACGGTTGACGCAGCCAACACCGCAATGAAATTCACATTTTTCCATTGGGGCCTGCATCCATGGGCAATCTACACGGTTATTGGGTTAGCCCTTGCCTTTTTTCAATATAATAAAAGGCTTCCTGCAGCTATCAGTTCAGCGTTCCATCCCATTTTAGGCGACAGGATTTACGGGCCGATTGGCAAAACGATTGATATCTTGTCCATCTTTGCAACAGTTTTCGGTATTGCCACCTCTTTGGGGCTAGGTGCCATGCAGGTCACTGCAGGTATGCATGACATATTCGGCATTCCTAATACGTTATTTATCCAACTTATTGTCATTGTGGTCGCAACAGTTCTTTTTATTATTTCCATTAATACAGGCTTGGAAAGAGGAATAAAGTACTTATCCAACGCAGCTATCATCTTTTCAGTGGCAATCCTTGTACTGATTATGATTGTCGGTCCAGCGTTAACCGTTATTAAAGTGTTTTTCAATACAACAGGACTGTATCTAAGTGACTTTTTACAAATGAGTTTACGGTTAAGCCCTTTTGGAAAGGGTGAGAAATGGATTGCTTCCTGGACCTTGTTTTACTGGGCTTGGTGGATTGCCTGGGCGCCATTCGTCGGCATGTTCATTGCCCGGGTTTCAAGAGGGAGGACAATTAAGGAGTTTGTGATTGGTGTATTGATTGTTCCCACACTTGGAACCTGTCTTTGGATGTCCGTGTTTGGAGGTTCAGCACTTGAACTTGTTCAAGATCCCGGAAACCGCGATTTGGCAAAACATATCGCCGAAAATATAAACTTGTCTATATTTATTTTCTTTGACCACCTTCCATTAAGCACCCTATTAAGCATTTTAGGTTTTGCTGTGGTCGCTATTTATTATATAACTGTTGCTGATACCGCAACCTTTGTATTGGGGATGCTAAGTGAAGGTGGAACGCTTAATCCTTCTAACAAAATAAAAATGACATGGGGTGTCATCCAATCTGCTTTATCGGCTGTTCTGCTGATCGCCGGTGGTTTGGAGGTATTGCAGACCGCTTCCATTGCCGCCGCACTCCCATTTGCCATTATCATGCTCGCCATGTGCTACTCATTGCTAACAGGCTTAAGAAATGAAGTTAACATACAAAGAGGCAATAAAAGAAGCACACAACATTAATAGTGTTTATTAAAAAACCTTCCTGATTGTGTCATTGACCTGGAAGGTTTTTGTGTTAAAAATGAGCTTTTTAATTGTCAGATTTCGTAATATCGGCCTCAATCCTGCTCATAAATTCTTCTGCGGCGCTATATCCTAGCTGTTTTAAATACCAGTTATTTGCTGCTGCCTCAATTAATCCTGACACATCACGTCCAGGCTGTAATTGGATTTCAATAGAAGGAATTTTAACACCCATATTCGGTATATTGATATTCCTGTTCCAATTCATTATACAAGGCATCCTTTCCCCACTTTGTTAAATTAATATCAAGAGCAATTCGGGTTTCATCTTGAAATGCCTTACGACCATATATACGAACCACGTTCAACAATCCAATACTGCGGAGAGCCAAGAATTCCTTGGATTTCCCATCATGCGTACCCAGAATCGTTTGGGAACTTAGTTTCTTTAGGACAACAATGTCATCCGATACTAGCCGATGTCCACGACGAATTAAGGTATGAGCCGTCTCGCTTTTTCCTACCCCTGAACTTCCGCGTAGTAAGATCCCAATACCAGACACATTCATACAAACTCCATGTACCGTCATTTCTGGTGCTAATTCCTTTATCAAATACGCATCCAATTGGGGAATAAACTCTGAAGTTGTCTCCGGCTGTTTGGTTACCAACAAGGGGATCCCCTGCTCTGTACAATGATGCATCAAATAGGTAAGTCCTTCTTCCCCCGCCGTTACGATAAAACACGGCGGATGTATGTACAATCGATTTATTGATTTAGTCCTTCGTCAGTTGTGATTGGATTAATCTCATTCGTACTACCATTTTTATTTTTCTCATTTGTAGCATTTTGTGACTCAAGTTGATTAAGCTGGTTTTTCACTGATTGTGAGTTGTTTGTAAAATTATTTTGAACGTCTTTTTTCATTTCTCCATTACCTCCTTTCTTAATTAGGTTTAGGAGCCTAATCTAATTTTATTCAGGTTATTATTGTGATAGTAGTTAGTACCTTTAGGCAAAAACAATTTCACTTGAATTAGTTGGGGTTTAATTTACAATTTTTTAGATGGAAAACCAAATTAAGAACCAGGCACTAGAAAAAATTGTAATCATATATTGGTGATATCCCGTGCGGAATTTTTGAGGAGGATATCATGAAACCTATGTTACCTATGGAAAAGTATTTCGGTAAGTTAGAACTAGTTTATGTATTTTATGGGGCTATGCCGACAGGTGTTAGTGTATCAGAAACCGGTCGTATTTTCATTTGCTTTCCGAAATGGGGAGACGACGTTAAATTCACAGTAGCGGAAATTGTTGGGGATACTTTGCAGCCTTATCCTAGTTTTGAAACCAATTTGGGTAATCAAGGTAATATCACAATGTCTTTCATCAGTGTCCAAAGTGTAGTTGCGGATGGCAGGGGAACACTTTGGGTATTAGATACAGCGGCACCGAATTTTTCTGTACCAATTAAAGGAGGGGCAAAATTAGTCGCTGTTGATTTAAAAACCAATACAATAAGAAAAGTATATACCTTTACAGAAGATGTTGTCCTGCCAACAACTTATCTGAATGATGTCCGATTTGATTTTCGTGTTGGAAAAGCGGGTTATGCATATATAACGGATTCATCTTCCAAAGGACCAGGAGCTATTATCGTTGTAGATTTAGAAAATGGAAACGCGTTTAGACGGTTAAATGGAGCAAATTCAACTTCACCCGATCCTTATTTTTTACCGAAAGTAGAAGGTGAAATTTTGATGAACCGAAACAAAGATGGTTCAACATCTCCATTTAGATTGGCGTCTGATGGTATAGCGATTTCTCCCGATGGAAAGATTTTATTTTTTTGTCCACTTACCAGTCGTCATTTGTTTTCCATCTCAACAGAAGCTCTAAGAGACAGAACGATACCGGACATGGATTTACTTTATCAGGTGAAGTACTGGGGAGAAAAAGGTGCGTCTGATGGAATGATCACTGGTTCAAAAGGAACCATTTATGCCGGAGACTATGAAAACAACAGTATTCGAAAGATATTGCCGAATGGCACAATGAAAACAATCGCTCATGATCCGAGAATTTTATGGCCAGATACTTTTTCAATTGGGCCGGATCAATACTTATATGTCATTGTGAACCAATTACATCGGCAGGCAAGGTTTCATTATGGAAAAGACCTGCGACAGAAACCTTATAGTTTACTTCGTATGAAAATTGACGAATTCCCTGCTCCTACCTTTTCGTAATAAAGAAATAGTTGAATAATTTTTACATTACGTCAGGAGAGGTTTAATCGGTTATTAGTTTTTATCCGGGAATTAGATGACGATTCTACCTTCAATATTAAAACTGATATATTACCGACCATTTCACAAAAAAATGGTTTTTAGGAACAGTTTTATTGGTCAATGTTAAACTGTTCCTAAAAATTTTCTATAGATTAGAGAAGTTTAATGCTGTATTAATATAATTGAGATCCAAATTGATTTGCTCGTTCATATCCCAAGCGTGGTACCATCCCTTTTCTACCATCAAATTTGGGGGTGCTGTTTTTTTGCAAGGATATCCTTTATGATACGGTTCACTGTGACGTATCTAAACTAAATGAGGTTCTCTTGGATCAAAAAAATGCTTAATCAAAGCACCCCTACCCCTCTTACTTACTTTAAATATGAAGTCTTGTCCATAATTAAGTAACCAGCGATAGTAAAATAAGCGGAGTTTTTTCGGTTAAATGCAAAATAGAGCTCTTTCCGGGGTATTTAAGGGGAGTTTTTCCGACTATGCAAAGCAAAATTGCCCATTTTCATATTTTTCGAGTCAATAGGCGGAATCCTTCCGTCTATTTAAGCTATTATTAATCCTATTTACTAATTAAGAGAAATTACTCCGTTTATTATCAGATCGGGTGCTTAAAGCATATCCTTATTGGTCGGCTTAATCTCCATAAAAAATCCCTCCAATAAGTTTCTTAATGGAGGGATACGACTAAGTTACTTAATTGCAAGGTGGTAAGCTTAACTTAATGGCTATGGGGTCTAGCCCCCACTTAGTGATGAAACCCATTATCACATTTCGTATCATGTGGCATAGGCCCGTCCAGGGAATCCAGAAAGGAGACTGCCTGTTTGAGGTGCATCAAAAACATATGGGCGAGATCCATGGAAAAACCATTTCGAACCACCACGCGCATAATCGTCACCTCTTCCATATCTGGCGGCAATGGATAGGCGGGCACTTGCCAGCCGAACACACGCAATTGCCGAGACAAATCAAAAAGATTCCAGTTTACTGTGTAACCCTCTTTCAGGCGCCAAGCGAAAACCGGAATATCCGAACCATCGGACAAAAGTTCAAACGGTTCCATCTCCCGAATCGCCGTGCTAAGAAATTGAGCGACTTTCTGAGAAGCCCTTTGCACATCATGGTACCCACTTTTCCCCAAACGCAGGTAATTGTAATATTGCAGGAGCACTTGCGCACCAGGACGCGAGAAATTCAGGGCAAAAGTCGGCATGTTCCCACCCAAATAGGACACGCGGAAGATGAGATCCTCAGGAAGATCTTCCGCTTCCCGCCAAATAATCCAACCCAGCCCAGGATAGACTAGTCCATATTTATGTCCAGATACATTGATGGACTTCACCCTCGGTAATTGAAAATCCCAGACCAAGTCTGGTTGAAGAAACGGTGCAATAAATCCTCCCGAAGCTGCATCCACATGCATAGGAATGTCAAGGCCCGTCCTCTCTTGTAAATCGTCTAACGCTTTCGCAATTTCAGCAATCGGTTCGTAGAGCCCGGTATACGTCTCCCCGAGAATCGGGACTACACCTATCGTATTTTCATCCACAGCTGATAGGACCCCCTGGGGATCCAAATGAGGATGTTCTGGGCTAATCTTCACATAACGCGGTTCGACCTCCCAATAGTTTGCGAATTTTTCCCAAACAACCTGAACTGCGGAACTGAACACGATATTGGGCCGATCCGCCGGCTTCCCTTCTCTTTTCCGTGCATTTTGCCATCGTCTCTTTAACGCAAGCCCCCCGAGCATACATGCCTCTGAAGAACCAGTTGTTGAAACGCCCATCGTCGTAAGGGGGTTAGGCGAATGCCAGAGGTTGGCTAGAATTCGGACACAGCGCTCCTCAATTGCGGCTGTCTGCGGATATTCATCCTTGTCAATCATGTTCTTGTTGAATGATTTGGCATACAAGTCTTTTGCAGCAGGCTCCATCCATGTGCTAACGAATGTTGCAAGATTCAGGCGGGCATTGCCATCAAGAGCAATTTCATCGTGGACGATTTGATACGCTGTTTCGGGTAACATGCCTTCATCAGAAATGTGAAAGCGCGGAACGACTAATTCTCCTTCGCGGGCAAACAGAGGATTCACAGAAAATTCGTGAGGCAGCTCCCTTTGCACGTGACGCGGTAGACATTGTGGATTATCTGACATGCCTCCTTTTCCTTTGTATGCATCGTTTTGAACTTCTTCTTTTCGATCCTGTGGCATACAAGTCCTCCTTTATTTATTGTTTAACCATCCTATTATTTACAAAAAAGCATTTGGTAAACCATTACCTATATACGATACTGTTCACCCGGTGCCAGGCACTCTAATGATTCTTATTATTTAAAGCCGGATTAAAAATGATTGTCCATTGTGTGTCAAACTCCACATCTGATTTCCCAACTCTGTGGTATTCTAGTTATAGACTACTTTTGGAGGTTATGATATGCAACTTACATTGGAAAATCCGAAAAGCACCAAAAGTGAAAAACCATTTTCACGGACTAATCCATTTCGAGCAAAGGTTCTAAAAAATAGTAATTTAAATGGAACTGGCTCTAGCAAGGAAACTAGGCACATTGAGTTATCATTAAAAGATTCAGGTCTTTCTTACAACCCGGGTGATGCACTTGGCGTTGTGCCGGCAAATGATCCGGAACTTGTGGCTTCTCTTCTTGAGGTAATGGGCTGGGATGAAGAATCGGTTGTAATTGTTAGTAAGCTAGGTGAGACACTGCCGTTAAAGGAAGCGCTGACTTCTTACTTTGAAATTACACTACTGACTAAGAAGATCTTACAACAAGCAGCAGCATTTACAGAAAATGAAGTGCTTCAAAACCTCGTGTTAGTTGAGAATTCAACCCAACTAAAGGAATATTGCTATGGGCGTGATTTGCTTGATATGTTACGTGATTTTGGTCCATGGAAAGCTTCTGCCCAGGACATCGTTTCCTTATTAAGAAAAATGACGCCACGTCTCTATTCAATTGCAAGCAGCCTTACAGCAAATCCTGATGAAGTTCATCTAACGATAGGTGCTGTACGCTACACCGCGCATGGACGTGACCGAAAAGGCGTTTGTTCTGTTTTATGTGCTGAACGTCTTCAGGAAGGGGATACGCTTCCAGTCTTTGTTCAAGCTAATAAACACTTCCATTTGCCAGATTCCCAAGATACAGATATTATCATGGTTGGTCCTGGGACGGGCATTGCACCATTCCGTTCTTTTATCCAGGAACGTGCAGTTAATAAAGCAACCGGCCGGTCATGGCTGTTTTTTGGGGATCAGCATGCTGCTTCGGATTTTCTTTATCAAAACGAGCTGGAACAATACCAACAAGATGGGGTATTAACAAGACTTGATACGGCATTTTCCCGCGATGCGGTTCAAAAAGTTTATGTCCAACATAAACTGATCGAACATAGCAAAGAATTATTTGCATGGATTGAAAAAGGAGCTATATTCTACGTTTGTGGGGATAAGGAACATATGGCGAAAGACGTCAACGACACGCTTATTACCATTATTGAACAGGAAGGTACAATGGATCGTGAAGCAGCCGAAGCGTATCTTAAAGATATGCAGAAGCAAGGACGTTATCAACGTGATGTGTATTAACTATGAATGAAAGGGCATTGGCCATTTCACTCCCAAAAAACCTTTTTGATTAATGAAATTTTCCCATTCATTAAATGCCAACTTTAACAGTAACTCATTATTTTGATTAATTAAAAAGCAAAGAGACACTTCATTCTTTTTTTACGAAGTGTCTCTTTGCTTTTTATGCTTTTTCTATATGAATAAAAAGAAATATTTCATGCAATTGCAGAATTAGAATCTCACAATTATTACATAGTTTTATATTTACCATTAGAAATAGATTTAATTTGCTAAAAATTAAATCTATTTAGATACAATTTATGCTATTGTCAAATTAAGCAAGGTGAACACAATACATACCTGTGGCTCGTATCCAAACCATGTGGAGTGTGGTGTGAAAATAGGGAAAGGTAATAGCTGACTGAATGACTTTTGGATTCATTCGTATTGTCGAGAGGATGGTTTATGTTCTTTCAGCGAACGGATTCAAGTTTAAAAATAATTTTAGGAGGTGCTCAGAATTCTTGCAAGGCTTTTTACACTTAAGATAGACCTCTAACTGAAATCCTATGTGTAAATCCATTTTATTTTAAATGAATGTAATTATATTTTTTTTGCTCATATTCATAAAATGTACACTGGCTATTATCTTTTTACTCTTACCTTGTGCAATATACCTTTTCAGCAAGATTTCTCTTCTGAGAATCACGATTATTTTATTAATCTCGTCTTGACTTACAAATTTTTCTACCAATATGTTTCCTAAAATTCAGTAGGAGGTTATTGCTATATGTTTGAAAGTGAATCGGTACAAAAAGCCATTTTAACTAAAAGAGGAAAGAGAAAGTTAGCCTACCTTGTAAGTATATGCTTGGTGTTTGTAGCTGCTTTAGGGAATGTATTTATTCCACATTCACAAGCAGCTGTAGGAACAAATATTGTGATTAGTGAAATTTATGGTGGTGGCGGAAATAGTGGTGCTTCCTACAAAAATGATTATATTGAACTCTACAACCCTACTAATTCCAGTGTTACCTTAACCGGGTGGACGGTCCAATATGCCTCTGGAACGGGTACATTCAGTAGCATTACAAATTTAACAGGAAGCATTGGTGCACATCAATACTATTTAATTAAAGAAGCAAGCGGCGGTGGAGGAACGGTTGATTTACCGACTGCTGATGTAACAGGAACCATCAACTTAAGTGCAAGTAGTGGAAAAGTTGCTTTGGCCAAAGTCACTACCTCGGTTTCAGGTTCAACTGATTCAAATGTTGTGGATTTTGTAGGCGTTGGTTCTGCCAATGATTCAGAAACTACTCCAGTTGGGACTCTTTCCAATACGACAAGTGCAGAACGTAAAGACAATAACAGTGGCACAGTACAAGGTCAAGGGAATGGTTGGGACACAAACAATAATGCTAACGACTTGGTGATCACAAGCAGCTTGGACCCTCAAAATTCATCTTCTCCTGCTGAGCCAGCATTAGGCGTTGATAATGATAATATGGGATTAGGGAATCCAAGTGGTGCTACAGCTGATACCGCCAATTCCAATAATTATTTAATGACCAAGCTGCAATATACTCTTTCTTACAATAATAGCAAACACGAGCCTAACTGGGTAAGCTGGCATTTAGGTTCATCTGATCTTGGAAGCACACCGCGTCAAGATAATTTTCGTGCGGATACATTACTTCCGACAGGATGGTATCGGGTTACATCCACTGAATTTTCAGGCAGCGGATTCGACAGGGGACACATGTGTCCGTCAGAAGATCGAACAGCTTCTGTTGATGACAATTCCGCAACATTTCTGATGACCAATATGATTCCTCAAGCTCCAAAAAATAACGAGGTGACTTGGGCAAGTCTAGAATCCTATTCCCGTAAACTGGTTTCAGCCGGAAACGAACTATATACTATTTCCGGAGGTTACGGAAGTGGGGGTACCGGGGCAAATGGATATATGACGACTGTTGGGAATGGAGTTGTCGTGCCAGCTAAAACATGGAAGGTGATCGTCGTATTGCCTAATGGGAATAATGATGTTAGCCGTGTAACAACTTCTACTAGAGTAATAGCTGTGTTGTTGCCGAATGACCAAACAGTTTCCAGTCAACCTTGGGGCTACTACAGAGTAAGTGTAGATACGATTGAGTCTTTGACTGGTTATAACTTCCTTTCCTCGGTATCAACAAACATCCAAAGTACCATCGAAGCCAATGTTGACAATGGTCCTACGAATTAACCATAGGAAGCTACTGTAGGTTTATAGAGAGAAATAATGGAAGTAGATTTGTTTAAAAAGCTAGGTAGGTCTCAAGACTAACCTAGCTTTTTTGTTTGATTCCTTGGGTACATAAACGTACATCTATTTATTTCGTATTTATGCTGCTTTCTTAACAGTCGGTTCCTCATTAACCCTTAATTTTTCAAAAATGCTTCCTATTATTAAACCAAGTAAACCAGGAATCACCCAGCCGTAGCCCTCATTTTGCAAAGGAACATTTGATAATATATCTGAAAATGAACCATTTAAAAATGTGGAATTGATTATTTCAGTTAAGCTAAATAGACCGACAAGGCCGATTGTCATGAAATATACGGGGCGATTATTAAAAGGTAAGCTCTCATGTAATAGACCTAAAATGATTAATGTAATTGCCATTGGATACACTAAGCCGAGCACTGGGACTGATACTTTTAATATTTGAGAGAGACCAAGATTTGCTACAAAACCACTGATCACACATAAAAAGATTGCACATTTTATATAGGATAATTTCGGGAAAATATTCGAAAAATATTGAGCACATGATGTAATTAATCCTATACAAACACATAAACATGCAAGTGTAAAAATTAATCCTAAAACAATTGTTCCACTCTGTCCGAACAATTGCTGTAATACCGTACTTAAAACAATCGCTCCATTATCAACTTTTCCTGGTATTGAAGCGGAAGCTCCTAAGTATCCAATAATAAAATAACAAATAGATAAAAGCAGGCCGCAAATAAGTCCAAATATCGCTAAATATTTTACTTGTAATGATTGCTTAGTTATTTTTTTACTCTTAAAAATATTGGTAAATATAATTCCGTAAATTAACGCACCAATGGAATCCATGGTTTGATATCCATCTAAAAATCCTTGAGAGATAGGATTCTCTTTATAAGATAATGTAGCTTCGTTAAAGTTAGATAAATCAGTAAATACAGCCTTGATAAAAACGATCATGATTAAAACTAATAAAGAAGGTGTTAAAATCTTTCCAAATCTGTCTACTAATTTAGTTGGAGATTTTGCAAACCAAAAAACAATACTAAAAAATACAGTTGTATAAATCAAAAGTGCGATCGGTGAAGACTCGATTGCATTTGGTAAAAAGGGTTTCACTCCCATTTCATAAGCAAGACTGCCGGCACGTGGAATGGCAAGTCCAGGTCCTATTGACAAATAAATTGCCATGGGGAATAGTAAAGCAAAAATAGGATGAACTCTATTAGTTAATGCATCGAATGTTCCTGATTTTGCAATCGCTATAAAAGCTAATACTGTAAGACCCACATCAGAAATAATAAACCCAATAACTGCTTGCCATACATTTTCTCCAGCAGCCTGTCCCAAATAGGCTGGAAAAATTAAATTCCCTGCACCAAATAACATTGAAAATAACATGAAGCCAATAAACAGGATTTCTTTACTGGTTAATTTATTCAAGCAATTCACCTCAATTGAATATTTTTATATGAAAATACTTATTCTATCAAATATCCGCTATATTGAGTATTGAATATGAAAAAATACAATTATGTAACACGCGTCCATGTATCCAATACTCCGATTTATATTAATCTATCTAATCGATAATTAGAATTGCATTATGGATAAATTAACCATTATATTAGTGAATAAATACAGTCCATAGAATGCCCTGGGTCTCTCCGGGCATTTGTTAGTATTATTAATTCAGTGAGGTGGAGAAATTGAAAAACAAGGTAATTTTACTTGCTTCAGATCAGCTTGGAAAAGGAGAAACAGAACTTGGTGAAGGCATTTTGGAAACTTTTTTTACTATTCTTAAGCAAAAGGAAGAACTGCCTGCGGCTGTTTTTTGCCTGAACCGCGGTGTGTTCGCACTAACGGAAAGCTGGCTTGTTTCTCTCCAATTAAGGGAATTGGAAGAAAAGGGTGTTGACGTTCTTGCTTGTAAAACATGCGTAGACTTTTATGAGCTAAACGATAAGCTTGCAGCGGGAAAAATTAGCGGGATGGCCCGTTTTATTGAATTAGCTGCAAAATATGAAGTAATTACATTACCTTGATTGGGAACCATGGGGACGGTTGTAATGTTAGTTTAGACATTATTTATCTTTAAGGTCGGAGGAGAAAAAATGAAAACAGGCAAAACAATGATATTAACTTATTCTGCAATGGGGATTGCTCTAAATGTGGTTTTGGGTACTGTTGTATCGACAATGAAAATTCCCCTTTTGTTCCTTGATACGATTGGAACAGTATTAATTTCAGTATTGTTTGGCCCATGGTGGGGCGTTTTGACAGGAGGACTTACAAATGTTGTCCTCGGTGCGACGACGGGTGCTTCGGCCATATTCTTTGGACTTGTCAATATTGCCATTGCTTTGGTTGCAGGTTTCATCGCAAGGAAGTTCGATTTTACCAAATGGTATGTTGCCCTAATCACAGGACTCATTATTTCAATTGTTGCGCCGTTAATCGGTACTCCGATTGCCGTTGCCGTTTATGGTGGTTTAAACGGCAGCGGGATGGATTTAGTTGTTTTATGGTTAAGATCTTCAGGTGAAAGTGTATTTGCGTCGACATTCATATCACGCATAACAGGAAACTTGGTGGATAAAATTATTACCTGCTTCCTTGTCCTGTTTATGATTGGTCGTATGCCATTCTTATCAAGGATTATTAAGAGGGAAAAAAACCATGCAGCGTAGTAAAAAGATTTTACTAGTTTCCCATTGTATTTTAAATCAAAATACGGTTATAGATGATGAGGCAAGGGCAGCGGGTGCTGTCCTTTCCGCTGTGGATTGGGCCATGAGGGAAGGCTATGGTTTTTTACAATTGCCATGCCCAGAATTTACATTTCTTGGATTAAATCGTCCTTCGATGACCTATGAGGAATATAATACCCCTGAATATCGGAAACTTTGCCGGGTAATTTTACGGCCCGTTTTGCAGCAAGCAGAAGAATATCTCAAAAACGGCTATGAAATTGTTGGATTTCTTGGCATTCAAAGCAGCCCATCATGTGACCCGACACGCGGGATCTTTATTGAAGAACTGAAGGATATGTTTTTTGAAAAGGATATTGAATTGAAAACACTTTGGTTTCTACCAAATACAAGTGAACCGATATTTAAAGCAGGCTTACATCACTTATAATTTTTGTATAGTAAGAAGCTGTTTCTAAGGTTGATATTTGGTAATAGTTCTTGAAACCTTATAGTTTCTTATACAGCCCTTTCACCAATATGCAATTAACGGCTTGCTGGGCACGCAAAATAAAAAACAATGCCTGTTACCCCCAAATAATGTCGAAGTTATCGACAAAAAACTGGTGGTGGCAGGCACTAATTTCCAAAAACTACCTCTATTTATGATAAGGCTCTCCGTAACGAATCTAAATGAGGTTATAAAACCATGAATATATTTTATTTTCCATTTAAAGATCTACTTTAACACAGTCAAAACTAATACCTGTTTCATTTTATTTTCCATTTTTCAACGTTGAAGTTTTTTACTTTTGAGTAAATAATTTTTTGTGTCTAAAAAAGTTTTAAAAATTCTTTTGCTGCTTTTGATAAGTAACTATTCTTCCTCCAAATTACTTTGGGTTCAGATATTAAGGTCTGATCCTTTAGCTGAATGACTCTCAATCCTCCCAATGAATGGAGGGATAATAACGAGAGCGGTAAGATCGTTGCACCAAACCCCGATGAAACGAGACCAAGTAACATAATTAAATCCTGACATTCGCACAGTATATTTGGTTCTAAATCTAACCGTTGAAATTCATTGACAATTTGTCCATACGCACCTAAACCATAGTTTGGTCGCAGAAGAATCAATGGCAAATTGATGATTTCCTCTAACCTGCATTGTTCTGATCCACTCCACGTCCATTTTTCAGGCAAAACAAGCACATATGGGTCACTTTCCAATGTTATTTGTGAGATACTATTTTCTGTTATTGGACTATTTGTTATCGCAATCTCAATCTGACGTTTAGATAACATTTTTATGAGATGAATCGTTTCACCTTCCCATACTTTGAAAGTAAGACCAGGATTTTTCTCACGAATATCTACCACCTTAGAAAGAATTAAAGATGCACAATAAAGATTGGATCCAACAGATAAAATCCCACTGGCGTCTTTCCTCAATTCTTGAACTTCAACCATTGTTTCATCAAGTTTATTTAAAAGTTCTTTTGCTCGAAGAAGTAATCTTTCCCCCTCCAAGGTTAAATTAAGACTTTTGTTATCTCGATCAAATAAAGTGACGCCTAGCTCTTCTTCCATTTGTTTGAGTTGTCTGCTCAAAGGGGGTTGAGCAATATTTAATTTCTTTGCAGCGGTCGTGATCTTACCTTCTTCTGCTATAGTGACAAAGTATTTTAACTGTCGAATATCCAAGATGAAACCCCCATCATACCCAAAAGATATAGTAAAAAGATAAAACAGATATTTTAAGTATCGATAAATTAAGTATACACTAAGATGTAGTGTAATTCATAAGTTGAAGGAGAGTGACTTTGTTGTTCAAAAAAAATACCATACAATTTCCAAAGCTTTTATCGGTTGGGAATATATCGAATGGATTTGTGGCCTGGCTTTTTGGTTCAGCAGGACCATTATTAATTGTTTTACAAGCTGCTGCAAAAGGTCATTTGTCTGGTAGCATAACCAGCTCATGGATTTTCGCCATTTATGGAATGGGGGGACTCCTAACGCTCATCGTCTCCTTATATTATGGGCAACCCATAGGCTATGCCTTTTCAATACCTGGAGCCATTCTTGTCGGCTCAAGCTTAACCCATTATTCTTTCAACCAAGTGGTTGGTGCCTATATTATAACCGGGATCCTTATTTTTCTTTTAGGATTATCTGGCCTTGTTACAAAATTGATGAAGGTTTTGCCTATGCCAGTTATGATGGGGATGGTGTCAGGCGTCTTACTCCCTTTCGGAACTGAAATGATCGGCTCGGTTGTAAAAAACCCTTTACTCAACGGAATCCCGTTACTTGTCTTTCTTGCTCTTTCTTTTTTCTTACGATTTTCAAAAAAGTTTCCGCCTATATTAGGGGCGATCATTGCAGCAATTCTTTGTCTTAAATTTTTGCCGAACGTTTCTGTACAGCCTCTCCATATAACAATGGGCATTCCCCATTTTATCATCCCATCATTTAGTTTTTCCGTTGTAGGGGAACTTGTCATTCCATTAGTCTTAACGGTTATTGCCATTCAAAATGCCCAAGGGATTGCTATGTTAGAGACCCATGGCTATCGTCCACCGATCAATGCCATGACCAATTGGAGCGGAATCGGTACCATTATAAATGCTTTTTTTGGGGGCCACCCAGCCTGTATTGCAGGTCCCATGACCGGCTTACTTGTTAATAAAGAATCAGGCAAACATGAACATAGGTATGTCGCTGCTATTGTATTAGGAGTATTATCCTGTCTATTAGCTCTATTCTCTCCAATAGCTTCGCAAATTCCACATGTCATTCCTGCCTCATTAATTCAATTACTAGGTGGCGTCGCCATGATTAGTGTACTGGTTGACTCTTTGAAAATGAGTTTCTCTGGTCCATTCAAATCAGGCGCCCTCTTTTCATTTATAATCACAATCTCTGGGATCTCTATTCTCCATATCGGAGCTCCATTCTGGGGTCTAGTTGGGGGTACCTTGGCCACTGTATTCTTGGATAAACAAGATTTTTATAAATCCGAATCAAGTGACCAAAACAATGAAACTAACTTGAGTGAAGCTCTTTGCCAGGACAAAATTTCCTAACACCGTTTCTTTAGACCTCGGATACATCTCATGACAAAATAAATGACACCTAGACATAGTGCAGTCTAGGTGTCATTTATTTCTTTGTATAGAATAAAAACCTCATTTACTTATGATACGGTTCACTCCGATTGATCCGAAAAGTAATATTACTTATATACAAGTCTGTTCACCCGGTGCCAAGCCCCCTTCTGAATACTAAACATAGACTGATCACTGCCAAACCTCTTCATTGTTTTTTCAAATTTCATCCCCACTCTTTTTAACAACCTGCAGGCCCGTTCATTTAGAGTTGGGGTTTCAGCGATGATGGTTGTTAACTTTAGGGAATGAAAGCCATATTCAATTACCTTCTCGATGACTTCTTTCGCATACCCCTTTCCCCAGTAAGCAGGTAAAAACTGATAGCCAATCTCTGTGTTGATTCTGTCATAGCCTGTATCTAAACACACTAACCCAATAAATTCGTTCGTCTCTTTCAGTCTTACTGTCCAATAATGATTGGATTCCAACATCATTTGAAATCTTATACCAAACGATATCTCATCAACTGTTCCATCAAGATACTTGCGCACATCTTCGTCCACATACAACATCAATATCGATTCATAGTCCTTTTCAGAAACAGCCAGTAAAGCGCATCGTTCTGTCATTAACATTTTGGTCTCACCCATCCACCTATATTTATATACATCATAATTCTATGTAGTTATCAATATTATATACATAGTTTTTCTATGTATCAAGTGTAATTTTTTTTAAAGGTTGAGTACTGCAAAAAGGATTGTATATGGATGTGTTATAATGGAATTGTCTGAAAGATGTAAAAATATCCAAATCAAATTGTGCTAGTAGAAGCACGAACAATTTGAATTTTTGTGGGTGATAATATGAAAATTTCAATCGAAGAAGTAAATAAAGAACTTGCAGAAGAAATCCTCATTAGGTGTCATGAGGTAGATGACGAAGTCTATGAAATTGTAAACAAGCTAAAGACGGAAGACCTCATTTTACTCGGTTACCACAATGATAAAGTTCTCCGTATTAAGCTGAGTGAAATCTATTATTTCGAAGCCGTTGACGGAAAGGTTTTTAGCTACTGCAAAGACAACGTTTATGAGGTCAAACAAAAGCTGTATGAGTTAGAGGAATTATGTAACGGAAGGAACTGCTTTCGTGCATCCAAATCTACAATTTTGAACATAGCTAAAATCTCTTCTATCCATCCGTCCATAAGCGGCCGACTCGAAGCGGTGCTTGATAACGGGGAGCGCGCGGTTGTATCAAGACAATATGTGCCTGTCCTTAAAAAGATGCTTGGATTATAACGGAGGGATACATATGAAGCTGTCCGAATTTGTAAAAAAGATCATCAAGGATTTCCTGCTCATCTTCGCACTCATCATTATTATCATTACTATTTTGCGACAAATGTATTACCCTGATGAAGCCTTTGATTTGAAGTCCATTTATATCATTATGGCATTCGCCTTTTTAAGTGCATCAATAGGATTTATTTTGTATTCTCCCAATGACTTAAGCGAAAAAAATATGCGTATTAGAATGATCCTTCATTTTTTCACGTTGGAGATTTTATTGATTGCCCTTAGCAGTGTTTTTGGGATTGTTGAAAGTCCATCAGATGGAATCATTTTGGCAGTGCAAATTGCCGTCATCTATTTCTTCGTTCGTTTCCTGTCATGGAAAAAGGATCAAAAAGAGGCCCAAGAAATCAACGAAAAACTAAACGCATGGAAGAAAGACATTCCTCAATAATCAAATTGCAACACATAATTATGCGGTAAGCAAAAAAGCTTACCGCTTTTTTTGCATCTTATTGGACCGTGGATACAACTTACTGTTTTTCTATATACTTCCTTTCAGGATTTTTTTATGATGAGTTCATGAAAAAATATTCGAAAGTGGAGGGGTTACCACTATGGGAACTTTATTTTTATTGATTGCATTGGTGTTTGAAATTTCTTTTGCCATCTACTCGATCATAACGAAACAAAACCATAAAAAACTAAAGAATGGGATTAGAATTGCTATATTTTTGGGCTTTATCATTCTCACGATTTCATCGGTGATTGTGTGGAGCTTACGCTGGATCTTGCTTGCCATCCTACTTTTCCTTTTAGCCGTAAAGGGAACGATTTCTCTGATCCGAAAAAATACTATTCCTAAAAAGCACAAAACTTCTAAAGTAGTATGGAAAACCATTTTTATGATTGTGGTAACGGTCATTGCATTTATACCTGCCGTTGTTTTCCCGCAGCATCCATCACCAAAAGTGACAGGCAAATATAGTGTCGCGACCGCTACTTACACATACGTTGATAAAAATCGCGTAGAGGAATTTACTGACAAAGGAGACAACCGTTTTGTGAATGTGGAATTTTGGTATCCCAAAAATGCTGATGGAAAATACCCTCTATTGGTGTTTTCACATGGTGCCACTGGGATCAAAGCAAGTAATTCCTCTACCTATACAGAGCTTGCAAGCCACGGGTACGTAGTGGTTTCGATTGACCATCCGTACCACTCCTTTTATACGAGGTCAGATGATGGAACAGTAGCTACAATTAATTCGGACTATAACCGTGAAATCACCAATCTCAACACGGAAGGCGTATATACAAATGAACAAATTAATGAGCTTATCCAAAAATGGATGAAGCTGCGAACAGACGATATGAATTTTGTCATGGATACGATTCTTGAAAAAGTAAAAAGTGATACGAACACCGTTTACAAACTGATCAATACAGAGAAAGTTGGTGTGTTCGGGCACTCCATGGGCGGCGCTGCAAGTGTGTGGCTGGGCAGAGAACGTGATGATATAGATGCAGTCGTTAATATTGATGCTCCATTCTTTAGTGAGCTGGTTTATAAAAAAGAAAACGATAGTTTTGTAGCAAATAGCAAAGCTTACACAACCCCAATTTTTAACATATATTCTGATGATGTGTGGGGGCAGCTTGATAGCACGCCGATTTATGTAGCGAACCAACTAAATAATAACCAATTTAAAGATGCCTATACGACTCATTTCAAAGGGGCTAAGCATTTAAGCTTTACCGATTTACCGCTTTTCTCACCTATTCTCGCAAATATGCTGCAAGGTGGAAAAGCCGACATTGATCCATATTACTGTATTGAAACGGAAAATGACCTTATACTTAAATACTTTGATTATGAATTAAAGGGTATTGGCCATTTCAATCCTAAAGAGACATATTGACTTTTTTAGCATCCGAAACCTCATTTACTTGTTTAAAAACGGATGTGGCAGTCACTCCTGATTGAGTTTTTGTATTGTTTTATGTTCCAATTTGAACACAAAAAAGCAGCCATAAAGACTGCTTAAAGTAAATCAACTTATATATTATTATCAATACTCACAACCTAAGGTTTTCCTTTATTCGTATCCTTTGCTCCATCATGGTCATCTCGATTGTCGTCACCAGGGTCAGCAGTATCAACCGTAACAGAAACTGATGCTGGTTCGCTACTTCCCGCTTCGTTAAATGCGACTACCGTAATGACATAGGTTTGACCTGGTTGAGGGTTGCTCAACGTGGCCGTTGATTCAGGTAGGGTTGTTAGTGTTTGTTTACTACCATTCACCGTATATGTGATTGTATAATTAACATTTTGACTCTTGGATTTTTTCCAAGTAATCTCAATGCTATTAGATTTTTTATCATATCGAGCTTTTAAATCACTTGGACTGCTTGGCATCTCTTTTGTTTCCTTAACGGTTATTGAAGCAGTAGCTGCATCACTTTTAGCTCCCTCAGTGATCGCAACAATAGTAAATGTATAAGCTTTCCCTTTCTCAGGGCTTTGAAGAAGGGCTTGCATGTCAGTCGCAGCTGGTAAATTAGTTGTTTTCCCATCTACTGTATATGAAACTTCGAATGTGGTTTCTGAACTACTTTCGTTAGAGTAGTCCCATGATAATTGAATACTATCTGAAGCATCATCATAGTTTGCTTGAACATTGGTCGGGCTATTAGGCTTAGGTGGTGTTGGCTTTTCCCCACTTTTCACATAGTATTCCTTGCCCGATTTTGCAACACTGCTTGGTTGTTTAAATTTCTCAGTGCTTGTAGCTGATCGTGACAAGATGGCTTTAAACACTAACTTAGAAATATCCGCACTTTTACTTCCTAAATAGTCATCTGACGATTTAGTTTCCGGGTAACCGGTCCAAACCGCCCCCGTATATTGTGGTGTATAGCCTACAAACCAAGCATCTCTTGTCGCATTTTCCGGCAGGCCATATTTCTTGATGGCAGACTGATCAAAGCTTGTTGTTCCTGTTTTTCCAGCTAAATCAATGTTCGATAGATTAGCCTTGACACCTGTTCCTGAGTCCACCACAGTACGTAACATATCTGTGATTAAAAACGCCGTGTAATCCTCCATTACTTTCTTTTTACCAGGCGCTAATTCTTCTTCTATTCCATCAGAAGATACTATCTTTGTGACAGTATAGGGTTCAGTATAATAACCGCCATTTCCAAATGCCGCATATGCGCCCGCCATAATCAGTGGCGACGCAGCATCGATGGCCCCAATCGCATTGGATTCATTGGCTTTTTGTGTATCTGTAATAGGAAACCCAAGGCTATTAGCAAACTCTGTCGCATAATCTGCCCCAACTTCTTGATAGGCTTTTAATGCTGGTATATTTCGTGACCAGGTCAGGTGCTCTCTTATGGTCTTATCTCCTGCATAAGAACGATTTGCATTTCGAATGGCGGTGCCATTTGAGTATTGATACTTTTCGTCTTTTAAAATATGACCTGTAGACCATTTGAATTTTTCAATAGCTGGACCATAGTCAAGTATTGGTTTAATCGTAGAACCCGGATGGCGTTTAATTGATGTTGCATAGTTATATCCACCTGTTTGATAATTTCTTCCGCCGCCAAGGGCTTTGATCGCACCCGTTTGTGTATCTAAAATGACAACCGCTGACTGCAATTTATTATTATTTGGATAGCTAATATATTTATTTGTTGAAAGGACATCCTCTGTTATTTGTTGGATATCTGGATCAAGAGTAGTATAGATTTTCAGTCCATCTTCAAAAATATTCCTATTTGTTTTTGCTTGAACTTCTTTTATCACCGTATCAACAAATGCCTGGTATTTATTTGTTGATTTTTGTTGAATATGTAAAGTTTCTTCTATCGGTGTCTTTTGTGCTCTTTCCATTTCCGTTTTAGAAATATAGTCATGTCTATTCATATAGTAAAGAACCATATTTCTGCGTTTTTCTGCCTGCTCAAGATTCTCTTCAACAGTAGGAATATAGTTATTTGGACTTTGTGGTATACCTGCAAGTAATGCTGCTTGTTCTAGTGTTAATTTATCTAACTCATCTGGTCCTAATCCGAAGAATCGTTCCGCTGCTTTTGCTACTCCATAGACGTCACTACCATATAAATTTTTATTAAAATACATTTCGAGAATTTGATCTTTACTATACTTTCTTTCAAATTGAATAGCTAAATACCATTCTTGAATCTTCCTTTTTGGCGTCTTATCGATGGTCAGGAAGGAATTTTTCACAATTTGCTGTGTGATCGTACTACCACCTTGCGAAGAACCTGTCGTGATATTCGTCCAAATGGCAACAAGTGTACGTTTAACATCAATTCCATGATGCTGGTAAAAACGGGCATCCTCTGTTGCTAAAACAGCATTTTTTAGGACATCTGGTATTTGATTAATTTGAATGTCATCCCGTTTTTCTTTACCCACCTCAGCAATGACGGTTTTCTCATCACTAGCATATAGTTGGGATGATAAAGGGTCTTTTAATAGTGTTTCGTCGAATTTAGGAGCATCCTTGATGATCCATAAGAAAGCGCCTACTCCAGCTAGAAGCATAACTACTCCTAGCATGAGACAAATATAGAGAAATTTTCTCCACGATCTTTTTTGTGTCTTCTTGCTTTTTTTCTGATTCGAATTTCTTTGTTGTATTTTTTTTCGCTCTATACGAGACTGATTATTTTCTGACATGTTACTTGTTCCTACCTTTCGAAATCCTTTCACACTTCTATTCTACCCCAAACACATTAGTTGGAAAATAGAGGTTTATAAACTACTATAAAAGAAGACTCCGATATCTTTAAGATAGGAGTCTTACATTCTATTAGTAATAGATATGATTAATTCATATAAAAGAACATAGATTTGGAAAAAGTTCCTTGTACGCCCTGTTCAACAAAAACCCCCACTTCAAAAGAAGTGAGGGTTTTGCCCGTAAAGTTTATACAAATAAACTTAGTAGTAGAACAAATCCTAGTCCACACACAGAGATAATGGTCTCAAGTAGTGTCCATGTTGCAAATGTTTCCTTCATACTTAAACCAAAATACTCTTTAAACATCCAGAAACCAGCGTCGTTCACGTGTGAAGCGATTAAGCTACCTGCACCGGTTGCAAGTACAACTAAAGCAAGGTTTACATCGGTTTGACCCAACATAGGAATAACTAAGCCAGCAGTGGTTAAGGCTGCAACTGTAGCAGAACCTAATGAGATACGTAAAATTGCTGCAATAATCCATGCTAGTAGAATTGGTGAAATATTAGTTCCTTTAAATAATTCAGCTACATAATCACCTACATGTCCATTAATTAATACTTGTTTGAAGGCACCGCCGCCTCCGATGATTAAGAGCATCATGCCGATGTGTGAAATCGCTTCAGTACAAGAATCCATTACCGTTTTGATCGGTATCTTTCTCGCTAATCCCATTGTATAAATGGCAACTAATAAAGAAATCACCATTGCAGGAGATGCACCGCCAACAAAACGGATAATAGCAAGTAAACTATTATCTGCAAACCCCATTGTTTTTTGAAGTAACGTAATAATAGTAGCAATCGACATTAAAATAACAGGAAGCATTGCCGTAAATACACTGATACCAAATCCAGGTGTGTCTTCAAGTTTGAATGTTTTTAGTTCACCTAAAGAGGCGATATCACCCGTTTTTGTAAATGATGCAGGAACCAATTTTTTAGCTAGCTTTGTAAATAAAGGTCCAGCGATAATGACAGTTGGAATAGCAATAATAAAACCGTAAAGTAAGACTTGTCCAAGATCGGCACCAAATTCACCTGCAATGGTAGTTGGTCCTGGATGCGGCGGTAAAAATCCGTGTGTGACAGATAATGCTGCTCCCATTGGAATACCAAGGTATAGAATAGAAACTTTTAATTGTTTAGAAATCGCAAATACGATTGGGATTAATAAAACTAATCCTACTTCAAAGAATAAAGCAATACCGATAATGAAAGAAGCAGCTACTACAGCCCACTGAATATTCTTTTCTCCAAATTTATTTACGAGAGTCATCGCAATTCGCTGCGCGCCTCCTGAATCTGCAATTAATTTTCCCAACATAGCACCAAGTCCGAAGATTAATGCTATATGTCCGAGTGTTCCGCCTAATCCAGCCTCAATAGTTGCGATGATTTCATCTAATTTCATTCCAAGTGCTATAGCCACACCGAATGAGACAACGATCAGTGAAACGAAGGTGTTTAATTTAAAGCCCATGATCAATACGAGTAAAGCTAAAATCCCTATTGCTACTATTACTAATGGCATGTTATTTCCCCCAAAAATATTTCTATATTTTATTATTTTTATCCTTGTTGCATAGAGGCCTAAAATACCTAAACCTATATATAGCTAGTCAACTTTTTGCTCTCTAGATAGCATTTGTTGTGACATCCAAAAGTCTTCAACTTTACCTTGAACATCATCAAAGTTTTGATGTAATGACTTGATCATAAGATCTCTATTTTTTGTATTTATGGCATCGATATAAAGCTGGTGATTTTCCACAATCCGTTCAAAATCATCATATTTTTCTTCGAGACGGGCTCGCATCGATAATAGAATTAAACTTTCCATAACAGGTTTTGCATTATTCCATATCAGCAAAATGTATGAATGACCAATTGAACGAATAATCGTTTCATGAAATAAGACATCTTGAAATGAAAACTCATCAGCATCTTTATATTTTATGGCAATTTTCATCATTTCAAGTATTTTACTAAGTTCTCTCACTAAGCCATTCGTATCTATTTTTACAAGCCGTTCAAAAACAAACGTTTCTATTAGGATACGTACATCATAGATTTCTTCTATCTCTTTCCTTGTTAAACCAATGACAACTGCGCCCATTCTTTCTAACCGAATCATATTTTCAGAGGCTAGCATTTTTAATGCTTCACGAATGGGTGAACGACTTACATTATATTCTTCTGCTAATTTATTTTCCGATAGGATGGTACCGCTTTCAATTAAACCAGAAATAATTTGCATTCTAAGTTCGCATGTTACACGCTCACCAGTGGAAGCTTTTGAAAGCCATTTTGTGGGATATAGAAATTCCTTCGTTTCGATCAAGATCTCACCTCCTTGTTGAACAGTTATACATGTATACAAGTATTATAAAACAGATTTTTCAAAATGCAAGCGCTTTTATTTTATTTGGATTTTACCTCCCTCCTGCTTATGGTGTTATAAGAACGCTTACATTTTTTTGTTGACAGGATTATCAATAATCCGTAAACTTTAACTTGTATACAAGTACACGGCGAAATGCCCTATTCTTATGTGTTTTGAGGTTTAATTTCCATTCTGGATTTTTTCCTCTATATTTACCTTATAAGAAAGAAATCTTTTCGCGAAGACTTATAGGGAGAGTTGAAAAGTATGCAGTATCCATCATCATGGCTACAAAGGGCTTCACTTGGGGAAAAGATCGTAAGTGAATTAAGATTACGAATTATTAGCGGCAGTATTCATCCAGGCTCATTATTATCTGAAAATCAGATCGCAACTGAATTTGGGACGAGTCGATCACCCGTTAGAGAGGCTTTGAGAACGCTTTCTGTGGAAGGGTTAATCCGTTTAGAAAGGATGGGTGCTGTGGTATTAGGCTTAACGTCAAAAGATATCGACGAACTAAACGATGTTCGTTTTATGATTGAAAGCTTTGTATTGCAACGTCTTTCCCAGATTGACCATGAACCATTAGTGGAGACCCTTAATAAAATCATTGACAAGATGGAATTGGCAGGTAAGCACCAGGACTTTATTGAATTTTCTTATCAGGACCTATGTTTCCATGAAGAAATGATTCTGGGGATCAACCATACAAGGATTTCGCATTTATGGAATAGTATACGGGAAATCGTCCTAACCGCTCTATTAGTGGCAACTGGAAAACGATTTGTAGGAAAAACGCATGAAATAGAACCTCTTATTGAAAAGCACCGATTAATCGTGAAAGCTTTAGTTTCCAAAGATTTTCATCTAATTGAAGAAATTATTCAAGAACATTTTAAAGATACTCGTAAAACTGTTAGTGAAACCCTGTTAAAAATGAACCAGGATTAATTGAAGGTTAACATCTTTTTAAAAAAAAAGATGATCCTTTATTGATTAACTTGTCGACAAGTAGACAAGGAGGTTAACATCTTTTTTTAATAAAGAGATGTTTCTTTATTAATTGACTTGTCGACAAGTAGACAACATAAATAATTGGAGGTTATGAAAATGGCAGTTATGAAGGCGGGCTTGTTTCTATCTGAAAAAAAGGTAATGGTTGGTGAGCTTGATAAACCAACATTAAAACAAGGGGAAGCCCTTATTCGAGTAACCTATGCTGGAATTTGTGGAACCGATATGATGATTTATTCAGGAAAGCACCCTCGTGCAAAAGCACCTCTAGCAATGGGGCATGAGTTTAGCGGTGTCATTGAAGAATTGAACGGGGAATCAGCATTTTCAGTTGGAGACCGAGTGGTTATTGAACCCACTCTTAGCTGTGGAACGTGTGAAGCCTGTAGGTCTGGACAATTTCATGTTTGTAAAACATTAAAGCTCATTGGGATCGATATGCATGGTGGATTTGCAGAATACACGGCAGTTCCCCTCCATCGACTTCATGTGATTCCTGATGGATTATCAGATGCCCATGCGGCTTTGGCAGAACCAGTGGCAGTGGCTGTTCACACTGTAAGACGCTCTAACCTTAAGGTAGGCGATAATGTTGTCATTTTAGGCGCAGGACCAATTGGTTTGCTCATTGGCTTAATGGCGAGACAGGCGGGGGCGAATCAAATCATCGTTTCCGATATTAGTCCTTACCGCTTGGAAAAGGCAAGAAAACTTGGTTTTACCGTATTAGATGCGAAAGTAGTAGATGTTACGAATGAAGTTTTATCACTAACCAATGGAATTGGTGCAGATATTGTTTTTGAAGTGGCTGGTACACAAATCACGGCTAAGCAAATGGTTGAAGTAAGCAAGATTCAAGGACAAATCATGGTCGTTAGCGTATACAAACAAGCACCAGCTGTAAATTTAGCAGGAATGCACTTTAAAGAAATATCGATGGCAACTACAAGATGCTACAGTGGAAGTGATTTTAAAACAGCTATTGAACTAATGGCAAGTGGAAAGATTGATGTTTCTCCATTTATTTCTCATGAGTTACCGCTAGAGCAAATTGCGGAAGGATTTAAGTTAATGGAAAATCCTGATGTTTCTTTAAAAATATTATTTCAACCTAATTGATTGAGGGGGAGCAAAGATGGTACTCGAATTATTTAAATTAGATGGAAAAGTTGCAGCAGTAACGGGAGCTACTAGAGGAATTGGACGTTCAATTGCTCTCTCTTTAGCGGAAGCGGGGGCTGATATTGCCCTACTTCAACGTTCACCTGAACAATCTGACGTTAAGGAAGAAATTGAATCATTAGGTAGAAAATGCTTGATTGTTCCTTGTGATTTGGAGGATGTCGATCAAGTAAAAGCAGCCATTCCTAATGTGTTTTCGCATTTTGGCAATATTGATATTTTAGTCAATAATGCAGGCATCCAACGCCGTTCGCCTTCAGTAGATTTCTCAGAACAAGATTGGGATGATGTGATAAATGTCAATCTAAAGACAGTCTGGCTCCTTTGTCAGCAGGCTGGTCGCTATATGGTTCCTAATGGAAAAGGAAAAATCATTAATATGGCATCCTTACTTTCCTATCAAGGCGGATTGACGGTTCCTGCTTATGCTGCAGCCAAAGGTGGAGTGGCTCAGTTAACGAAAGCATTATCAAATGAATGGGCCAAGCATAATGTGAATGTCAATGCGATTGTCCCTGGATATATTGCCACAGACATGAATACGGCACTCATAAATGATGACACACGTAATCGACAAATTCTCGAGCGAATCCCCTCTGGCCGTTGGGGAAATCCTGAAGATTTTAATGGAACTGTTGTGTACCTTGCATCAGATGCATCGAATTATGTACATGGGCATTTATTGGCTGTCGATGGTGGATGGCTAGGTAGATAAATAAATTAATAGTGTTGGCATCATGAACAAAAGGCGGAAGCGCCTCGTTCAGCCCCGACAGGCAAATGTTCTTCGGCGGGAAAAGTCCGCCTTTTGACTTTTCTTGCCGAAGGTTATTTGACCCGAGGGGCTAGGCGCTGGAGCTAGATTCAGACTACTAGTTCTGTTATCCACAATCGGACCTTTTTATAATTTCCTAACCATCAAGTGAAGCATGCAGATTAGCGCATAAATTGTGCCAGTTGCATGCTTTTTATTGTGGTGTGGTTCACCATAACAGATCTAAATGAGGTGCTTTAGACAAGAAAAAAGCGAAGCCGTATTAATATGCTCCACTTTAATTTATAACTAACTAATTTTCTTTAGTTTCTGCTTTTCAGTACCCTCTAATTTTTCATAATTCCTATACATTAGCCATGCAATAACTGAGAAGATAACAGGTCCAGCTACACTCCAGATGGTTGTTTGAATATCGCCTTCTATAGCTGGCTGTATGATACTAAAGAAATTTGCTAGTCCAACGGTCAGTATAACAATCCAAGCCCAAATATTTGCACTCCATTGTGATTTATAAACAATAAAAGGCTTATTGATTTCCACTTTTTTCTTAAAGTACGGGAATGCAAGTGCTATAAATACATAGGGTAAAGTCATAGCGACGTTTGTCATTGAAACGAGTATGTTAAAGAATGTGGCCATTGTGCTTCCACCGAACGCGATTAGTGCGATCATGACACAAACTATAGCAGCTTGAATCCACATAGCATTAACAGGTAGCCCATTCTTTGTTTCACCAATTTTTCCCGGCCACAATATCTTAGGTGTTCCTTCAATCATCTGCTTTAAAGGTGAAAACATCAAGGTAAAGAACGCACCCGACAGTGCTAGGAACATGGAAAGTCCAATGTATCTTGCAACCCATAATCCTAAAGCCGTAGCTGTAGCATGGCTTGCTCCAAAAGCGGTACCTAGTGAGAAGCCTAAATTGGACATAACGATATAACTTGCATTTCCAAGGTTCACATTCTCAATACCCATTACAGATGACCAGTTCGTGAATATTCCGATTAATAGGATTCCTAAAGAATATCCTACTGAGATAATGATTGCAGATATAAGAATTCCTTTTGGAAACGTTTTTTCTGGCTTTTCTGTTACATCCACTAAACCGCCTACTGCTTCAAGCCCTCCATAAGCGAAGATGGCATATACGACAAATGCTAGCGAAGCGATAATATCTCCTGCATATATAGGATTTGGTGTTTGAGCGAATGACTCCCATCCTGTAATCGGTTGTGCCAATTGTCCATGATTCCCTATAAAGACGGCAATTGCACCAACCCAAAGAAATACATTCACTAACAAGACTGCAGTACCACCTACTGAAGTTACTTTCTTAATCTTATCCAGACCCTTTGTTGATATATAGGTTACGATAAGAATCCATACAATGCCTAAAACCCCCAGTACCTGAGGACCTTGAAGATTAAATAAGGTCCAGCTTTGTGTTGTATCTTCTCCAAAGATAGCATTTGACACCGGAACCCACATACCTGATGCGACATTAACCATCCAAGTTACATAAGAAAAATACCACATGAACGTTCCTATAAAGGCAAATTTGGGACCGATGGATTTTTCCATCCATGAGTAGATTCCACCCTTTTCCTCTTTAAAGGCGGCACCAAATTCAGCCACCATTAATGCAAAAGGAACAAAAAAGGTTATAGCAGCAAATATGTACCATGGAATAGCGGCATAGCCCATCTTATAAAACGATCTTGGAATGTTGTTGAATCCATAAACAGACGTAAAAATCATTAATACTAGGGAAATTAAAGTTAACTTTTTGGTTATGTTTGCGTTTGACATATACATTCCTCCTTTAATACTTCTTAATACTACTTTTTTAAAATAGAGAAGCCTTCCCAGCCAACGTAAACAAACAATGAAAACGCTTTCTTTCCTTACTTTTTTATTATAAAGGAATTGTTTTATAGCTACTCTAATCCACTGTTACAATCATATGAACATTTTAAATGCCCCAACCGAGAGGAAGGGGCTATCTAAAAAAAATATATTGGATAATTTCATGCAATTTAGGAGTGCAGATTCTCACCCTAACCTCATTTACTTATGATACGGTTTAGCCCGATTAATCCGCAAATAAACTGTATTACCTATATATGATACTGTTCACCCGGTGCCAAGCCCCCTTGAAGAACAATAGTTTTAATTATGTTCTTTAGCAGCTAACGTTGATCGCATGATTGTCATGCTATATGACCAGCATAACTCGTTGAGTAGACCTGGGCCTGTTGCTCCATCTGATTGGGTAAGGGAGAGCTTAAACCAGCTCGATATCCCTTCCGAAAAATTGATTGAGGGACTGGGAAGCTATGGATACGACTGGGAAGTGAACTCTAACCATCCCGCAAAAACAGTTTCCTTTAGAAATATCATGGATATTGGAACTGGAACCAACCTTCAAATCCATTGGAATCAACAATCAGGAAACCCTTATTTAAGGTATAAAATAAACCTAAGGATATGCAAAATCCATCTAATGCTCTTAACACCTTGGTCAATCCTGAGCCTGTTCACAATACAGGGACAGGAGAAATTTTGAAAATTGCTTCTCAATCAGAAAAAGGAAAAAGACGGATTGATTTTCCCCTCAAAGCCTTAATTGAGTCTACTTTTTGGGGTGGTCAAGTGCTTGGTAGGCTAACTGGTACTTTCCTCCGTCAGCAACTTCTGAATGGTACAAAGCCTTGAGGGCATTGTTTTTTTCAAGGCCGTGTTCTGCCTTCATCTCTTTAAAGCGTGCATGCAATTCTTTATTATCCTTGATTAGCTGTTGCATTTGCGATTTTATATACTTCAAAATATTTATCTCCTTTCAGAACCCAATCCGTTCCCAAAGTATAGCATTAATAAACTTTATTTGATCCGAATCATATGTAATTTTTATAAAAATCATCCAACCCTCATTTTAAAGTAAGGTATGTAATCTAATAGCTAGTTATACTCCCCCGTCCAAGTGTCCCTTGAAACATTTAAATAAGGAGACTAAACCTTGGTTATTCATAACGAGAAATAACTTGTTTAAAAAACCTCCTAAATTGCTCCCGATCTTCTGCTGTAAAAGCCTTGGGTCCCTTTGTTCACTTTCCGCTTTTTCGACAAGCATATGCATCAACATAAATTTTCATCTAAATCTCTCCTGTAAAGAAGTTCGAATTAATAGTGATACTATTAATAAATTGAGCTTCTGTCAAACCATGTAAGCAGAGGAACGGTGCTCTTGTTTAAAAATAAACAAGAGTTTCTGCCGTTCGCTTCAATAGACCATCCCTCTCTTTACAGATTTCATTAAGGCGGCCACAAGAATCACCTTATGTAATTTTTATAAAAAATAATTTGACAAACCGACGGTCGGTTTGTATGATTGGAATATAAATACAGGAAAGTAAGGAGAGATAAAATGAACATAAGTTCTAAAAGAAAGGTTATTCAATCTGTTATCGTCAGTATCTTAATAAATGGACTCGTACCTGTTGCCCTATATAATTTACTCTTGGGTCATTTCTCAAGTTTTGTTTCATTGCTACTTGCAACGATGGTTCCATTGCTGGATAATCTTTATCACATTGTGAAACATAGGAAAGCTGATGCTTTTGGACTGTTTATGCTGACAGCTTTCGTTCTTAGCTTATTGGCGTTTTTACTAGGCGGTAATGAGAAATTGATTTTAATGAGAGAATCACTAGTAACGGGAATATTAGGACTAATCTTTATAGGTTCCCTCTTCTATTCAAAACCGCTCATTTATCATTTTGCCATTAGATTCAGTTCAAATGATGAGTCAGAACAGAAGGGCAAATTTGCGAATAACTGGGAGTACTCCTATTTCCGCTTTGTCATCCGATTAATGACTGCTGTGTGGGGCATTGCCCTCTTAGCAGAAGCAGTTATCAAAACAATTCTTGTGTATGAACTCTCGATTTCTGCTTTCTTAGCTATTTCACAAATCATCTTCTACAGTGTGCTCGGGGTAACGATTTTATGGACGGTCATCTATCGCCGATACGCAAAAACTCGCTTAGATTTAATAATGAATGTAAAATGATACATCCAGAAATTGAATAAGGAAGGTACAGAAAATGTCTAATCCAACTTCTCATGATAACCCAAGCTTTCAGAATATCTTATTAGCAACTGAGGAACTTATTCTGGAAAAAGGCTGCAGGAATACGACACTCAAAGACATTATTGAAAGAACAGGGCTTTCTAAAGGGGCCATTTATCATTACGTTGCTAGCAAAGATGAATTGTTTGGGCTTATTTTAAAAACCAAAATAGAACAAGTGAATGAAAAATTTAATCAGTTGATCAGCCATTCGATGGGGGCTGCCCCTGATGCTGGACGGTTTGGGATGGCCACTCAATTTTTCCATAGTAGACAAAATCCAAATGATGTAGGGAATCTAATATTTGTTTATCTGTTAAGCCAGGATAATGAAAAGGTTAAAAGTATTTTAAAAAGTGTATACCAATATAGTAAGGCAACTGGTGTTCAATGGATTGAGCTGGGGCAACAAAATGGTGTGATCCCCCCAACTATCGATGCTGAGAAAATGGCCACCTTATTTATGACTTTTTCATATGGCCTTAGGGTAACGCAAATCCTTTCCTCTTCAGAAGAGGAACAAGTAGCAACAAGTGATATTTTTAAAATACTCATTCAGACATTGTCATAGAAAAAATGAAGTATGTTGGGCAAATCCATAAAGGGATTCTCCCAACACTTTAACATACCGACTGTCGGTTTATTTCTTTGAAACTAGAGGTGACGGGCATGGAATTCGTATCAATTGGATTACAAGAATTATCCGAAGTAAAGCAATTTTACGCTGCAATCACTTCTGATTTAAGAAAAAAGGGTATCGATCAATGGGACCGTTTTTATCCGAACCGTTTTGTTATGAAAAATGATTTAAAAAATGGAACCCTTTTTGGAGTCAAAGAGGAAAATCACCTTATTGGTGCCATTGTTCTCGATACAAACCAAAGTAAACAGTATTTGAAACTTCATTGGGAGGATCAAACAGGCAGGCCATTAATCATTCATCGATTAGCTGTCCATCCCTTCCATCAAGGTAAGGGTATAGGAAAAAAACTACTAAACTTTGCTGAAGAATATGCCTTGGAAAAGGGCCATACCAGCATTCGTATGGATGTGTACTCCCAAAACCCGGCTGCCATTGGGATGTATGAAAGAGCTGGTTATCAAATAAAAGGGCCTGTCAGGTTTCCATTAAGAAAAGTGCCGTACTTATGTTTTGAAAAAATCATTCAAATATAGATTAATAGGAGGATCTGTTTGTGAAAAAAAGCAAAAAGTTAAATCTGGCTGTAATCGGACTTTATTTTACTGTTCTACTATTCAGCGCTTATATAATCGTGATGTTTTTTATAATTGGGACCGAAAACGCACCAATGGTGAAAGGAAAGATGGAAGACGCAAACTTTAATTTGCCCGTTTGGGAAGCCTTTTTCTATCCTCATATTATTCTCGGTACGATTGCACTGGCAATCGGTCCGTTTCAATTAACGAAAATGAGCCGTAAAAACCCAAAGCTACATCGGTATTTAGGGAAAATTTATGGGTTTACCATTTTTATTAATGTATTATTGGTTCCATACATTTCTCTCTTTTCTACAGGTGGCCGGTCAACTATGATTGCCTTCCTCGTGTTGAATGCCTTTTGGCTTGGAACAACAGCTATGGGCGTCCTTCGAGGATTCCAAAAAAGAATACCCTCACATAAAACGTGGATTCTCAGAAGTTATGCCATCACATGGGTTTTTGTTTCCTTTCGAATTATTGTCATCCCCTTCTCCATTTTTTGGGATGCATCCATCAGTTTTCCGATAGCCGTTTACCTTGCTATTGCTTTAAATCTTCTTTTTGTTGAATGGAAAAGACCAAGTAACTCTAAAAGAATCTTTAAAGATACCATAATTTAGGCTTAACTAAGTGACATAATAATTAATGGTATTTATATCCAAAGCCAAGTAAAATAAATGTGTAGTATTTATTTTTGTTAGGGGGCGGATTCATATGATTATTGTAACAACCGAAAATATTGCTAATCATAAAGTCACAGAAGTATTAGGTCCAGTATTTGGATTAACCGTTAGGGCAAGAGGAATTGGGAAAGATATCGTTGCTTCTTTTAAGGGGCTGATCGGCGGAGAAATCAGTCAGTATACAGAAATGCTTGAAGATGCCAGAAAACAAGCAATCGACCGTATGGTGAAAAACGCTACGTCAATGGGGGCAAACGCGATTATTATGATGCGCTTTGACTCTGGTGAAATTGGCCAAAATATGAGTGAAATTGTAGCTTACGGAACAGCTGTTATTGTGGAAAAGGTATAACCAATGAAATGGGTTATTAGCTTTTACGGTATCCAACTGTTAGTTCTGATTATTCTTATCGTCGGATCGTGGCTCATTTGGGACCGCCGCTTCAAAACAAAACATGGTCAACAGGTGCCTAAAGGCTTTGTCCGAACAAATGAGGTATCTATCGATCCAACTACAAGTAAAAGATTAGTAGTCTACTTCAACGCGGAAACCGGAGAGCGTTTTTATAAAGAAGAATAAGAATGACTTAAAAAGGAGCCGTGGCATGTTTGTACCTAGCCAGGCTCCTTTTCATTTGGATTTTGTATTTTAGAAAGGAAGGAAAAGTATGCTGCATTTAAAGATGATTACAAAAGACAATTGGTGGAAGGCGATTTCACTACGCGTTCGGGAGGATCAAGTAAAGTTTGTGGCATCCAATGCGGTATCCCTTGCCCAGTTAAATTTTCTCAAAAATTTCTATGCAAAAGGAATCTATCATGGCGAGGAAATGATTGGCTTCACGCTTTTTGGAATTGACGAAGACGACCATGAGTACTGGATTTATCGCATGATGATTGATCAAAAGCATCAAGGCAAAGGCTATGGTATTAAGGCGATTAAACTCGTGATAGACGATATTCGGAATATAAAAGAGGATCGCCATCAAACCATCACGCTATCTTATGTCCCGACTAATGAACACGCAAAACGCGTATATGAAAAAGCAGGTTTCCAAGAAATTGATGGTTTAATTATCGGAGATGAACAGGTATCCCGATTTATGTTTTAACTTGGAAAAGCTGACAAAGGTATATGTCAGCTTTTTCTTTTTGGGAAGATTCAAGTTTAATAGGAGGAATGCTTGAAGGACAAAAATTTCCGCCAAGACCTCCAATTTTCCCTTCATGCCTGACTTTAATATTTTTCCATACTAGCCTTTTCCAAAACAGCTACATCAATTTTTTTCACCTTAAGTAGGGCCTCAGAAACTCTAATTATGCCTCTTCAAGAACTTTCTGGAAATAAATCAATATGAAAAGATAGCTTGTTTGAGCCAGTGTTAATATAACTAACACCCAATATCCAGATACATAAAGAATGTCCCATTTGTAAAGCATCACGTTTAGTGCTGCACCACACACAATCAATACCATTTTCCACAGATGGCTAGCTTTAGTTACAACCAGTAAGGCGAAAAAAATGGAAGCTACAAAAGCAAACATTGCTGCAAAAGCAATATGCCCTCTTGTCGGTTCGTCAAACCAATTTACCCTGTAGTAGATCACACCAAAAACAGCTGAAAAGTAATATAAAAAAGAAGCTTGAATCGTTATGTTAGCAAAGTAAAGAGTCCCTAAACGTACAATAAACCGATTAGAGTGAAACCGAATGAGATACCAAACCCATTTTCCCAATGCAAATTGAATGGGCAAGCTAAGTGCTGTATAGATTGTTTTCCACCAAAATTGTTTATAAACGTTCAATTCCAAAAATAGTTCTTCAATCCCTATAAAGCATAAGACGATAAATACAATCCAGCCTATGCTTAAATCAAAAACAGCTATAAAAACGGTTGCTAACGGAACAATAAATCCATCTGATACATTAGCTCCAAAAACATTGTCAAAATAGGGATCTTTAAATATTCCCGGTACATACTCATAACTTTTTAGGATGACAAGGATGACAAATTCAAAGTAGTAAATGGAACCAGCCATACACAAATATAAAATAATCAATTTTTTATTTGCTGCTTTTCTCCATGAGAGCACAAAAAGAATAGTACTAATTAATAGTAAAACTAAGTAAACAATATAATTGGGCATCGATATAATCCCCAGTTTCAAGGTAGTTTTTATTCTAATTAGTAGTATTTATAAAGTCTTTCTGATTTATTTATAAAATCGGAAATATAATTGTGAAACCAACAAAAAAATATTAAATTTTTCCAACCAAACAAATAATGACAAACTTCGACTAAAACATCTTGTACAATAGTAATCAAAAGTTATAATAATGTAATATAATTGTAATCTTAGGATGCAGTTTAAAGTTGGTGAACATTGAAACAAGTCCACCATTTTGCGGGGGGAATTTTATATGGAAAGTTCATTAAATACGGAAGAAAGTAATATACCACGGAGACAATCATCACAGCGGTTTTCGAACTGGAAGGTTATCACAACCAGCATAATCATTATTTTTGCAGTCATATTGGGTGCAATCAGCTATTATCAGGCAACCCACTTTAATGCCCAGATTAAGATAAATGGTATAAAAGTTAAGGGTCTAACCGCTGATCAAGCTCTGAAAAAATTAAAAACAACTGATTTAAAAAACATTGTTTATGTCGGTGATCAACAAATCTTAGATGGAAAAGATACGAAGATGGTATTTTCAGATAAAGATTTGCCTGCTGTAAAAAAACTATTAAGCAACCAACGGACATTTTTTCCATCATCAAAAGCAAAGAACTTTTCAATACAGCCTGACCAAACGGATCAGTATCGAAGCCATACGCTGAAAAACCAAGTGGAAGAAAAGTTGGTCTCCCTTAATAAGAAATTAAAAGTGCCTAAAGATGCAGCGGTTACTTTAGAACAAGGTAAAATTGTCGTCTCTAAAAGCATTAGCGGAGAACAATATGATGTGGCTAATCTATTAAAAGACTATGAGAATCATAAATATACAAGTGAAATCCGTCTGAATTCTGCTTTCATACAACCAATAATGGAAGACAGTGAAATTGTAAAAAATGAAGAGAAAAAGCTGCAGGAACTCCTTCAGCAAACTGTAGATTATAAGGTACAGGATAAAGTTTATTCACTAAATGCCAGCGAACTAATTAAAAATGCCTCAGTGTCAAAAGACATGAAGGTAACGATTGACGCGGGTGATATTAAGAATAAGATTGCTGAAATTAATCATACTCAATCCACTTTAAATAAAAATTTCAATTTTAAAACCCATTCAGGTTCAGTTGTTCCAGTAAAAGGACAAGGGTACGGCTGGGCATTAGATGTGGAAAAAGAAACCGCACAGATTCAGGCAGCGTTTGAAAATAGAGAGAAATCCATTGCTGCTTCTAATATTATCGGGCATGGCTGGAAAAATGAAGGATACGGCTATGAAACGACTATGAACAGTGGTATTGGCGATACATATGCTGAAGTGTCTATTGCTGAACAGCGGATTTGGATTTACAAAAAAGGTAAATTAGTAGTCACAACAAATGTAGTTACCGGCAAACACAACACCGGTAATGATACATCAAAAGGCGTGTGGTATGTCCTCTATAAACGATCACCTTCCACACTAACAGGCAGAGAGCTGGGTGGAGATGAAAGTTATTCTGTAAAAGTTAATTATTGGGCTCCTTTTACAAACGACGGACAAGGGTTCCACGATGCCAGCTGGCGATCAAATTGGTCAAGCAGTGCCTATCTAAATGCAGGATCGCATGGCTGCGTCAATACACCGCCAAATGTCATGAAAATCGTGTATGAAAACCTCAGTACCTACGAGCCGGTAGTTATCTATTAAGAAATCTCAATCAAAAAAATCAGGAAATCGTTATTGATTTCCTGATTTTTTTGTTCTTTTGTAATAACCCATTAAGAACCTTCAATCTATAGCTAGATTAAGGATTCTATGTTTTATTTTGAATGATACATCTAAAGAATTAACTATGAACCATTTCTTTCACACTCAGACCCAACGTCTGCGCTGTGGATGTATCAATTTTTTTGAACATCTCTGGATTGTCCATTAGTGACATGCCATAAGAAGGGATCATTTCTACTATTTTCGATTCCCACTGTTCAAAATGTTGTGGGAAGCATTTTTCTAATACCTCAAGCATTACGTGAACGGCAGTAGATGCACCCGGAGAAGCTCCGAGCAACGCAGCAACCGAGCCATCAGCGGCACTAATAACTTCCGTACCAAATTGAAGTGTTCCTTTACCAGCCTCAGTATCCTTGATTACCTGCACACGTTGGCCCGCCACCACAATATCCCAATCCTCCATTTTGGCATTCGGAATAAATTCACGTAATTCTTCCATACGCTTTTCATTCGATAACAAAACTTGCTGGATCAGATATTTTGTCAGAGACATCTCTTTTGCACCTGCTGCTAGCATTGTGAGAAGATTATCTGGTTTTACAGAACCTAACAAATCCAAGTTCGAACCAGTTTTTAAGAACTTTGGTGAGAAACCGGCAAACGGTCCAAACAGTAATGATTTTTTGTTATCGATAAATCTTGTATCAAGATGTGGCACGGACATTGGAGGAGCGCCAACCTTGGCTTTACCGTATACTTTTGCATGATGTTGCTCCACAACTTCCGGATTGTTACATACCATAAATAGTCCGCTTACCGGGAACCCTCCGATATGCTTTGACTCAGGAATACCGGTTTTTTGTAATAGAGGCAGACTTCCACCCCCACCTCCGATAAAGATGAATTTGGCTGTATGGCGTTCGATGTTACCGGTAGCCATATTCCACACTTTCAATTCCCATAAGCCGTCACTAGTCCGTTTAATATCGTCCACTTGATGATTGTATTTGATTTCAACGTTTTGAGTCTTTAAGTGGTCAAACAACATGCGTGTTAACGCACCAAAGTTAACGTCTGTTCCAGAGTCGATTTTTGTAGCCGCTATTGGTTCATTCGATGTACGGCCTTCCATGATCAGCGGAATCCATTCTTTCAGTTTTTCAGGGTCATCGGAAAATTCCATCCCTTGAAACAGAGGATTGTTTGATAGCGCTTTAAATCTTTTCTTCAAAAACGATACATTTTGTTCCCCTAGTACTAAACTCATATGAGGAATTGGCATGATAAAATCCTGTGGATCACGAATGAGATCTTTGTTTACAAGATAAGACCAAAACTGTCTAGAAAGCTGAAACTGTTCATTAATATTTATTGCTTTGCTAATATCTATAGATCCGTCCGGTTTTTCGGAAGTATAGTTAAGCTCACACAGTGCAGCATGACCCGTCCCCGCATTATTCCATTCGTTTGAGCTTTCTTCTCCAGCATTTTCAAGTTTCTCGAACACTTTGATTTCCCATTCAGGTGCTAACTCTTTCAGTAATGAACCCAAAGTTGCGCTCATGACCCCGGCACCAATTAAGATAACGTCTGCTGTTTTCTGTACGTTGCTCATGACAACCATCCTTACTCCGTATATTTGCAAAAAAAGTAGTCGCTCTAGCTTAGATATCATAAAAATAAGGGCGCCATCTAAGAACACACCTTATCTGACTCATTAATAAACACTCATTAGTCTATTATAATTATTTATAGATTCAATTATCTACTATTATCTAATAATTATAAACTATTTAAACTTAGTAAAAAAGTGAGAAATCATCCCACAGTATCCTAAGTACACCCAAAAACCGCTTTTTCTCCCAAATAATTCAAGCATTTATTTTAAATACAAGGGTTCCTTCGTAAAATTGTTTTATGGTATGATGAGTAAATTGTTTACCTATCCTATTACATTTTCATTCATCAAGAAAAGAGGTATTTATGCAAGTCACAGCATTATCTAAGCAACATTGGTTTCTTATTTTCACACTTACCTTATTAACATTTGTTCTCGGGACAAGCGAGTTTGTGATCGTTGGGATCTTAACGGATATT
This sequence comes from Neobacillus sp. Soil_C_43, assembly GCF_057656715.1. Taxonomy (NCBI): domain Bacteria; kingdom Bacillati; phylum Bacillota; class Bacilli; order Caryophanales; family Bacillaceae; genus Neobacillus; species Neobacillus sp. Soil_C_43. Next base: position 123,412 of record NZ_JBDGJV010000017.1, read on the forward strand.
TCCTCGAACCTTCATATAACAAATGCAAAGGCAGGCACACTTGTTTCTGCGTTTGCCATAACGTTTGCCATTGCTACTCCCATCGTGATGTCAGCAACAAGCCATTTTCCAAAGCGGAAATGGATGTTGTTTTTAATCGGAACATTTATTGTCTTAAATGCTTTGAGCATCATTTCGACAAGTTACCTTATGCTCCTTTCCATTCGGATGGTGACAGCGATTGTAACAGGGGTATTAATCTCACTTGCCATGATTGTTGCCAGTGAAACCATCCCAGTTGCCAAACGGGGCATTGCAATCTCCTTCGTTTTCGGTGGGTTTACACTAGCAAATGTGGTTGGAGTTCCAATTGGTACGGTCATAGCTGAATGGTACACCTGGCATGCCACTTTTATATTAACAACCGTTCTCGGTGGGGTGGCATTTGTGGCCTCCTTCTTCAACTTACCAAGTAAACTCAGCCAATACCGTAGTTCGATGCGGGATCAATTCTCTTTGTTGACACACCCACGAATCTTAATGGCTTTCTTTATCCCATCTCTTGGGTTCGGAGGAACGTACGCGGTATTTACGTATCTTGTACCGATTTTAAAGCAGATGGATGCACCAAGTAGTTCCATCAGTTTGATCTTGTTTGGTTACGGATTTATTTCTATTTTTAGCAACATCCTTGCTGGTAAAATTGCCAGCCATAATCCGATCGGACGCCTGCGGTTTGTTTTCCTCGTACAAGCATTTGTCCTGATTGCTCTATACTGGACGACCGATAACTTTATCTTTGGTTTGGTAAACATCGGCTTGATGTCATTAATGGCCATTCTTTTAACCACATCTACGCAGCTTTATTTAATCGACCTTGCAGGTATTTATCAACCAAAAGCAACAGGACTTGCTGCTTCATTGATGCCTGTCGCAAGCAATGTTGGTATTGCTTTGGGTTCGGCATTAGGCGGAATTGTCTACCATGAAGGCACTTTAATCAATGTGACACTTGTCGGTGGATTGGTAGCGATCTGTGCGAGTTTGCTCACTTTCTTCAGCCATCGCTTGGACCAACAAGAGAAGAAACTTGCTTAAGGAGCTTGATGCAAAAAACAGCGGTGCCCTTTAAATAAACCGTTCCGTTGTGGGGTGTCAGTTTAAACGTCATTTCAATCAATAGTAATTAAATATGCATTTATTAAAAAGATCAGTTTTAGTGAACAAGTTGTAATTTAATTTTTTAATGTAAGAGCATTTCTTTGTAATGAGAAATGCTTTTTATTTTTGCAAAAGAATATTTCAATAACAATAATAATACAATTAAATACAATATAAATTTATTGTAAAACGATAAACTATGTGTTAAATTCGTATTATCATGAAATAAGTGAGGTGTTTTAAATGAATGTTAAAAGAGGTTCTACCATTTTCTTAAAGGTCATTATTTTCCTTGTTGGAATTGCAATGCTTTCCGTGTGTATATATTTTTTGCCTGAAGCAGCCAGAAGAGATGCGATAGAGCGCCCAGGTGATTATTCGCTATATCCACTTTTGGTCTGTGCATATGGAATATGTATTGCGTTTTCTGTGGCGTTGTATCAAATATTTAAACTTTTAACCTATATCGAGAAGAATAATGCTTTCTCTGAGTTATCTCTTCAAACTTTAAAGATAATTAAAAAATGCACTTTTACTGTCATTTCCTTCATTTTTTTAGCAATAGTTTATTTAAGGGTTCGTGTTCATTTCACAGGTGATGATGCAGCAGGTCCAATATCTCTAGGTCTAATGGGCATCTTGGCAACAAGTATTATCGCAGCCATTGTGGACGTACTTCAAAAACCTATAAAGAATGTCTTGGATTCACAGCCAAAAAACAATTAACATTTTGAAATATACGAGAGGTGTTTTTTATGAAGATTGCAACCACATTATTTTTGAAGATAGCTGTTATTCTCATTGGAATTCCTGTTCTCGCTTTGTGCATATTTCTGGTTCCTGAACTGGCAGATGCGGTAGCAAAATTCTTAGGGGTTCATTCCATAAAATATATCATTTTCATCCTTTTATACGGAGGGTCATTACCTTTTTACATTGCCTTGTATCAAGCTTTTAAACTGTTAAGTTATATAGACAAGAACATTGCTTTCTCTGAATTGTCTGTTCGAACTTTAATGAGGATCAAATACTGCGCTATTTCCATCTGCGGTTTGCATGTCTTAGGCTTGCCGCTCTATTATCTCGTGGCAGATAAAGACGATGCCCCGGGTCTCATATTTGTTGGAATGGTCATCCCTTTTGCTTCGTTGGTTATCGCAGTTTTTGCTGCTGTTCTCCAAAGGCTTTTGCAAGAAGCGATTAACATAAAATCAGAAAATGATTTGACGGTCTGAGGTGGAGGATATGGCAATTATTATTAATATTGATGTGATGTTAGCAAAAAGAAAAATGAGCGTAACAGAACTTTCGGAGAAGGTTGGAATAACTATGGCGAATCTTTCCATTCTGAAAAATGGGAAAGCAAAAGCGGTTCGTTTTTCAACATTAGAAGCGATATGTAAGGCTTTGGAATGTCAGCCAGGTGATATTTTGGAGTACAAAAGCGATAAAGACACTCAATAAATAGACAACAAGTTTAATTAATTAACCCATCTAATAGTTAAGATAGTTTCAATGTTAACTGTGACTTAATTAACGTAAAAATGGCGTGCAAAACTGCTGTCAGTTCGCACGCCATTTTTGTTGTCAATTATTTAATATGCACCTCAAAACGGAACCCTTTACCCTTTAAAGCACCGCTTTTTTTCATTAATTAATATTCATTTTAGTAAAAACTACTTCTGTTACTGCATAACCTTCCAAAATTCCCCGGCTACTACTTCATAACCTGGTAAGCTTAGATGGATGTTTTGCGGATTTGGAATATAATCTGCAAAATGACTACCATTTATCGCTTGAACGGTTGGAACAAATGCATCCCCATGTTGAACCGCCTGGGCTTGAATTTGAGCATTAAAACCCTGAACTAATTGATTTACCAGCTCTTTTTGTTGTGGATCAGTTATATATGGGAATGGGTTGTAATAGCCCATAACATATACCTTAACATTGGGATTAAGTTGATCAATGGTTCCTAGAATGGTGCTGATTTTTCCAGCAATGACCGGAATTTCATTTATCGCTGCCAGTGGATCCTCTTGTACCACCGGAAGCAAATCATTGGCCCCAATATCAATAGTAAGATGAGTGGCGCTTTTAATTTCTTGTTGAACAGCGTCCTTCTCTAAATCTGTTATGATATTATCCGTTTTATATCCGGAAACACCTAGGTTTACAAATTTGAGCAGTTGATACGATTTTGTAAAATCCTTGGCAATGTAATTTGGATAACCCCAGTCTGGGTCTACTCCATTTACCACAGGTCTGTCTTGCCCTTGTGGAGTCATTCCTGCTGCTAACGAATCCCCTAAAGCAACATAATTGATCTGAATCCATGCCCCGTCTGAACCTAGTTTATAACCTTGGATGACCGTATCGGCATCCATTTGCCCCTCTTGATTGAAGTAATACCATTTTCCTTCAATTTCCTTCCAGCTGGTCACCATCGCTCCACTTTCTGAAAGGTAATATTTTTTTCCTGATACTTCGAGCCAGCCGGTTTCCATTACTCCCGAATGATTAAAGTAATACCATTTATTGTTAATTAAAGCCCATCCTGTACGCATTTCACCAGAGGACTGGAGGTAATACCACTCACTGCCTGATAGCAGCCAGCCGGTCTTCATTTCACCGGTAGATTGAAGGTAGTACCATTTATTATTCGTTTGGATCCAGCCGGTTTTCATTGCTCCGGATTGATCAAGGAAATACCAGGCCTTACCATAATATAGCCAGCCAGTCTTCATGGAGCCATCTTTATTTAAGTAGTACCATGTGTTCCCTGTCTTTAACCAGCCAGTTTTCATTACACCTGCTGAATCAAGGTAATACCATTGCCCCTTATAGGGAACCCAGCCAGTAACTTTTCCATTTGTTGTGTAATAATACCATTTTCCATTCGATAATACCCAACCCTGCGGTTGAAATTCATTCCAAACCAAACTTGATATTTTATTAATGGTATCGATTCCATAGGATAGGGATGGATTATTCGCTGTCAGAACAGCAATAACATAATTCTTCCCTTGCCCATTAATGTACCCCACACTATTGACATTTTTTCCAGTAGTGACCCAGCCATTTTTTAACGCTACACTAACCCCTGATGGAATTCCATAGCTTGTCCCCCAGCGTTGGTCTGACACTACGTTCCGCATAAGATTTAGACCATATGCTCTTTGGGAATCCGTTAATAAGGCATTGGGATAGGCAAAATATTTCATTATGGTAAGTTGGTCCGAAACAGTTGTAGTGGTACGACCCCACCAACCGCCAGTACCTGCACTGGTACTTGTCATCCCTACTTTTTGAAAAAAGGGCTGGACATTTGTTTCGCTTCCAAGCTGTCGCCATAGCGTACTTGCCGCACTGTTATCACTATTTTCTATCATTCTAGTTAATAATGAATTTACATTGCTAGTAATAGGGATTTTTTGATACAGTACGTCAGCCATAATTGAAATTTTCACAACACTTTGAGTATAGTAGGTTTTTGACGGATTGTATGTATATGTTTTTCCTGTGTTTGCATCGTAAACGCCAACAGAAACCGTGTTACTTCTAGAAGAAATATAATTGGTTACATCGGATCCTAGTACGGCTGATGCCTTTACAGGAGCTTTTCCATACATTAGCATGGCCATTCCTACCAAGGCACATGCAACTAGTTTCTTATAAGATTTCATCTCAATATCCTTTCCTGCTAATCTATGAATCATATTATATAATACTGCACCTTTATTCATATTAATAGTAATTACTACACTCATACAAATAACCCGTCTCCCAATTTAGAGACAGGTTGTTTTTTTTAACGACGTTTTAATTGTTCAATCCCATGAAGCCAATAAAAGCTAATATCCATAGCATTGGAAGTAAATTAATTATGATTGAAGACCTTTTCTTTTTCACACGGAACACCCAGGCTAAGATGGAACAGATGATCACAGCAATCGGATATAAGGTAATGGCGAGAACAAAAGAGCCATTAGCTATATTGACCCCACTATCGAAGCTCATAAATGACAATCCCCAAATGACAAACCAGGGAATCAAAGAAAGTGCAAATAGGATTTGGCTAATAATTAGATATAGTTTCATATAATCCTCCTCTAGTAATCTAACTCGTTAAAATGTTAACAGAATATTCATATTCCTTAAATCGTATCTCGATAATTTTTTGTAAAATTAGCATTAAGAATTATGAAAGGAAGTGTCATATGATACTAAAAAACCTATATGAATCGGATGAATTATTGGCTATGCGGTACTTAAATACGCGAATGGAGTTAACTGATCAAGAAAAATTCCAATATCTAAACCTTGAAAAAGGTTTTGAAGGGGAAAAGAAGTTTGACCAAATGGCAGAACTCCTTAAAGAAGAAAAATATATTATCAATAGCTTGCTTCTTAAAGTAAGTAACTCCCATTTTCAACTTGATAAATTGATTATTTCACAAGGGGGTATCCATCTATTAGATATTAAAAATTTTCAAGGGGATTTTTACATAAAAGATCATAAATTTATTGCAGTAAAAACTGATCGAGAATGGAAGAATCCTTTCGACCAATTAAAAAGGAGTTCGCTTCTTTTCCGCCAACTGCTACAAAACCTCAAGCTAAACTACCTTGTTGAGCCTCTCGTTATCTTCATCAACCCTGAATTCACCTTATACCAAGCACCCATGGACCTGCCTGCTATCTTTCCAACCCAAGTGGATAAATTCTTGAAAACTATAGATAACACACCGTCAAAGTTGAATGATGGGCACAAGAAATTAGCCCAGCAATTACTCTCGTTACACCAAACTAAGAATCCACATACTGTTCTACCTGAGTATACCTATGAACAGCAGCAAAAAGGGATGTATTGTTGTTTTTGTCATTCCTTTCAGCTTTCTAAATCGTACAATGAACTTGTATGCGGAAAGTGTGGGGGACGTGAAAAGATTGAACTAGCTATTTTGAGGAATGTAAAGGAGTTTCAGCTGTTATTTCCAGAACGAAAGGTTACTACCCAAAGCATCTATGAGTGGTGCAACGGAAAATTAAGTAGACGGACTTTTAGTAGAGTTTTGAAGAAGCACCTAACGGTTGTTGGAAGTACAAGCGATACCTATTATAAATAAATGATCTACTAGAATGATGACATTTATTTAATAGTACTTATTAAGGTTTTCTGGTCCTTCCTTGACTGAAGTTATTTGGTTTTTTAACAAGGTATTGGTTTTTTCCTGATTAAGTCCATATAATTGTGTAAAAAGAAAATGAGTCAAATTAATTCCTCATGGCTACAATGTTATCAGCGACGAA
>NZ_JBDGJV010000018.1:0-66644 GCF_057656715.1 Neobacillus sp. Soil_C_43
TTCTTGGTCGAAAACATTGTAACACGGGTCATGATGATGACCTATTTTCTTTTTACACAATTATATGGACTTAATCGGCAACTTTGGACAGTGTTAGCAGAAACCAGAGAAACACTGTCAGAAGGTAAGGCAACTTCGGACAGAGTTGGCGAAAACCAGAGAAACACTGTCAGAAGGTAAGGAAACTTCGGACAGTGTTGGCGGAAAAAAGAGAAACACTGTCAAAAGGCAAGGCAACTTCGGACAGAGTTGGCAGAAACCAGAGAAACACTGTCAGAAGGTAAGGCAACTTTGGACAGTATGGAAGAAATTAATCAAGTCAAAAGTCGGCAATGGAAAAGCTAAGTAATGAATAACAACAATTTTTGCGAAAAAAGCCTTATATGACATACAAAAACACAGAGAAAAAATGTGCCAGGCTTCCTAGCAAGATAAAAATATGAAAAATTTCGTGGAAACCTAAGTATTTCGTTTCTAGGAACTTCGGTTTTGCCCCGTATATTACCCCGCCAATTGTATAAAAAATCCCCCCGAGAATCAGTAATACTAAACCCATTGGATTTAAGCTTCCTGTTAAGGGAGAAAAAACAAAAACAATCATCCAGCCCATGGCAATATACAATGCAGTAGAGATCCAGCGCGGGCAAGTAAACCACACCATTTTAAAAACAACCCCACTAATGGCAACACTGGAGATGATCGAAAATAGAATGGCACCCGTTTTTCCGTTCAAACTGATAAAACAGAAAGGGGTATATGTTCCAGCAATCAGTACAAATATCATTGAGTGGTCGAGCCGTCTCAAAAAAGCAATTACTTTGTCATGAGCAATAACCATATGATAGGTGGCCGAAGCGGAATAAAGGAGGATCATGCTAACCCCAAAGATAATGACTGCTGTAATAGCCAGTGGGGAGGGATCCGTCATTGCGGTTTTGATGACCATTGCAAGGAGTCCAACAAAGGCTAAAATTGCTCCAGCTAAGTGAGTCAGTCCATTAATGGGTTCACGAATATAATTGTTCATATATTAATTCCTCCTAACGCGACATGTAGTTTTAATAACTACTTATAATGATACTCGTGTAATTACACCTAGTCAACAACTATTTCTTTATGTATAATGAAAATATAATGAAGATGAGCGGGGTTTACGGAATGGAACATATTAACCAAATTATTAACCAGCTTGGCTTGGAGACGAACTTAACTTTTGATGAGATTCCAAAGATTGATTTATATATGGACCAGGTCATTCAATTATTTGAAAGTAAATTTAACGAAACAAAACGGAATGAGGACGAAAAGGTTCTCACCAAGACAATGATCAATAACTATGCAAAAGGGAAGTTAATTTTTCCAATTCAAAATAAGAAATATTCCAAAGAGCATCTCATTCTAATTAGTCTGATTTACCAGTTAAAAGGGGCGCTTTCGATCAATGATATTAAAGTTACCCTTGATGGGATTAATAAGATGATTGTAAATGAAGAGTTGGATGTTGAATCTTTTTATACAAGTTATCTTCATTTGACCAGCCAAAACGCGGTTGATTTTAAAGAGGATATCGAGCAAAGGGTAATGGAAGTAAAAGGAGAAATTACGTCGTTACAGAGTGAGGATTCTGCTTATCTTGAACAAGTGTTGATGATTTCTTCGCTTGTTCATATGAGTAATTTATACCGTAGAGTGGCAGAAAAGCTTGTCGATGAATTAGAGGTTGAAAAAAGGCATAAGAAATGACGTGTACAATGGGTACACGTCAGTTTATTTATTTAATCTCTTTCACTCATAAATAGATTATTCCTTGTTATTTGTCATAGTATTTTCACCATTAACTGGGTGCGGTTGGCCGTAGCCTTCAACATTACCCGCATGCTCTCTGTGATATTCTGATCCGGAGCCTTGACGATTATTTTTAGCCTGTTGCTTCTCATTTGCATTCAATTGATGTGACAAAATTTTCACCTCCTAAACACATCTTAGAATGCTTATTATTTGTTAAATTATTCAAAGGTTGAAAAACTTTGATATTTCCGAACTTGATAGAATCAGCACGATTGCCGCCATCATAAACTTTAATATTTTTTCCAGCATGAGTAAAATCTTTAAACGAAATGTTGTTTAGAAGCACATTTCGAGCACGATATTGAACAGCAATTACCGGATTTCCTTGATAGTCGTAATTAGCTTCTCCGATTAAAGTAAAATGGTTAATCACCACATTTTTATAAGCAGAAATCACCATGCCGCGGGGTGTGGAATCTTCGTATAACGTTGAAAAAACAGGTGCAATGGCAGCAAGATTCACTGCCAAAATGTTAAAAGCAGTCAGTGATTCAGCATCGGAAGCTTTATGGTGACCGATATGACGGAAGTTAAAGGAACGGTTATCATTGACAGAGATATGACCCACGATTACCACATTTGAGGCTGCTGAGGAATTTTGATGGGCTTTAATTTCTACACCGCCAAAGCATCTAGCAGATGAATTATTCACTAACAGCACATTTCTTGATCCATCATCCACTTCGATTCCATTTGAATTGGAATAGCCTTTTTTGTGGGCTCGTCCACTAGGGTCGCACATATGCGAATGAGAAATCCAAACATAATCACTATGGTGAGTGGTGATTCCGTCATCACCAAAGCCATAGCCGGTAACATTATCTAGCCAAACGTACTTACTGCCACCACGTGCACGGTATCCATCACCGGCGTAATTGTAAAGGGTGGAGGAGATGTCAAAGCAATGAAGTCCAGGATTGATTCCTTCTACATCCTTTACCCAACCATAGGTCACATTTGCGTATGTTAAGCAGCTCGAATGGTTCCCCCAGGAACTTGTTTTTGTTACTTCCCCGAGCCTTTCAACATTCCAGTCTAAACTTAAGCCCTTAATGAAAAGATGATGGTTGCCCCGCCAATGGTTAGCGTTGGTTACTAATCTTGTACCTTTTGGGGCCTGTTGGTTGAGCTTAATCGTAGTAACCCCTTTACCGGAACCTTCAAGCCATGTCCATGAGGGCAGTTTGATCCCTTTTGTAAGAAAAACTCCAGGTGGGACAATGACTTTTACCCGTCCATTACCAATTGCTTTTTGAAAAGCAGCACTGGAATCTGTGATACCGTCCCCAACTGCACCAAAATCCATGACATTTACTTCACGGGTTATCTGCTTTTTCAATCGCATGTATTCTGTATCAAGCGTATCCTTCCAATCTGGGAATACCATTCCTTCATCATCAACTAAGATTCTCGTGGGTTTTAAAAGACGTGAAGGTTTTGCTAGTAGACGAAATAAGCCTTCTGTTACTTTTTTAAAAAAGGGTGACGGTTGGAAAGGTTTCTTAGTAGCTATAGGGACAACCGCTTTGTTTAAACGCTGATCAAATAATTCTTCTGTTTCGCTGACCGCCTGCTTTATATCCAGTTGTATTCCTGTGATTCGTGCAAGCATCTCAGCATTATTTCGAGGGTCGTGCGATTTATCTAGAGAAATCATTCCTCTCACTCCTAAAAATATCCTTATTTACTAGTATACCCACTGAACAAGGGGAATCACGCTAATAGGTTTAGGTTGGGGTTCGAAGAGAATTATTTTCTCAAGAAGAGAAATTTGAAAGCCCTTCCATTTATGGTTATGGAGGGCTTTTGTTTTTGAGATTATGATGGGTGGATTTTTTTGTTCAATCATTCACAAAATAATTTACTTTAGACGATCAGTCCAGCGACTAGTAGAGAAATCGGAAACAAACTGACGAATACGATCCGTGTGAAACTTACGTTGCCGTATAAAACGACTGTACCTATCTGATTGTCCCATGTGGACCTTCCATTTTTTTTAAGATCGAAATAAGAAAAATAAAAGCAAATGAAATTTATTAAGGGGATTCCAAACCCCATTCCGGCTGCTGTTACAAAGATACTTCGCTTAAGGGCCGTAAAAAAGTCAATATGTTCGCCATTGACCATTCGCAGCCTTGCATGAAGTATGGTCTTACCTAAGGTATTTCCAAAAATAGAGAGAATGGCTGCTTCTACTAAAATATAGAGAACCAGACTGAACATGAAAATGGCGATTCCTGAAGATTCAACGATAAATCTTGGAGAGAAGACGGATACCAATGTAATGAGAAACAATGAAAACAAGGAGAGATCAAAAAATCGTGCCAGGTAACGGACAACGGGTCTTCCATTTGGATAGGTTTCTTTTTTGATTTCCTCCCATTCACCTGCTAAGTTAATCGGAGATTCATCCTTCTCTCCGGACTTCAAGATAGTGTCAGGAAATAGGTTAAGGCTTTTCACCCTTTGCCAACCTTCTAGTTCCTTTGTCCATATAAACGTTTCAGCTGTTAAAATACCTTGTTCTAACAATTTTTTTAATTCAAATATACCTACAGGTCCCTGTTGTTGATGATCTCGAATGTAAAACCATGCATTTCCTTCTGACGGTTCCATTTTATCACCCCGATTAGGTAAATTATACCACGTGAGGTTTGAGGTGAAATTTATTAGGGGAATACAAGTGTGAACAGTTTTTGACAATTTCAGGACGAGGGATAATTTTATCAAAAGGAAAAATACTAACAAATGTTCGGAGGTGGAATTAATGGAGCAACAGGATTTTGAAAAAATTTATCAAGAATATAAGCAGCAAAGTGAACAAGAAGCCATGCTTGAGGCAAATCAGAGTACTTCTGATAGTAAAGAAGCGTTTGTTGCCGTTAGAAAAAATGAGGATGGAGATATTATTGCCTTTAAAACAAACACTGGACGAGAATTGGACTATGTAACAGCATTGGATGAAGCGAAGGCTGGAAATGTGGCGCACGTTGATGTCTTTCATAAATATGGTAGAGATATTATCCGAAGTGAACCTGATGGTATCAAGGAAAATAATCTCGATCAGTTACCTGAATTTTAGAGTAAGTGAAAGAATGAAAGGGGAATCCCATGCATTGGTATGAAAAGTTGAATCAATATTTTCCTGTCGAAGAGATGAAATCACGAGAGCACATGGAGACCCTGCTGAAAGAACGTTCCGAAATCTATCATAAAGATGAAGGGCCTAATCATGTCTTGATGTATGTTGAACTAGATAATTTTATTTTTATCGATTATTTATTTGTATCAAAAAATGCCCGGGGTCAGAGACTGGGGCATAAACTTTTAGAGAAGCTGAAACAAAAAGGAAAACCAATTATCTTAGAAGTAGAACCTGTAAACTATGAGGACAGCGATACGGAGAAAAGGCTCCATTTTTATAAACGGGAAAAATTCGAGCATGCTGTGTCGATTGGTTATGAGAGAAGGTCATTGGCAACGAATGAAATTAACAGGATGGAAATCCTGTACTGGGCACCAAATGATGAAACAGAAGAAATGATTTTTGAAGCGATGAAAAAAACATATGACATGATCCACACCTATAAGGATAAGCATTTCTATGGTGAGTCGTACCAGCCGGTGGAGGATGTACTTTCCTTTGATGAGGAATCGGATAATAAAAATATATTAGAAACACTATAAGACCAGGGCTTTTCTCCGAAAAAGGGGATAAGCTTTTCTTTTTTATTGAAAAAGCTCTGTTTTGTATGATTGTTGATATTCGTGAAATACTTTTCATCTTATTTGGCGGTCTTTTAACAAAATAGCTATAGAGTAAGCAAGCGGTCACATAGAAAGGGTCAACGAACCCGAACTGGTTGAAGGAAAGAGGAAACGGTCACATAGAAAGGGTCTACGAACCCGAACTGGCTGAAGGAAAGAGGAAACGGTCACGTAGAAAGGGTCTACGAACCCGAACTGGTTGAAGGAAAGAGGAAACGGTCACATAGAAAGGGTCTACGCGACCGAACTGGTTGAAGGAAAGAGGAAACAGTCACATAGAAAGGGTCTACGCGACCGAATTGGTTAAAGGAAAGAGGAAACGGTCACATAGAAAGGGTCTACGCGACCGAACTGGTTAAAGGAAAGAGGAAACGGTCACATAGAAAGGGTCTACGCGACCGAACTGGTTGAAGGAAAGAGGAAACGGTCACATAGAAAAAATGAGCCTGGACTCCCAGGCTCATTCAAATTAACGTGCCAATTCATATTGCTTAATTTTATCCTCATAGGTTAAAGTAACCCCAATCTCATCCCAACCGTTAAGAAGCATTTGTTTAGGATACGGAGCGATATCGAAAGTCATCTCGAATCCGGAGTTATCAAACACTCTTTGCTCCTCAAGATTGACCGTTAGCTTGTAGCCCTCGGCTTCAGCATTTTTCATAATGGTTTGTACCTGTGATTCACTTGCTTGAACGGCTAGAATTCCATTTTTCACACAATTATTTTTAAAAATATCGGCGTAGCTTGGTGCGATGATTACCTTAAAGCCAAAATCCTGCACGGCCCATGGTGCATGCTCACGGGATGAGCCGCAACCGAAGTTCTCACCAGCAACCAAGATGGAGGCACCCTGATATTTTGGCAGATTCAAAGGGAAATCAGGCCGTAAATTGCCCGCATCATCAAAGCGCCAATGATAAAAGAGGTATTGACCAAAGCCACTGCGTTCAATTCGCTTCAAAAATTGCTTCGGAATAATTTGATCTGTATCTACATTAGGCCTGTTTAATGGGCAAACAAGTCCTTGGTGAATGCGTAGTGGTTCCATATGCTACATAACCTCCTGAGCAGTGAATTGACGGACATCAACAAAATGACCTGCAACTGCAGCAGCTGCAGCCATTTCTGGACTGACCAAATGGGTCCGTGCGCCATTTCCTTGTCGCCCTTCAAAGTTTCGGTTAGAAGTGGAGGCACAGCGCTCGCCTGCAGGAACGATATCATCATTCATTGCTAAACACATACTGCAGCCGGCCTCTCGCCATTCAAAGCCTGCCTCTTTAAAGATGACATCCAAGCCTTCCTTCTCTGCAGCCAGTTTTATACTAAATGAACCAGGCACGACGATAGCGGTAACAGAAGGGCTAACCTTTCTGTCGCGCACGACTTCAGCCGCTTTTCGTAAGTCGCTTAACCTGGAGTTTGTACACGAACCAATGAAAACATGGTCAATTTTAACGTTGGAGATAGGCTCTCCTGCCGTAAGTCCCATATATTCAAGAGCCCGGTTAATTTCGTCCTGCTCGCTTGGTCTATCAACATCATCTGGGCTTGGAACGTTAGCTGTAACAGGAATGCACATGCCAGGATTTGTTCCCCACGTCACCTGTGGCTCGACTTCCGCTGCATCAATTTCAACCACAGCATCATAAGCTGCGCCTTCGTCTGTCGCAAGTGATTGCCACTTAGCAACAGCTTCTTCAAATGCTTCTCCTTGTGGCACATGGCGGCGTCCTCGTAAATACTCAAACGTAGTTTCATCAGGAGTGATCAGACCCGCTCTCGCACCAGCCTCAATCGACATATTGCAGACAGTCATTCGCTCTTCCATGGATAAGGATCGAATCGCTTCACCTGTGTATTCCATCACATAACCAGTTCCAAATTGGACGCCGAACTTGCCGATGATAGCTAGAATGAGGTCCTTTGCTGTTACACCAACCCCAAGTTTGCCGTTTACTTTTACATTAAGGGTTTTTGGCGGTGCCTGCCAAAGCGTTTGAGTGGCAAGTACATGTTCCACTTCACTTGTACCAATTCCAAAGGCAAGGGCTCCGAATGCACCATGTGTAGAGGTGTGACTATCCCCGCAAACGATTGTTTTTCCAGGCTGGGTGAGGCCAAGCTCAGGACCAATGACATGGACAATACCATTATCGGGATGATGAATATCAGCAAGTGTAATACCGAATTCCTGACAGTTTTCCTGTAAGGTATCGATTTGCTTTTTAGAGATTGGGTCATTAATGACAAGACGTTGTCGGGTAGGAACATTATGGTCCATCGTTGCGTAAGTAAGATCCGGACGGCGGACTTTACGTCCATTTATTCGTAAGCCCTCAAATGCTTGAGGAGAGGTCACTTCATGTACGAGGTGTAAATCGATATATAATAAATCCGGTTTTCCTTCCTCTTGATGGACTACATGCTGTTCCCAAATTTTTTGGATAATATTTTTTGGTGTTTGCATAGCTTCCTTCCTCACGTTCATAGATTTTTGCTATTGAAAAATTTGCAGGAAATCCGCCAGGCAATTGTTAAAGAACAAGCCTGACGGATTCTGATTCACCTATTAAAAATAACAGCTGGCGATACACTTGGATGCGTTCTGTGATTTAATGTAATCTACAATCAGTTTTGTCATTTCTACTGTTCCTACAAGGCGCCCATCTGTCACTTGGAGATCCCCCGTATGGAAGCCAGCATCAAGTACAGACTGAACCGCGTCTTCAATGACCTTCGCTTCATCATCCAATTGGAAGGAATAACGTAGCATGAGAGCAGCTGATAAAATCATCGCAACTGGATTAGCCACTCCTTTTCCAGCGATATCAGGTGCGGAGCCATGAACAGGTTCATAAAGGCCCACCCCATCTTCACGTAAGCTGGCAGATGGAAGCATGCCGAGCGAACCGGTTATGACTGATGCTTCATCACTTAAGATGTCTCCGAATAGATTCTCAGTAACGATGACGTCAAAGTGAGTCGGGTTTGTAATCAATTTCATTGCCGCTGCATCAACTAACACATGTTCAACTGCAACATCCGGATATTGAGCCTTTTTCTCCTCGACCACTTCTCGCCATAACTTACTTGATTCAAGGACATTTGCCTTGTCAACAGAAGTTAAGTGACCGCGCCGCTGCTGTGCAGCTTGGAAGCCTTTATCTACAATTCTTTCAATCTCTTTACGTGTGTAAGCAAGTGTGTCTACTACTACGTTTCCGTTGTCACGGCGTTCACTTGGTGTCCCGAAGTAAAGGCCGCCAGTTAATTCCCGTACAATAAGGAGGTCGCTGCCAGATACCACTTCTTCCTTTAATGGTGATGCATGGAGGAGATTTTTAAATCCCTTGATTGGCCGTAAGTTTGCATATAAATCAAGGGCCTTTCGAATGCCAAGCAAGCCACGTTCTGGTCGTAGATGGGAAGGATTCTGATCCCATTTAGGCCCACCTACTGCTCCAAGTAGTACAGCATCTGCCTGTTTACAGGCATCAACAGTTGATTCTGGAAGGGGAGTGCCGTAAAGATCAATGGCTGCTCCTCCGATTTCATGGGTCTCAAAGCTGAATGAATGATTATATTCTTCTGCTAAGGCACTTAATACTTCTCTTGCTGAATGAATGACTTCCTTACCAATTCCATCACCAGGAAGTAAGACAATATGTTTTTTCATTAGAGCAACCTCCTCATTTTTTGTAAGATAAGGGCATTGAAATACACCCTAGCTTTTAAGTAATAGCTTTGTTAAAATTGCCTGTTGATTTCCGCTCCAGACGCTGCGCTTTCCGTGGGTGTCTCGGCGAGCCTCCTCGGAGAAAAGCGCCTGCGGGGTCTCCCCTGAACCATACTCCCACAGGAGTCTTCGCGTCTTCCGCTCCAATCAACAGGGTTTAAAAATGAACATTGTTCCTTATCCCTGCCTATGAAATAGCTGTTTCTTTCACTAATGCTTTGTGGGTATAAAAAACACGGTTGACTGCGTTTAAGAATGACTTGGCTGATGCTTCTAAGACGTCCTGTGCTGAACCGCGGCCGCTTACTTTGTTGCCGTTAACGGTCATTTTCACGTGAACCTCTGCTAGGGCATCCCGGCCTTGGCCAACTGAACTCAATCTAAAATCAGTAAGATGAATTTCTTCTTTAATGAGGGCTTCTAATGTGTTCATTAGCGCCTCAACACTTCCTGACCCTGTACGCGCGGTTTCTACACGGATTCCTTCTGGAGTAGTTAACGCTACCGTCGCAGTAGGGAGATTGGCTGAACCGTATTGTACTTGGAAAGCAACAAGCTCGTATTTTTTCACATCTACTGATGTTGTTTGGATATCAGTTAAAATTGTAAATAAATCCTCGTCCGTTACTTCTTTTTTCCGGTCGGTTAATTGTTTAAAAGCAGTGAAGGCTTCACCTAGTTTTTCAGGAGAAAGGGTATAACCCATTTGCTCAATTTTGTCTTTAAATGCATGTCTGCCGGAGTGTTTTCCAAGGACTAAATCATTGGATTTAACCCCAACTAATTCAGGTGTAATAATTTCATAGGTTAAGGTGTTTTTTAACACGCCATCCTGGTGAATTCCTGACTCATGGGCGAAGGCATTTTTTCCAACAACCGCTTTGTTAGGAGGAACCAACATGCCTGTAAAACGGCTGACAAGATCGCTCGTACGTTTGATTTCTTTTAATACTAGATTCGTTGTGTAAGGATATTTATCTTTTCGGATGTTTAAGGCTACAGCAATCTCCTCTAGAGAAGCGTTACCAGCCCGTTCACCAATTCCGTTAATCGTGCCCTCTACTTGTGTCACGCCATTCTCTATGGCAGCAAGGCTATTTGCTACCGCCATACCTAGGTCATCGTGACAGTGACAGGATAGGGCTACTTTATGAATATTAGGTACGTTTTCTCTAATGTAGCGGAACATGCGGCCATATTCTTCCGGTGTGGTATAACCAACTGTATCTGGAAGGTTGATGACAGTTGCTCCTGCATCGATAACCTTTGTAATAATCTGAACGAGAAAATCAAGGTCAGAGCGGGAAGCATCCTCTGCAGACCATTCTATCTGCGGGAATCTTTGGCGCGCATATGCGACCATATCGACCGCTGTTTGTGTCACTTGTTCCGGTGTTTTCATTAATTTATATTTCATATGGATAGGGGAGGTAGCAAGAAACACATGCAATCTTGGCTCAGCTGCATCTTTTAAGGCATCCCACGCAATGTCAATGTCTGATTTTGTCGCGCGTGCCAAGCCTGTGACGGATGCGTTTTTAATTGTTTGGGCAATCGCTCGTACTGCTTCAAAATCTCCTTGTGAGGAAGCCGGGAAGCCGGCCTCCATAATATCTACACCAAATCGTTCAAGCTGTCTCGCAATTTCTAACTTTTCGAGCTGGTTTAAATTCACACCTGGGGACTGCTCACCATCGCGTAAGGTTGTATCAAAGATGTTAACGTGAACCATTTACCACCACTTCTTTCTTTGCATTTACTGGCTTTTTAATGAAAGGCATTAATGCACGAAGCTCTCTGCCAACAGTCTCGATTTGGTGATTGTTTTCAGCGCGGTTGATGGCGTTGAATTGTGGGCGATTTGCTTGGTTTTCAAGGATCCAGCCTTTTGCAAACACACCAGTTTGGATATCTTTTAATACTTCCTTCATACGGGCTTTTGTATCTTCATTTACCACGCGTGGTCCTGAAACGAAATCTCCCCATTGTGCTGTGTCAGAAATCGAGTAACGCATGTTTTCGAATCCACCTTCGTATAAAAGGTCCACGATTAATTTCAATTCATGTAAACACTCGAAGTACGCAACTTCAGGCTGGTATCCAGCTTCTACTAGAGTTTCAAAGCCTGCTTTAATTAGGGCAGTTGTACCACCGCAAAGGACAGCCTGTTCTCCGAATAAATCTGTTTCTGTTTCTTCTTGGAAAGTCGTTTCTAACACGCCTGCACGAGCAGAACCAATTCCTTTGGCGTAAGCAAGAGCTACTTCACGCGCTTGACCAGTGTAGTCTTGGTAAACCGCATAAAGGGCAGGAACACCAGCGCCTTCTGTATATGTGCGTCGTACTAAATGTCCTGGACCTTTAGGTGCTACTAGGAATACGTCCACATCTTCTGGAGGAACGATTTGGCTAAAGTGAACGTTAAAGCCGTGGGCAAAAACAAGAGCGTTTCCTGCTTCTAGATTTGGTTTGATACTTTCTTCGTACACTTTAGGCTGCATTTCGTCTGGAAGAAGAACCATGACCACATCTGCAACAGCTGTTGCCTCAGCAACAGAACGAACATCAACACCATCTTCAACTGCCTTATCCCATGATTTACCGCCTCTTAGACCAACCACTACATCAAAGCCGCTTTCTTTTAAGTTCAGGGCATGTGCATGACCTTGTGAACCATATCCGATTACTGCAATCTTTTTCCCTTGTAAAACTGCCTCTTGAATATCTCCGTTATAAAGTACTTTTACCATTATGAATCATCCTTTCAGGAATAGTTTTTATTTTAATAGTGAGTAAGTAGCTAGTTCGTTTACTTGTGGCTGATGACCTCGTTGGAGGGCAGTCAGTCCAGTTCTGGCAATTTCTTTAATGCCGTATGGACGGAGCAGCTCTATCAAGGCATCGATTTTATCAGGACGGCCAGTGATTTGGACGGCTAGACTATCTTTGCTGACATCGATAATTAAGGCACGGAACGGATCAATAATTCCATTGATCTCACTGCGGAGCTGACTGCTGCTGGCTACTTTAATGAGAGCGAGCTCTCTAGCAACAATCGCTTTATCCGTAATATCAGAGACTTTTAATACATCAATTTGCTTGTTTAATTGTTTCGTCACTTGTTCAAGACGTTGGTCGTCTTCGACTTCGACAACTAAGGTCATTTTGGAGACGCCTTCTGTTTCAGTCGGCCCAACAGAGATGCTTGAAATATTGAATTGACGTCTTTGAAGGAGGCCAGTGACCCGGTTTAGTACACCGCTTCGGTCTTGAACAGTGGCTGTTATGATCCGTTTCATGGTTTCACCCCAATCATTTCATGGATTCCTTTGCCTGGTGCAATCATTGGAAACACTTTTTCCTGTTGAAGCACGCGGCAATCAACAAGAACTGGGCCATTGTGTGCAAAAACTTCTGGTAAGACAGTAATGAGTTCTTCCTGAGTGTTCACCTTAACACCGCGAATCGAGTAGCTTTCAGCCAGCTTGACGAAATCAGGCTGGGTATGAAGGATAGATTCAGAAATACGGTTTCCATGGAGTAGTTCTTGCCATTGGCGAACCATTCCGAGTGCCCCGTTATTAACGATGATGATTTTTACAGGAAGGTTTCTTTCATAAATGACCGATAATTCCTGAAGGGTCATTTGGAAACCGCCGTCTCCTACAATTGCAACAACTGTACTTTCTGGTGAGGCAATTTGTGCCCCAATGGCTGCAGGGAAGCCAAAGCCCATGGTTCCAAGTCCACCTGATGTAATCCAGCGATGCGGTTGCTTAAAGGTGTAATACTGTGCAGCCCACATTTGATGCTGACCTACGTCGGTTGCAACAATGGCGTTTCCATTTGTTACCTTATGCACGGCTTCAATGACCCACTGTGGACACATTCCATTTGGATCATGCTTATACCAAAGCGGATATTCCTGTTTATACTGTTGGAGGGTTGCAAGCCATGATTGGTGTTCCGGTTGTTCGACTTCATGCTGTGCTAATTCCATTAACGCCTCGCGTGTATCAGAAACAATTGGAATTTGAGTTGGTATGTTTTTTCCAATTTCGGCAGGATCAATGTCGATATGAGCTACCTTTGCATGTGGTGCAAAGTGTTTCAGATTGCCTGTTAAGCGATCATCAAACCGTGCGCCAAAATTGATAAGTAAATCACAATCATGCAAAGCCATGTTTGCCGCATACGTTCCGTGCATTCCACCCATTCCTAAAGAGAGCGGGCTGTCAGCAGGGAAGGCGCCTAATCCTAATAGCGTGGTGACTACTGGTAAGTCGTATTTTTCAGCAAGTGCAGTCAGTTCAGCTGAAGCCTTTCCGTGAAGAACTCCTGCTCCAGCAAGTACAACAGGTTTCTTTGCTTTAGAAATAGAGTCTGCCAGTTTTTTAATCTGCAAAGGATTTGGTTTGGTAGTTGGCTGGTAGCCTGGTAAATGAATACTCGCTTCTTTTGGTTCTTCTGTTAATACTCCTGCTGAGATATCTTTTGGAATATCGACTAAGACTGGACCTGGTCGGCCGGTAGAAGCAATATGGAAAGCTTCCTTCACGATTCTTGGCAAATCGGCTATGGATTGCACTTGGTAGTTATGTTTGGTGATTGGTGTTGTAATAGCCATCACATCAGCTTCCTGGAAGGCATCTGTTCCGATGACACTTCGTGCAACCTGCCCGGTAAATACCACGAGTGGCAGGGAATCCATCATAGCATCTGTAATTCCAGTAACCAGGTTAGTAGCTCCTGGACCTGAAGTGGCAATGACTACTCCAGGTCTTCCAGTAATCCGGGCATATCCTTCAGCAGCATGAATCATACCTTGCTCGTGGCGGAAAAGGATGTGGTTGATGGTTCCTTTTGCCCGATAGATGGCGTCATAGATTGGAAGGACTGCACCTCCCGGATACCCAAATAACGTATCAACACCTTCCTGCTTCAATAAATCGATTAGAAGGTCGGCACCAGTTTTGGGTTCAGTACTGGTTTGGAATTCCAGCTTTTTTGCTTCTACTTTCACGTCGTAATCCCTCCTTGTGGATATTTGAATATTTGAAAAACTCAGCGTATGGCTGTGGTTTTGTAAAATAAAGTAGGTCGAGTTTCTCAACTCTTTGGAAGATTTGTAGATATATTGCAAAAATGTGTAGATAAAGTTAGAAAATGTGTAGATATCCATCAAAATCGTGTAGATAAGTTCTAAATTTGTGTAGATATCTCTCAAAAATGTGTAGATAAAGATTAAAAGTCCTCAAAAATAGTAAAAAAGGCCCTGTTTTCCCCGAATAGACTGCAATGAAGAACATCAATAGCAGAATAATCGGGGAGAAAAGGCCTTCTTTTTCTCGGTACCACCCGGTTTTACAGCATTCTCACGAATACCGCCTTATGAAGCGACAACAAATAGAATAACGCTTCTTTTGGTAACAGGTGTTAAGAAACAACACCTGATTGAGCCTACTAAGTGTAACCGTTCAGCCCAATACTCAGGGATGATGTCGGAATAAGGTGCATTACTGGGCTTCCAGCAACCCCAGCTCTCTGTAAATGCATATTCTTATTCCTTTTTTCCCGTCATCGATTTATCGTATTTGGTTGTCAAGGATGGAACGAATGGTTTAGTACCTTTACTTCTCTGTGGAAGGGGAGGGGTACTAGAGAATCCCTTTGTCTATCAAACTTTTGCGAAATCTTATATTTTCATAACCCCGCCAGTATTAGCAGAGGTAACAAGCTTTGCATATTTTGCTAGATAGCCAGATTTAATTTTTGGTTCTGGCTTCACCCATGCACTACGTCTTTCAGCTAACACCTCATCATCAACAAGAAGTTCAATGGAACGACCTTCAAGATCGATGAGGATTTTGTCACCATTTTCAACAAGAGCGATAGGACCACCTTCAGCGGCCTCTGGTGAAATATGGCCGATAGAAATTCCTCTGCTGGCGCCTGAGAAACGCCCATCTGTAATGAGGGCAACTTCCTTGGCTAAGCCTCGGCCAGCGATAGCGGAAGTAGGTGCAAGCATCTCTGGCATGCCCGGTCCGCCTTTTGGACCTTCGTAACGAATAACGACAACATGACCTGATTTTACTGTTCCGTTATTAATGTTTTCTTGTGCCTCATCTTGTGACTCAAACACAATTGCTTCACCCAGAAAGGTCTTAATGGATGGATCCACCGCGCCAACCTTGATAACACCACCATCTGGAGCAATGTTTCCATAGAGGATGGAGAGGCCTCCAACAGGGCTATATGGATTATCTTTCGTACGGATGACCATTTCATTAGTGATTGTTGCATCTTTCACATTTTCTTCAAGCGTTTTTCCGGTAATGGTTAAGCAGTCTTTATGTAGCGCACCTTCGAGTTTATAAAGCTCGTTGATAATCGCGCTAACCCCGCCGGCCCTGTGAACGTCATCCATTGAATAATCAGATGCTGGCATAATTTTTGCCAAATAAGGCACTTTTTCAGCAATCTTGTTAATATCACGCAAATCATATTCAATACCGGCTTCATGTGCAATGGCTAATGTGTGTAAAACGGTATTCGTTGAACCACCCATTGCCATATCTAAAGCGAAGGCATTATCAATTGCTTCTCTTGTAATAATGTCACGAGGACGAATATCTTTTTTCACCAAGTCAACTAAATGTTTAGCCGCCTGGCGAATCAATTCATGTCTTTCTTCAGAAGTAGCAACGATCGTTCCATTTCCAGGTACCGTCATTCCTAACACTTCCATGAGGCAGTTCATGGAGTTTGCTGTGAACATTCCAGAGCATGAACCACAAGTAGGGCAGGCTTGAGTTTCAATTTCAAGCAGCTGCTGCTGACTGATTGTTCCGTTATGGTAGGCGCCGACACCTTCAAACACCGAAGTGAGAGAGAGGTTTTTCCCTGTGGAAGGAGATACACCTGCTTCCATTGGACCACCTGAAACAAAAACAGAGGGGACATTCGTTCTTGCGGCAGCCATCAGCATTCCAGGTGTGATTTTGTCACAGTTTGGAATGTAAAACACACCATCAAACCAATGGGCATTAATAACTGTTTCGGCACTGTCGGCAATAATCTCACGGCTTGGGAGGGAATAGCGCATGCCGATATGTCCCATCGCTATTCCGTCATCAACGCCAATCGTATTAAATTCAAAAGGAATTCCACCAGCTTCACGGATGGCCTCTTTTACAATCTCACCGAAATGATTAAGGTGTTTATGTCCGGGAATAATTTCAATAAACGAGTTACAAACTCCGATAAACGGTTTTTCTAAATCACTCGTTTTCACCCCAGTTGCATATAAAAGGCTGCGGTGGGGGGCACGGTCGATTCCCTTTTTAATCATATCGCTTCGCATGTATCTATCTCCTAACTGACAATGGCATGGTTTGCACCTTCAGGGTAACAAGCCACTCCGTCTGTTGTGACAATTCGTCTAAATTCTTTTAATAGTTCGTTCGTAACTTCACCAGGTTTTCCATTTTTGATCACCCGGCGATCTACTTCAATTACAGCAATGACTTCAACGGCTGTTCCTGTTAAGAACACTTCATCAGCCACATATACATCATGTCTAGTAAACGGTGATTCTCTCACTTCGTACCCTTTGGCTCTTGCCACATCAATGATGGCGTTCCGAGTAATTCCTTCTAAAGCTCCTAAGTAAACAGGAGGGGTGTAAAT
The DNA here is from genome assembly GCF_057656715.1 of Neobacillus sp. Soil_C_43. NCBI lineage: Bacteria > Bacillati > Bacillota > Bacilli > Caryophanales > Bacillaceae > Neobacillus > Neobacillus sp. Soil_C_43. Next base: position 17,051 of record NZ_JBDGJV010000018.1, read on the forward strand.
GACACCATTCTTTACAATGAAGATATTGTCGGCAGAGCCTTCAGTTACATAACCTTGGTCATTCAACATGAGGGCTTCCTGAACCCCTACTTGATTGGCTTCTAATTTAACAAGGATATTATTTAAGTAATTAAGCGATTTAATTTGTGGACTTAGTACATCTGGGCGATTCCTTCTGCTAGCTACGGAGGCTATTTTAATTCCATTTTCGTAAAATTCCTTTGGATACATGGTTAGTTCCTCAGCAATAATGATTACGTTTGGATTGGAGCAGGATGAAGGGTCCAGGCCTAAATTTCCTCTACCACGTGAAACAACGACACGAATATAGGCGCTGTCCAGCTGATTTTTTCTAACGGTCTCAACAACTAATTGCGTCATTTCCTCCTGTGTATATGGAATATTCAGCATAATGGATTGAGCTGATTCGTACAGTCTTTTCAGGTGAGCATCGAGTCTAAAGACGTTTCCGCTGTATACGCGAATGCCTTCAAATACTCCATCTCCATATAAAAAACCATGATCATATACTGAAATAACAGCATCCTCTTTCTTGACGAACTCGCCGCCAAGGAATATCCATTGACTTCCCAACCTAACCACTCCTCTTTAGTGATAACGTGAAACTTCAATCATTGGGGGCTTTTTCCCAATGATTGTTAGTTGAACCAATCGGGCATTTACGGGCAGTTATTTTAACTATGCTTCTTGGTTTTATTATTATCATGAAAATTTACTGCCCGTTAATGCGGGATAAACCGCTTTAAATGATTAAATATTTTTTTAAAAAGAATTCCCTTGCCCATCGTCGAAAACGTGATGTGCAAAGGCTGTGTAAATGTTTAGATGATTATTTTCGATAATCATACAACCAAAAGATAACATGGTCAACATTAAAATCTGACAATTCAAAACAGTCAAAATAATTGGTAGCGTTTTCATTCTTGTTCTTATAGGAAAAAGGAGGGAAAAAAATTTTAAAAAAATTTTTTAAATAGAGAGTTGGGGCGAAAAAATATAAGAGGGTCGCGATTGAAATGATTAAAAATATTAATGATAATGATAGAAGAAAACACTTTTAGGATAGTGTTTTCTATTAACCTATTTTAGCGAGGTATTCATATACCTCCTGTAAATTACGAAATCCTTCTATTTGGGCCTGCCGCAAAAAGTAACCCCAAATTTGTGCCGTCATCATCGCATCCCCGAGGGCGTGATGCCGATTTCTTACTTCAATTCCACATTGAGTACAAACCTCTTCAAGGGGTAAAGATTTGATAGAGGGGTTAAAAAGTCGAATTAAGAACGAGGTATCTATAATTCGGTGATTAAATTTTGTTCTTAATAGGTCCCAAGTCATTTTTTGCATAAAGGATTGTTCATGATTTGAATGGTGTGCGATCAAAATATCACTATTAATAAATTGGATAAATTGGATTAAGACATCTGAAGCAGGCGCTGCTACTCGCAACTCCGATTCTTGGATATTAGTTAGAGTAGAAATTTCCTCTGAAAGCGGAAGGTCCGATTGAACTAAGGAATAGAATGTTTCTTTCTCTTTGATTTGGCAACCCACCATCTTCACAGCTCCAATTGAAATCACTTGATCCCCCTTTTCGGGATAAAATCCAGTCGTTTCTAAATCAAACACGACTACTTTCAATTCGTTAAGAGGGGAGTCTAAGGTGCTTTTTTGTTTCATTTCTCTTTGTAACTGTCTAAGAAAAGCGATTTGCTGTGGGGTCGATTGCCCTTGTACCCCTGCATAAATAGTAGGGCTCAGCTTACCCGATATTTGTTTGAAAAATTGGATCATCTCATTCATCCCCACAATAATCTTCCTTCTCTATTAACTTCCTAACGGTATGATAGAGGGTGGCTCCACTCTTTATAATTTCTTTTATCTCTTTCGTTTGATCCTTCGATAAACGGTTGATGGGCAAGTAGTGACCGGAATCATAGTCGCTTGAATGACAAAATAAAAGCCGGTAGTTAAGCAACTGTGAAAATTGATTGATATAGGACTCTCTTTCTTTAGTAGACATCCATGTCGCATGTATTTTTTCTAATCGCGTTAGAGTGGATGTTTCCAACACCTTCTCTTTAATAGCTGCCAACCGTACGGCATTTACATAGGGTAGAAAGCCGAGTTCTTTCAGGTTTAATGAACCAGTATGGGGGCCGTGTGTCTCTACTAAAAGCTGGCCTAACACGTTTATTCCTTTTTTCAGATGCAATGTATTGTTGAGTAATTTTGTATGAAGATGATTTTTGTTAATCGTTTGATAGATTTGGCTTTTTAACACTCTCACATACTCACCTTCACCATAAACTGACCGTGCATCAAGAAAAATCAGCAGATATCTGATGGACTCCCAGGAGGCTTCCAATGTCCAGTTCGCAAGTTGTTCCTGCCATTCGATTATAGATTTACACCAAAAAGGATTACCTGCCATGATTCCCCCGTCACAATAAGGATAGCCAGCTTGATAAAGCCCTTTTGAGATTTCTTTTCCAAGTGTCAAAAAGTAGGGCCTTCCCTCCTCACTTAGATCCTGATAAACGATCCCATGATCCTGGTCGCTCCAAATCGATTGTTCTTGGCGGCCGGCACTGCCCATGACGAAGAAAGAGAAGGGAGAGGGCGGTGGGCCATAGCGAATAGAAACTTGGTTGATGGCTGTTTCTAAAACTTTAGTCAAAATTTGATGATGTAGTTTGTTTAATTGAAAATGATCATGTGAGACTTGTAGTATATGAGACTTTCTATAATTTCCTATGTTTTCGTATGTTGTAGAATCCATTCTTACCACCTCCTTTCAAAAATGAAAAAGGCAGAGGCTGACCCACATGAATGGGAGTCAGTCTCGCCAAATGAAGTAATTAAAAACAAAAGTTTAATATTCTACTTCGAGAATTGTCTAGCTCCAGCGCCTAGCCAGTTTTCATCCTGAATAATCTCCCTTGAGTATCTTGTAACAATCATGGCTTGATAAAGCGATGATTGTTACAGCTCGGGTCAAATAACCTTCGGCAAGTAAAGTCAAAGAGCGACTTTTCTTGCCGAAGAACATTTGCCTGTCGGGGCTGATCAAGGCGCTTCCGCTTTTCTTATTGAGCTTTTACCTTTTGCTCAGTTGTAAGCAATTCTGGATACCCATAGCTGCCATGCTCGCTCATATCGAGGCCGATGATTTCCTCTTCCTCTGTTACACGCAGTCCATTCATAAACTTTTTCATTAGGGCGAGTAAGATAAACGAAACAATGAAGGCGAAGGCTGCACAAGTGAATACGCCAAGTGCTTGAACGCCCAGCTGGTGGAATCCTCCTCCGTAAAATAACCCTGGCTTTCCAACAGTAGCTAATTCTTTTGTTGCAAAGAACCCAGTGGATAGGGTCCCCCATACACCAGCCGTTCCGTGCACAGACAAGGCTGCTATTGGATCATCAATTCCTCTGCTTTCAAAGAATCGAATGCTATAAAAAACTAGAATGCCGGAAATAAAGCCGATTAGAACAGCAGCCCATGTATCAACAAATGCACAAGAGGCTGTAATAGCAACTAAACCAGCTAACGCGCCGTTTAACATCATAGGTACATCAGCTTTACCCAATACTATCCAAGAAATAATCATGGCAGCAACCGTTCCAGCTGCAGCTGCTAGATTTGTATTAATGGCTACGAATCCGAAAAATCCTTTGTCAACGGATAGGGTACTACCTGCATTAAATCCAAACCAGCCTACCCATAAAAGTAATACGCTTAACGCAGTGAAGACTTGGTTATGACCGGAAAGGTTATTGGCTGAACCATCTTTATTAAACTTCCCAATCCGAGGTTTTAAGAGAATAGTAGCCGCAAGAGCTGCCATTGCTCCTGTTAAGTGAACAACCGTTGAACCTGCAAAATCCTGCTTTCCATGTTCAGCTAACCAGCCGCCTCCCCAAATCCAGTGAGCGATTGGAGGGTAGACGATAACCGAGAAAAGTACGGCGAAGACAAGGTAGGCACTCAATTTAGCACGTTCGGCAAATCCGCCAAATGCGATGGTTAATGAAATTCCTGCAAAAGCTAATTGGAATAAAAAGAAAACCGAGCCAGATAATGATAAGCCTTTGATATCATACCCAGAATATAAGAAGTCGGAAAAACCAATGATGGGATTTCCTTTCCCAAAAATCAATCCATACCCTATTGCCCAGAACACAATGGAGCTTATTCCAAAGGTAAGGATGGTTTTCCCAGCAATATGTCCTGCATTCTTCATTCTTGTTGATCCGGTTTCAAGAAGGATGAACCCTCCGATCATTAAAATAACGAGTACAGCACTAACCATTACCCACAAACTGTTCATTAAAAATAAAGTATCCATTTTTCTCCCCCTTTAGAATAATGTTAATTTTTATAACATTTAGTGTAGTTGTATTTTTACATGAATAAGTGGTTGAATCTATAAGTTTGTAAGGTTATCTAACATGGTTTTTGAAGGATGAGCTATTTTTGTAGGTTGATAGGGGAATCTAAGCATAAAAAAACCTTGCTCCTAACAAGGAGTCAAGGCAATAAATAGGAATTTAATTTTTCCGAATACCAAATTGAGCATTCAACTGTCCTTGGATCATCTTCCGGCGAATCGCATCTTGGTTGATTTTCTTTTGATCGCGAAGCATTTCTTTTCTAATTTCATGAGTTTGAATACCGTCTTCGATTTTATTGGCGATTTCCATTAACAATTCAACATCGGAAAAAGAGAATTTTCGGCTGCCTCCTGCTGATCTTTCAGGAAAAATAAGTTTCCGCTCTTCGTAATATCTTATTTGTCTTTCTGAAAGACCAGTAAGATCTCTAACAATTCCAATGGTGATTACCTTCTTATCTTTATAAGACAAATCTTTTCCCATTTTAGCCTCTCACCACACCCGTTCGTGTTATAGTTGGAAAATTCGTAATATACACTACATTATATGTTAGATTTTCTCACACCGGACTGGATTTTGGTACTATAATGCATAATTTATTTTGAAAAGGTCATATGAGTAGAAGTGATACTACTTATTAGTGGGGTATGTTTTTTTATAAAGATTTGCGAGTTCTCTGATGGTAAGGGAATGAAGCTCCTTGGCGGGTGTGCCGCTTTGTTGTTCCGACTCCATTAATTTTTTTATATAAAATTGTTTTAGCCGTTCGAGACCTTTACGTAAATGAGTGGCCAATTTTCCCCCTCCTCATGATTCTAATAATTTTGTAGTTTTCTTAATAGGTCGTTTGCTTGGGAGCCCATGACCTTCATTAGTTCTTCGTATAATTCATCTCTCAACCGATCTAACTGAAGAATCTTTTCAGCTAATTGAATCTCTTGTCTTTGATACATATAGGATCTTCCTTTCTGTGTTTATATTGAAAAACTTATCTGAATTTGTACCCTTTGTCAGTAACTGTGTAAGAAAAGGTAACAGGATTTTTCCTGATGGTGAAAAACAATGGGAGAAACGCTTATAACTATGTAAGATTTCTTAAAAGTAGGAGTGAATAAAGCACTTGATTGGGGAAAAAGGTGTGGAAGGGTAACTAGTCGGAGTGATTAGTGCCCATGATGGATGAAAAAATGATGGAAGGGTAACTAGTCAGGTGACTAGTGCCCGTGAAGGATGAAAAAGAGGTGGAACGGTAATTAGTCCCCAACAACTTTCTGGCGTAAAGGGTGAAGATTAATTCAGCAGGCAACAAAAATAAAGAACTAGGCAACATGCCTAGTTCTTCCTTAATAACCTTAATACTCTCCATCAAATGGAGTGAATGGGATGTTAAATCTTCTTTCAAGAATGCGAACACGTTGATTCACTCGTTGTAGACGACGTTGAAGCTGATTCACATCTCGTTGAAGCTGGTTAATCTCTCTTTCCTGACGCTCATTTTGTCTTTCAAGTTGATTGACTCGACGCTCAAGCTGTTGAGGCTGGCGATTTGGGTCATATTGAATTTGCGTTGCATAAGGGTCGTGTGTTGCATAAAGGTCTTGTGTTACATAAGGATCGTGTGTTACATAAGAAGTCATTTGCTCAGCTGGAACATAGCTATGATACTCAATCGGCATTTGTGGGTGTTGATAATAACCATAAGGGTTCATTGGGCATCTCTCCTAACATGATATATACCCTATAAATTATGCCGGGACCTTAGGGGTGTAACGGCGGATGCCTAATTACAAAAAGACTTTATTACGGTAGTTCATTAGTGTATTACTATAGTAAGAAAATTATAACGATTGAATATAAACACAAAAAAAGTTATAATCATTTATATTCAAAATATTATTATTATTTGGTAAAATTGTTTTTATAAAAAAATAATGGAGGTCTAGAAATGAAGAAATTAAAATTAGTTTCAACAGTTTTCATGGTGGCATTTCTCTTGATTCTATCAGCCTGTGGGACAAGTAAAACAGGAGGCGAAGGTGAGAAAACATTAAGAGTTGTTACCGATGCAGCTTATGCACCTTTTGAATACCAGGATAAGGGAGAAGTTGTAGGCTTTGATATTGATTTTATTAACGCAGTGGCTAAGGAAGCGGGTCTTAAGATTAAGGTGGAACATGTAGGCTGGGATCCATTATTTGTGGAGCTAGACAAGAAGACTGCTGATCTTGGTATCTCTGCCATCACAATTAACGATGAGCGCAAGCAATCCTATGACTTTACTGTGCCGTACTTCTTATCTACCAATAAGATCCTCGTTCCAGAAGGCAGCGATATTAAGAGTGCAGCAGATTTAAAGAATGGTAAAACCATTGCTGTTCAAAACGCAACGACTGGACAAGAAGCAGTTGAAGGGCTTCTAGGTAAAAATAATGAGAAAATTAAAAAGTTTGAAAATAACAATCTAGCGATTCTTGAATTAAAGAGTGGCGGGGCAGACGCCGTTGTTGCGGATAATACCGTTGTTGAACAATATGTGAAAAATAATCCGAAAGATAATTTCGTTGTTATCGAAGATTCAAATGCATTTGCAAAAGAATTTTACGGGTTAATGATGCCAAAGGGAAGCAAGCTTAAGGCAGACCTTGATAAAGCAATTAAGGAAGTTATTGATAACGGAACATACGCAAAGATTTACAAGAAATGGTTTAAGGTAGAGCCAGATACACAGATTCTAAAAGACCAAAAATAATATGAACTGATAAAATTGCGTAACTCTTCAAAACTAGCAGTTACGCAATTTTTGGTTATTTTTGCAACACTGTCTAACAACCGCACTCGATGCATAGGGAGCATCATGTCTGTATAGGGGGATCAAATGATGGATTTTCGTTGGGATATTTTAGCTGAGTACGCTCCTTTTTTTCTAAAGGGGACGTTACTAACTATTGGTCTTTCAATCGCCAGTATAATAATTGGAACGGTCCTGGGGCTATTAATCGGTCTAGGAAAAATGATGAGGAACAAACTCTTAGCATTACCTTTTAGTATTTATATCACCTTTTTTCGTGGTACTCCATTACTCGTGCAAATTCTATTAATACATTTTGCAGTCGTACCTTTATTCACTGGGGGTACCAATGCTATTGCTGCAGCCATTGTCACTCTTTCATTAAATGCTGCAGCCTATATTTCGGAGATTTTCCGTGCTGGCATTCAGTCTATTGATCGAGGGCAGATGGAAGCTGCTCGATCATTAGGGATGACTCACGCCCAATCCATGTGGAATATCATCCTGCCCCAAGCGTTTAAACGAATGATTCCACCTTTAGGAAATGAATTTATTGTACTCATTAAAGAATCGTCACTGGCCGCTTTAATTGCCGCCCCAGAATTAATGTATTGGGGACGAGCGATGCAAGGACAGTATTTCCGGGTTTGGGAGCCATATATAACGGCTGCTGTTATTTATCTTGTGTTAACTCTCTCCTTAAGCTTCCTGTTATCACGTCTTGAAAGGAGGTTGGCAACAGAATGATTGAAGTAAGAAATTTGAAAAAGTCATTTGGAAGTAATGAAGTTCTTAAGGACATCAATGTTACGGTCAAGCCTCAAGAGGTTGTAGTTGTCATTGGACCTTCGGGCTCAGGAAAATCCACTTTCCTTCGTTGTCTAAATATGCTTGAGACCATCACTGGCGGCCATGTATGTATTGAAGGTGTTGACTTAACGGACAAGCAAACGGATATCAACAAAGTCCGAACCGAAGTGGGAATGGTGTTTCAGCAATTTAATCTATTTCCGCATAAAAAGGTGATTGAAAATATTATGCTTGCCCCTATGAAGGTAAGGAATGTGCCAGCAGAAAAGGCAAGGGCAAAAGGATTAGAGCTTTTACGGAAAGTAGGATTAGAAGACAAGGCGGAGGCCTATCCTGATTCTTTATCCGGCGGGCAGAAGCAACGGGTAGCGATTGCCAGGGCGCTCGCAATGGAACCGAAAATTATGCTGTTTGATGAACCAACATCTGCCCTCGATCCGGAAATGGTCGGTGAGGTACTCGAGGTCATGAAGCAGCTGGCTAAAGAAGGGATGACGATGGTCGTGGTCACCCATGAAATGGGCTTTGCTAAAGAAGTGGGCGATCGGGTGATCTTCATGGACGGCGGCTTAGTTGTCGAAGAAAATGTACCAATTGAATTATTCGATTATCCAAAGGAAGAACGGACGAAAGCATTTTTAAGTAAAGTATTATAACTACCACAAAAAGGAGACCAAAACGGTCTCCTTTTCTGCTTATTTATTAGTATTCCATCTTTCCAACTTATGTATATTTCTCGTAAACATCCCCGCAATAAACTTAGGCATTCCAAATTCAACAATCTTCTGTTTTACTAGTTCTTTCATTTCTTCAGCTGTGATATTTGGTAAAGTGAATTTTCCATTCAAATAGCAATGGCTGCAATACTTGGTGCTTTTGGTCCCATTTACTTCGGTTCCCCCTCCAAGTTCATCCTTTGCAAGAGGCATTCCACAGCTTTGACAGTTTTTATAGGTAGTCATTCTTCACATTCCTTTTCTTATTTTTCAAAGTCAAATACGTCAACTATCTTGTCGGCTTTAATCCGGTTTTGACAGAGCTTAAACAATTGGTTGAAAAAGTCATCCACCTCATGCGGAGAGGAAGGAAGTTTGATTTGAATCGTTGTCGATCCAAACATTTGTTTAAAAAAGGCTTTTCTTTGGTCGTTTTTTCCGTCCCGTTTAAACGGCTTATACATCCAAATAAAATGAGGTACTCCATCAATCTCTTGAACTTGCCTAATTTCGGCACAGGTGGTGGACTTGTCATGTGCATAAATTACTAAATAGTAGTTTTCATTGCGATGCCAATCAATGAATAAAAAATAATAGCCTGTATCACTATCAAGGCGGTTTACTTCATATCCAGCTAATGTATTTTTTCCATTTGTCCATTGATGGAATCTCGGTAAAACCCCACCAACTGTTTCAAGCTTCTTTATTTCAAAAGTAAAGAGATTTGCATTTTCAATACAATTAGATAAAACTAATGCTTGTTCCTTTTCCAAAGTGAACTTCTCCTTCTATTCTTTGGTTTTATTATACGTTGCTGGTGGTATAAAAGGGAAGAAGGTCTCATCTGTGTAATTAATCAATTCTTCACATGTTCAGTTACATTTGACTCCAAATTGACATACAACTGACATCTTTTTAAAAAATACCTCTGATAGAATCTTAATAATTGGGACTTATATTCTGAACATACGTCGAATACTATATGGAATAATTGTGCCTCTTTTCCATATGAATGACATAGAGTGGTTGCAATTGGAGGGAAATATGATGACGTTAGAAAAACAATTAAAAGAAAAAACCTATTATAAAATGTTCATTAATGAACATGAGGATGTTCACCCGATTCAGGTGCTGGGTGAAGCATTTCAAGAGGAAGCGCAAAAGGATGTTCCTGATTTATCATCGATTCGCTTTGCCCAGGGTGAAGTGTATTTTCAACATAAAGATTACGAAGCAGCCATTTTTAAATGGGAAAATATCACCGATGAACTTGAACCATGGGCTAAGAAAAATACAGCAGATGCATACAATGAGCTTGGTCTAGTATCTACAGCAGAAGATATTTATACAGCCATAAAATCCGATAATCTTACTTTAAATACAGAGGTCGCTTTACATTTATTTTCACTCTATATCGAACGAGGTAAATTAGAGGCAGCAGTGTCTACCATTAAAAAGACGGTTAATGCCAATCCTGATTATCCAAATGTGACCGAAATTGCCCGCGCCTTTTTTGAGGAACAGCAGGATTGGACCAATGCGATTGAATTAGCAGTAAATGAAGCGAAACGCACAGAATCGGTAGAATGGTTTGATGTGCTAAATACGTATGTCGATAAAGGTGTAACAAAACATCAACAACCAAGTTATTTTTCACAAGCGTTAATTCTCTTGTTTAACCTCGATCAGAAAAGGTTTGAACAGCTTATCACCTCACTGTGGAAAAGTTATCAGAATGAAGAATCCTATTTTACATGGATTACAGAAATCAATCATTTGTTATTAAATCTCGATATTAATCGAGGCAGTAACTGGTCTGTCCTTTCTCAACTTCATAAGGAAACCTATTTAAGCTTAATTGAGGGAAGATACTTCATTAAAATGCTACAAGGTTTTATTCCAGATCTATTAACGAATTGGCTCAGACTTGCTGACCCATCAACTGTAGTTATTTCATCTGCTGCAGTTCTTTCGTGGAATGAACTTTTTCCGGAAAGTATCAGTAGGTCGATTGTGAGTGAGGCCGAAAATTTAATAAGTACAACCGAATTACATTTTGATGAGCAAGATGAGTGTCTATCACTACTTAACAGTATCTTGAGTTGGGCTGAGGCACATGATATGGGTAAAAATAATCGAGTGAAATGGATCGTTGAACAGTTAAGTGATTTTGATACACAGCATATATTCATCGCTGGATTAAGTGGTAGCGGAAAATCGGCTTTTATTAACATGGTGTTAGGAGAAGAGTTACAGGATGGTTCAACATCCTCTATGGTTATGTTTACTGATGCGGAGGAAGAAGAAATTCTGGAAATTACCGATAATGCGTTCACCATCTTACCTGGTTTTACAGATTTCCAAGAACGTATGGATCGACGCAGAAATGCCTTAGAATCTATTATCGAATTTAGGCACCCTAATCAATTTTTACAGGAAAATAGAATTGCATTCATTGATACCCCTGGATTAAAAGGGAACCAGTATGAACAGTTTGAGTTATTAAGAAATCTTCATGTAGCAGACAGAATTCTATTTGTACTTGATGCTAATTCTCCATTTTCGGAGAAGGAACGGACAGTCCTTACCCAAATACAAGAGTTAGCACCTGACATTCCGGTTCATTTTCTGTTGAGTAAGATGGATACGATCGACAATGAGCAGGAAGCTATTCAAATTTTTGATGAAACTAGGTCGCTGATTCATTCATATCTACCGGATGCAAACGTTTTTGCTTTTTCATCTCAATATGATCGAAAACAACAGCTACAGGATTTAACGAAATTTATTCAGTCTATTAAATATACTAGAAATATAGAAGATAAGCGTTTGGCGAAGCTGTTGTATTTTATTCGGACAACGATTTCAAGTCTTTTACAAAAACGGATTGAAGTTGAGAATCAACTAGTAGAATCCATCCGCTGGAATGAAGAAATGTTAATAAAGTTAAATGGGGCCGTAAATCAGCTGAGGGATACTGAAGTTCAGAAAACGAAGGCTATTGTGAGTTCCTATCGTGCGATTAAGGAAACCATTCAGCAGGATATTTCAGCAACTGTTCCGAAAATGCTTCAGGAATGTTCTTCTTTGATTAAGGAAGAAAGTAATTTTAGTAAAATTCACCTTGAGCTTAATGAAGAAATGAATCGACGGATTCAAGAGTATTTAGAACAAACGGTGATGCCGAATTTCTATCTCTCCTTCCAAGAGTGGATTGAGACCTGCCATGAGGAGTTCAATCAAAGTCAGGAATATTTAAATGAGATGGGTGAAGGCTTTAACCAAATGTATGGGGAAGACCGACTCAAGCTGGAGTGTGATTTTAAGATACTGGATGATTGGCGTCGCGATACGGATCGTATGACAAGTCGATTCCAGCTGGAAACCGTCAATATTCTGCTTCGACGGACTCCGTCGCAATTTCTTTTAAAAAGTGCTGGAAAGCTACTAGGAGCCATCTCCCAAAATAAAGCATTGCTCTATAATAAGTATAAATCGTTTGTAGAAAATGAGGATTATTCAGAAGCAATCACGACGATTAATCAGCAGTTCTTCCAATCATTTGAGTTGTTTGAAAAATCCTTGGAACGGGATGTCACGTTATTCTTCAAAAGTCCGGCCATCATTTTAAATGGTTCTGTGGATGAAACACGTAACGAGATTCATGCAAACCAAGAAATGCTGAACAAATTAAATACAAATCCTGAAATGTTCCGCGATCCATTGACGTTATTCGAAGCAAGACTACGTCAATTCGAATGGATGACAGTGGCTGGAAAAGGGATGCAAACGATTTACTAATCATTCAAGGAGATGTCTACGGGCATCTCCTTTTTAGCATGTTCATATATTTATCTATTTTGGAGATATTATTCCTTAATGGATAAAGGTAGGAGGGTATTCGATGAGCGCAAATCACGAACATATTAAGTTAACGGCGGCAGAATTGTCCTATTTGTGGACTTCATATCTTGCGGAGAGTATGTCCATTTGCATGATAAAGTTTTTTTTACAACACATAGATGATGAGGATATTAAAAAAGTTGCCGTGCACTCTTTGGATTTGTCGCAACAACATCAAGAGCATATTCGGGACATTTTTATAAAGGAGGATATAAAAGTTCCACAAGGCTTTTCTGACCAAGATGTAAACTTAAAGGCCAAGCGGTTATTTTCAGATATTTTTTACTTAAAATATATTAGAAATATGGCTAAAGGTGGTCTAATTACATATGGCAGGATATTACAGAATGTCTATCGCCATGATATTCGTTCATTCTATGCCAAGTGCTTAACATCAACCCTTGAGTTAGATACCGAAACTGTGAGGATCCTACTAGAAAAAGGGTTAGTTGTTCGTCCACCAACGATTCCCTATCCCCAAAAAGTTGAGTTTGTTCATAAACAATCCTTTATTTTAGAAGGGCTTGGCAGACGGGAACCACTGACTGGAACAGAGGTTACCAATCTATACGCGAATATCCAGTCTAACCATATTGGTACGAGTATCACTACTGGCTTTAGTCAGGTGGCGGAATCGAAAAAAGTCCGTAATTATTTCCTAAGAGGAAAAGAGATTGCCATGAAGCACATTAAAGTGTTTACCAGTTATTTAGAGATGGATTCCCTTCCTGCTCCTATGTCTTATGACCAGGAGGTAAATGAATCTACTGAATCACCTTTCTCCGATAAATTAATGATGTTTCATTTTAACCTGATGATTTATGCAGGTATTGGAAACTATGGAGTCGCTATTGCTGAAAGTCAGAGAAGTGATATGGTCATTGATTATTCACGTTTAAATGCCGAAATTTTAAAGTATTCGGAGGATGGAGCAAATATTATGATCGCAAATGGATGGTTAGAGCAACCGCCATTAGCTGCCAATCGAAGAGATTTGGCAAAAGGATAAAAGGAAATAGAAAAAGTTTGTGGAAATATAGAAGAGGGGATGAGAGGAATTTTTAGGAGGATACAAGGTGGAGTATATTTTTAAAGTGGTAAAAGATAATGTATATGTGCTAGCAGTGTGGGATGAGAGCTGGGGCTCGTATAATAATTGTTATTTTATAGTAGAAGAACAATCGGTTACGTTGATAGATTCGGGGAAACAACAGCACGCTGTGTTTATAGAGCGGGCATTACACAGCATTGGAAAGTCAGTCGATGATGTGATTCTTTGCTTGGCTACCCACGGGCATGAGGATCATGTACAAGCAGCCTCTATTTTTAAATATGCAAGAAAAGTGATTCATCCAAATGAGAAAGAAACAATAGAATGTCCTGAACCTGATCAATTTTTATATGAATTGCCAAGCGATGGGCATTTCGGAGAGCTTGATTGTCAGTTGGTTGGCTATCATACCCCTGGTTCAGTTGTTTTTTATCATAAACCGTCTAAGATCGTGTTTACGGGAGATTTTTTATGCTTCTTTGGAGACCCCTTATCACCGGATGGTTTAGTCTCTGTGGGACCTGAGCTTCGAGAGGAATGGCTGAAGTATTTACGAAATGGCGGGGTGCCAGACAAACATCTTCCTCCGTTTCTTAGTGGGTTAGAAATCTTGTCTAGATTTAATCCTGAGGCAATGTGTTCTGGTCACGGAGGAGTCCTGACAGGTGAGATAAACGAGTTTATTCTAGCGTTATTGAAAACGGGTGAAAAATTATTGGAGATAGCTCAAATTACTGAATAAACAAGAGGAAAAGGTTCACTCTAAGTACATAAACGATTGACAAAAAGGAGCTAACTGTGAAGCCATTTGAAATTAGTAATATGATTATTGATGATGACTTTTATAATGAAGAATTTGTAACAGCAGACTTTTCCTATCAAAATCATGACTACAGTATTACTTTTAAAAAGGCAGATCTGGAAGTAGTGAATGCCTGGGTATTTAAAGAGGGTACGTCGCTTCCGGCTAATTTATCAGAAGATATGGTTGAGTTAATAAGGGAAGATGTTCAAAAGCAGATCTAGTCGAATAGACTAGGTCTTTTTTTGTCAGTTAAAAACCCATTGCCCAATTCCTCCATAAATGGTAGCCTATTGGTAATCTGCTTTTGAAGGAGGGAAAACAAGTGATTAAAATAACGGGGTCACAAACAGAAGCGAGAGTATTTTCAAATTATCCTCAGGAAACGGCGATTGAGCAAATTCAAGAGCTTTGTAATCAACCATTTTTAAAAGACACAAAGATTAGTATTATGCCAGACTACCATGCAGGAAAAGGATGTGTCATAGGAACAACCATCCAGTTGAAGGATAAAGTTGTCCCGAACCTTGTTGGCGTGGATGTCGGCTGCGGCGTGCTTACGGTCAAGCTTCAGGATAAAAAGGTCGATTTTAACAGGCTGGATCACGTCATTCGCACGTATGTCCCAAGCGGACAGGATCTCCACTCTGATGAAACAGTCGGATTTATTAATACTAGTTTTCCTGCCATTCAAGAATTCAGAGCGGAGCAGATATTAAGTGAAAATAGAAGTCGATATAGCTTAGGAACACTTGGTGGAGGTAACCATTTTATTGAGGTATCTGTTGATTCTGAGGGCTTCCATTACCTAACTATTCATACCGGCAGCCGTTACGTTGGCGCGAAAATTGCTACTCATTATCAAAAAGTGGCGATTTCTAAACTTCGAAAACATGATTTATCGGAAACCATTGAACAACTAAAAGCTGATGGAAGACACAATGAAATCCAATCAGCGATTGAACAATATAAAGAAAAGAATCCAGTCATTCCGAATGATTTAGCTTATTTAGAAGGCGAAGATTTTCATAATTATATGCATGACATGAAGTTGGCCCAAGCATTTGCTAAGGCAAATCGTGAAGAAATCGCACGGGCCATTACCGAAAACATGGGATTTGAAAAGATTGACCAATTTGATACTGTCCACAATTATATTGATACGGAAAATATGATTTTACGAAAAGGGGCGGTTTCAGCACAAAAAGACGAACGCCTCATCATCCCGATTAATATGAGAGATGGTTCGATTATTGCAGTCGGTAAAGGGAACGAAGAATGGAATTATTCAGCACCACATGGAGCGGGCCGCGTCTTGAGCCGTACGAAAGCGATGAAAACTTTAAATATGAAAGATTTTTATAAAACAATGGAGGGTGTTTGGACGACATCCGTATCCGAAGAAACACTAGACGAGGCGCCAATGGCCTATAAGCCAATGCAGGAAATATTAGAGAAGATTGAAGAAACGATTGAGATAGCTGGATTTATTAAACCAGTATATAACTTCAAGGCAAGTGAGAAGTTCACCCCTAATCGATATAAAAAATAATATAGGTGGGTAAAGGGAGGCAGTTTCGGTCTCTCTTTTTCTTTTTGGCTCTGTTAAATTTGCCTGTTGATTTCCGCTCCAGGCACGAGCGGTTCGTGGGTGTTTCGGCGAGCCTCCTCGGCGCTTGCGCCTGCGGGGTCTCCCCTGAACCATACTCCCACAGGAGTCTTCGTGCCTTCCGCTCCAATCAACAGGGTGTATAAATCAAAACTGTTCTTTAACACAGCTTTCTTTTTATAGGCCAAATGAAGGAATTTCTACACAAAATATGGAAATGTACCATATAGGGAAAAACAGGGTGGAGGACAAAATGAAACACAAAATATTGTTAGTTGAAGACGATACGGCCATCAGTGATATGGTAAAAGGCCAATTTACAAAAGAAGGCTATGAGGTGGTACCTGCATTTGACGGGGAAGAAGCCCTTGAGGTATTTTCACGCGACACATTTGATTTGATTTTGCTGGACTTAATGCTGCCTAAGCTTGATGGAATGGAATTTTTGAAAATCATCAGGGAGAAAAGCATAATCCCTGTATTAATCATGTCGGCAAAGGATGGGGATTTAGACAAAGCATTAGGATTAGGCTTTGGGGCAGATGATTATATTGCTAAGCCGTTTTCGATGATTGAGCTGACGGCAAGGGTGAAGGCAGCCATCAGAAGAGCGACACACTATTCTCGTACCGAACAAGAGCAACAGAAAAAGGTACTGACGGCTGGCGATTTAACTCTTGATTTAGAAAATTTCTCCTTACATAAGAATGGCACCGAGATCAAGCTGACATCAAAGGAATTTCATATTTTGAAACTATTTCTCTCACACCCTAGCCGTGTGTACACAAAAGCACAAATTTATAGCTTAATTTGGGAAGATGAGTACTACGGGGATGAAAATGTCATTAACGTCCATATGAGAAGGTTGCGTGAAAAAATTGAGGATGATCCTTCTTCCCCCAACTACATCAAAACCTTATGGGGAATTGGTTACAAGCTCGGGGAGTTTTAAATAATGTTCATATTTCTAGTCATTATCATAATAGGATTAGCTTCCCTAAACTTTTTACAATATCGAACGAAAAAAAATGATCAGTCTAATTTAACGTATCTCCACAAAAAGCTGCAGCGAATCATCAATGAACAAACGGATGAAAAATTGCTACTACATACCGATCGTGAAGATATGAAACAGTTATTAATCCAAATTAATCGTCTTTTGGAACATAATCAGAAAATCATGGCAAGCTACAATAAGACGGAAATATCTATGCGAAAAATGCTCTCTAACATCTCACATGATTTGAAAACACCACTGACAGTTGTGCTTGGCTATATTGAGATTATGTTAAATGACCAAGATAGAAGCAAGGAAGAAACGGCTGAACTTTTGCAAAAGGTACATGGGAAAACGATCGAAGTTCTAGAACTTATTAAAAAGTTCTTTGATTTGGCTAAGCTTGAATCCGGGGATAAAGACATCCCACTAACAAGAGTGAACATGAATGAGATTTGCCGAAAAAATATATTAAACTTTTATGAGGTTCTCACATCAAAGGGGTTTGAGGTAGCAATCGAAATCCCAGAAGAAAATCTGTATGCACTTGGAAACGAAGAGGAGTTAGACCGTATCTTAAATAATTTGATTTCTAATGCCATTCAATATGGATCGGAAGGAAAAATACTCGGACTTACGCTTAGAACGGATGAAAAATCTCTGTTTGTAGATGTATGGGATAAAGGAAAGGGCATTAGTGCACTCCATATGGATTTGGTATTTGAAAGAATATACACCCTTGAAGATTCACGAAACAAATCGTATCAAGGAAGCGGCCTCGGTCTAACGATTACAAAGAGGCTGGTGGAAAAGATGGACGGACAAATATTACTCAACAGCAAGCCTTACGAAAAGACTACCTTTACTGTAAAACTCAATCGAATAACGTACTAAACCTCAAAGGGTGCCTCGAATTCCGGGACATCCTTTTCTTTCTTAAGAATTTCGTAAGATTTGATTAATAAAAAAGAAAACTCTACTGACTAGAATAAAAGTAGTTAAAGACGAAGGGGAGCTGATAGAAATGAGCTACATCATCAAAACGAATCAACTAACAAAAACATATAAAGGCAAAGAAGTTGTATCAAATATCAATATGAAGGTGAAAAGAGGAGAAATTTACGGGTTTCTCGGACCAAATGGTGCTGGTAAAACCACAATTATGAAAATGCTAACCAATCTAGTGAAGCCCACAAGCGGTGAGATTGAAATCTTTGGTGAGAAACTAACGAATACATCTTATGAAGTACTGAAGCGGTTGGGCAGTATTATTGAATATCCTGTTTTCTACGACCGACTAACAGCAAGAGAGAACCTGGAACTCCATTGCGAATATATGGGCTACTACGACAAAAAGGCAATCGATCAAGCGTTAGATTTAGTCAAATTAACAAATATCGAGGATAAACCAGTAAAAGACTTCTCTCTCGGTATGAAGCAGCGCCTTGGAATTGCACGTGCCATTATTACCAAACCGGAATTGTTAATCCTAGATGAACCCATTAACGGAATGGATCCCGTTGGCATTAAAGAACTGCGTAATCTTTTTCAAATGCTCTGCCGTGAATATGGCATGACTCTATTGATTTCTTCACATATCCTCGGTGAAATTGAACAGGTTGCCGATACCATCGGGGTAATTAGTGACGGGAATTTAATAAAAGAGGTTCCAATGTCCGAAATTCAGGAGCAAAATACAGAATATCTTGAGCTTGCCGTTCATGATGTGAAAAAGGCCCTGTATGTATTGGAGGAAGTCCTAAAGTTTACTAATTTTAAAGTAGTAGAAGAGGGACGTTTCCGCATCTATGAAACAGGAATCTCTCAAGCAGAAATTTCTAAAACGCTAATCTTAAATGGAGTCATGATTGAAGAACTTAGTAAGAAGAATCATTCACTAGAAGACTATTTCTTAACAATTATTAATGGAGGCGGTATTAGTGCGTAAATTAATCAGTCTTGAAATAAAAAAGTTTAAGTTAATTTCTTATATTAAAAATGTGTTGATTGCCAATGTGGTTGTTATGGGCGTGCTTTGTATGTTGTATTTTGCTGAAAAAAGTGATGGAAATATCGCCTTTCCTAGCTATGACATGGCCTTCGGGGCATTTGGTAGTATTATTAGAAGCATCTTTATTATTTTTGCATCCGTGCTGATTTCTAGGCTCATTATTGATGAATACAAGAGTAATTCTATTTCCTTGATGTTTATGTATCCGATTAATCGAAAGAAAATCATCATTTCTAAGTTAATTATTGTTGCGTGCTTTACATTTGTAACGATTTTCTTGTCAAACATCTTTGTTGGCAGCATGTTTTATTTAGCCGATTCCTATTTTCATTTTGTACCTAAGGCGTTAACACCGGATGTCTTAGTGAATGGATTTCTAAGCATGACCCTTGGCGCGGTTGCCTCAACAGGAATGGCATTAATTCCATTGTATTTTGGAATGAGGAAAAAGTCAGTTCCAACCACGATAGTATCAGCGATTGTTTTGGTTTCAATCTCAAGCTCTTCTGCAGATAATGTGAATCTTTTTTCGTTCATTGTCGTACCAATCGCCCTTGCTCTTGCTGGGTGCGTGATCGCTTATTTATCCTTTAGAAATATTGAAAAAGTAGATATCAACTAACAAGGGCTTCCTTATTAAATGGTAAGTAGTTGTTTATATTCACTGAGTGCTTCGTTTGTTCAATAAGATACAAAAAACAGCAACTCTATATAGTAGAGCTGCTGTTTTTATAATTCTTATTTCTTTAAATGATAAGGAACAGTAGTAATAATCACGTTTCTCCGGAATAAGAGGTAGGCACGGATCAGTAAACTTGATTGATTATGAAGAATATTGTGCCAGCCTTTCTTAGGGATAAATTGTGGAATAATTACTGTTACTCGGTAGTTCGCTTCACTAGCTTTATGTTCAACAGTATCAACAAATTTGGTAAGGGGATTAATGATACTTCTGTAATGCGAGTGCAACGTCACCAGTCTTACATCTGGTTGCCACTTCTTCCATTTTTCTTCAAAGTTTTTCTCATCTTCTCTTTCAAACGAGACATATACTGCAATAATTTGATCTTGAGAAAGAGATTTAGCATAGTTTATTGAGTTTGCCACTACATTGGTCATGCCGGCAACAGGAACTATTAGTACATTTCCTTCAATAGGCATCAAGGGTTCACAAGTAGTGAGCCTAAGCTGGTCTCCAACTGCTTCATAATGCTTTCTAATTCGGTAGAAAACAAAAAGTATAATTGGTAAAAAAACTAATACTGACCATACTTGCGTGAATTTAGTTAAAAAGAACATCATAGTAACAATGAAGCTAATCATTGCCCCTATTGTATTAATTATTAGTTTTGGAAGCCAACCTTGAGGCTTCTCACGAATCCACTTAACGATCATTCCAGTTTGGGATAACGTAAATGGAATAAACACTCCAACTGCGTAAAGCGGGATTAAATGCTCTGTTTCTGCATGAAAAGTTAAAATTAATATGATTGAAGATATTGCAAGTATGATGATGCCATTTGAGTATCCCAATCGGTCACCTCTAACAAGGAACATCCTTGGAATAAACTTATCTTTCGCAAGATTAACTGCCAGCAATGGGAAAGCAGAATAACCAGTGTTTGCAGCCAGGATTAAAATTAATGCAGTAGTACCTTGAATAAAAAAGTACATGAAATTTCGTCCGAAAGTTTCCTCTGCAATCTGTGATACAACGGTTACCTCTGCCCTTGGAGTAATCCCATAATAGTAAGCTAAATATACAATTCCCGAAAATAATACGGCAAGTAATGCACCCATCATCATTAACGTTTTGGAAGCATTATTAGGAGCGGGATCTTTGAAGTTAGGAATGGCATTGGATATAGCTTCAACCCCCGTTAAGGCTGAACTTCCCGATGCAAACGCCCTTAAAAGAATAAACAAACTGATTCCCGTAACAGGTGTACCAATTGGGGTATGTAATTCAGGAGAAACTCCTCCTGTAAAAATATGATAAAGACCCATACCAATTAATATGAACAACGCTAAAACGAATAAGTATACAGGATAAGCTAAAATTGAAGCAGATTCTGTTACTCCTCTTAAATTTAAAATTGTAATTAAAATCACGAATACAATGGCGATTTCTACATTAAATTTATGTAAGGTGGGAAAGGCAGATGTAATAGCATCAGTACCAGCAGAGACACTTACAGCAACAGTTAAAATGTAGTCTACTAATAAAGAGCCTCCTGCAATTAAGCCATAATTTACACCTAAGTTATTTTTTGAAACAACATATGCACCCCCACCATGAGGATATGCAAAGATGATTTGCCTATAAGACAATATAAGCGCTGTTAAAAGTATTAATACACCAACTGCAATAGGGAGTGAATACCAAAATGCTGTTGCACCTAGTGTAACTAAGACAATCAATATTTGTTCAGGGCCATATGCCACAGAAGATAGAGCATCAGAAGAAAGAATTGCTAATGCTTTCGTTTTGTTTAGTTTCTGTTCTCCTAATTCATGGGATTTTAAAGGACGTCCAATTAAAAATCTTTTTAAAGCTGAAATCATTAATTACTCACCACCTAATTGTGTTAATAAGTTTTATATTACCCCTTTAAAAGGAATTTCCTCAAAAAGAGTAATCTTTTTATAAGGCTCTGTTAAACTTGCCTGTTGATTTCCGCTCCAGGCACGAGCGGTTCGTGGGTGTTTCGGCGAGCCTCCTCGGCGCTTACGCCTGCGGGGTCTCCCCTGAACCATACTCCCACAGGAGTCTTCGTGCCTTCCGCTACAATCAACAGGGTGTTAAAAATCAACATTGTTCTTTAACACAGCTTTTTATAAAAATAAAAAAGTGCCTACAAGTCATAATAAATAGACCTGTAGACACTTCATTTTTCATGTGTTACAAGCTCCACCTTCCTTCTCATATAACGCTTACGAGGTTAGCTGTCGGATTCGGACCTTTGAGTAGCCCTTCCTTAAAAGGATTCACCCCATGGATTAAGTAACAACCCACAAAAATGGTTCCCCCGTACCATCTGGTTTCAGCGACTAAAGAATTTGAAACTGTGATAATAATACTTCTGTAAATAGCAAAAGTAAATGAAAAATATGTAAAATGATTAAAATTTTTTGATAATGGTAATGGTATTAATGATGATATTATTTCATCCTCTAATAAAACTTTAAAACTCTAACCAGGAAATGAGGAGTCATATGTTCAAGGAAAATAGTCCCTTTTTAAGTGATGAATTTTTAGATGAATTAATTAAAGAAATTAATCAACAATTTGGAGGTCCCACAAATGAACAAAATATAGACCCTTCCAAAAACGATATTGGCTAAATGGTGCAGCACTTATTCATTATTTTTCAGCAACTAATTTTAGGAGTAAGTCCGGTCGATTGGTTAAGATTCCATCTGCACCTGCATCTAAGAGTTTCTTCATTTCTTTTGGATCATCGATGGTCCAATAGCTTATGTCTTGTCCGCGTCGGTGTGCCCCGTTAATTAACTTCTGATCGGTCAAATCAAAGCCGCTATCTGCGGCGGGAATTTGAAAGGAATCGGTTTTTGGCTGATAAAGGTTCCTTAGGAAAAATTTATGGAAGACAACGAATTTCTTTACCTCTTGTTTTCCACCGCAAGTGGCTACCCTGTCCTTCGCATACTTGTTAAAAGTATCAAGAATATCTTGGTCAAAAGAAGCCACCAGAATTTTATCCTGCATGTGATATTTCTCGATAAGTGCCCATAGTTTTGCAGCCATTTCTTCAATTCGTTCAGGCGGATTGTTGTCCTTAATCTCCATTTCAATTCTCATATTACCAAACGTCTGAAACATTTCTTCAGCAGTAGGGATATAGACGCCTTTGCCACGGTAGCTATAGTTGCCTTCAAGGTCTTTAAAATGGTAACCAGCATCAAGCTTTTGGATTTCCTCCAATGTCATGTCTGCCACCGATCCATGTCCATTCGTTGTCCGATCGACTGTCGGATCGTGGATAGCAACCAAATATCCATCTTTTGTAATATGGAGATCGGTCTCAATTACATCCACACCCATATTTGCTGCGTTCGTAAACGCCGTCATCGTATTAGATGGAGCGAGTAACTCACCGCCTTGATGGGCAATCACTAACGGCCGGTTATTTTTGAAAAAGCTCTTTTGGCTTATTTGCTTAACCGGTATGAAATTAACGGCTAAAAGGAAAATAAGGATGGCTGGAATTAAATATTTTAAAACTTTTACACTGCGTTTTTTCTTTTTCGTTGTTTTCTCAATTACAACTTGCTGCATGCTGTTGCTCCTTTGTTAATATCCTTTTGTAAAATCAACCCGGTTAATTGACGGGATGTTTCCTGCTAGATATTCCTTTAAGTTAGGGATAAGGATATTTTCAATGACCCGCTTATTATAATGCTCAGTAGAACCGGAAGTGTGCGGGGTAATGATGACGTTCTCCATTTCCCATAATGGGCTCTCTGTTGTGAGCGGTTCTTTTTCAAATACATCTAATCCAGCACCGGCAATAATTCCATCCTTCAATGCCTGAATGAGCTCATCTTCCACCACAATTTCACCTCGACCAATATTAATGAAAAAGGCAGAAGACTTCATTTGTTTAAATTGTTCTGCACTAAATAATCGATGAGTTTCGTTCGTAAGAGGTAACGTCACCACCGCGTAATCACACTTAGGGAGCAATACATCTAATTGGTCTGGTGTATACATTTCATCAACATAGTCTGCTGGCTGTCCTGAGTGCCTGACACCAAGGACGTTCATTCCAAAGGCCTTGGCAATCTTCGCTGTTTCTTTTCCAATCTCACCAACGCCAATAATCCCCACTGTTTTTTCGTGCATTTCTAGTCCCATATGGGCATGGTGCCAAGTTTTTGTTTGCTGGTTTTTGACATATGTATGCAGCTTACGTGTTAGGCCAAGCATCAGGGCGAAAATCGTTTCGGAAATAGGATACGCATGAACACCATTGGCACTGGTAACTGTTATGTTTCTATTGTTTAATTCATCTAGTGGCAAGTTATTCACACCAGCACTCCAGGTTTGCAGCCATTTAAGCTTTGACTCAGGTGAAAGGATTTCTTCCTCTAGTCCCTTCTTCCAGCCAGCAATGACTTCAGCCTCTTTCAAATGGTCTTGCCAGACTTCTTTGTTCTTACCGATGAATAATTCCCAATCTGGTAAAATACTTTCCAGTAGTTGCATATAATCCTGATCTAAATTATGGGTGATGACTAGCTTCCTTTTTTTCATAAAAATCCTCCGTTTATACGATGTTTAGCTAACTTAATGATAACGTAAATAGGCAGAAATATTAACTTCTTTTGAATAATCTTTCTGGTTTCCTTTTTCCAGCTTCTGTGCTATTATTTAGCGATACGAAATAAAATGAATGAATGAGAATCTTCTCGGAGAAGGTTCTTTTTTGATGGAAGGAAGTGGTAGGATGAAGGAGCGTTTGTGGACGAAGTCATTTATTATGCTTATGGTAGGGAACTTGTTTGTGTTTATGTCATTCCAAATGCTTATTCCGACTCTGCCGCCATATATAAAGTCAATTGGAGCATCTGGATTAGAGATTGGGTTAGTAACGGCATTGTTTTCAATTGGTGCAGTCATTAGCCGGCCCTTTATCGGTTTTATGCTTGAATATAAACCGAGAAAAGCACTGGTAATATCCGGCGCAATTATGCTCTTACTCATTACCATTCTTTACCCTATTTCACAAGTAGTTCTGATTTTTCTATTATTCCGCTTGGTCCATGGATTAGCTTGGGGCTGGTCAACTACGGTGAACGGGACGGCAGCAGTCGATGTAATTCCTAATTCACGGCTAGGTGAGGGGATGGGCTATTACGGCCTGTCGATTACGATTGGGATGATTATTGCGCCAAGTCTAGGAATCTTTTTATATAAAATTACTACATTTACTAATCTCATATATATTTCTGCGCTATTAGGGCTTATTGCAATAGTCTTGCTTATGATTGTTCGGTATCAAACTCCTGAAGCTGTCCTACATACGAAAAAAGAAGACTTAAAGTTTTCCTATGTAGGGTCATTAGTTGAAAAATCAAGCTGGTTTCCTGCGTTTATTACTATTATTATCAATCTTGGCTACGGATCAATCGTGACGTTTATTGTCATCTTTGGTCAAGAAAGAGGCATCGATCAAATCTTTTTATTTTATATTTTTAATGCGTTGATGGCTACAGTAGCAAGGCCGATTGCGGGAAAATGGTTTGATGAAAAGGGACCTATCGGACTGGTTCTTTTCTGTACCATCCTTACTTTTATCGGCATGTGGGTACTCTCCTATGCTCATTCAAGCCTCTTAATTGCTGTTGCAGGCGTACTTTTTGGCTTGGGCTTTGGCTGTTTAATCCCTACGCTTCAGTCTTGGGCATTATTAATGACACCAACAAATCGTCGTGGTGTAGCTAATGGAATGATTTTTTCATCCATTGATTTAGGGATCGGGCTGAGCGGCGTTATTTTTGGGGCCCTTGCACAGTTTGTAGATACGGCGTCAATCTTCCGGATTGCGAGTCTTTTTCTACTAGTTGCTATTGCCTTAGTTATTATTATGGAAAAAAAGAAACGGGTTGCGTCACAGGAAAATATCGTTTCTAAGAAAAAGGTCAGAGCCTCCTATTAATGGGGCCTGA
Source organism: Neobacillus sp. Soil_C_43 (assembly GCF_057656715.1). Classification (NCBI taxonomy): domain Bacteria; kingdom Bacillati; phylum Bacillota; class Bacilli; order Caryophanales; family Bacillaceae; genus Neobacillus; species Neobacillus sp. Soil_C_43. Next base: position 42,851 of record NZ_JBDGJV010000018.1, read on the forward strand.
CCTTTTTTTGCATAATAAGAAAGTATAAAATTCGACTTCGAGAATTGTCCAGCTCCAGCGCCTAGCCCCTCGGGTCAAATAACCTTCTGCAATAAAAGTCAAAGAGCGACTTTTCTTGCAGAAGAACATTTGCCTGTCGGGGCCGACCAAGGCGCTTCCGCTTTTCTTTGCGACTGTACAAATTTCGGTCATATTCTTGTGAAAACTGTCCAAACGATATACATATAAAAAAATGAATATAAGACAACTGCTTTACCAACCTTAAAATATCCAACTGGCACAATTCTTGCAATTTAACAAAATAGAATTCTTTAAAGGGGGTTATTAGGATGGATATGCAAGCTTGTCGTGCCATCGTTACAGGCGGGGCTTCAGGACTTGGAGAAGCGACTGTGCGGAACATTGTAGGCAAAGGCGGAAAAGCGGTTATTTTTGACCAGTCTGAAGAAAATGGGAAGCGGCTCAAAAATGAGTTAGGGGAAGCAGTTTTATTTTTGAAGGCAGATGTCACGAAGGAAGAGGACATCCAGGAAGCGGTTAATAAAGCGGCTGACTTTTTAGGAGAAGTAAATACGGTTGTAAACTGTGCGGGAATTGGGATTGCTGAGAAAGTCATCGGCAGAAATGGAGCTCATAACCTAGCTCTTTTTTCAAAGGTCATCAATGTCAATTTAATCGGGACCTTTAACGTTATCCGTATTGCAGCTGAGAAAATGTCGAGCAACGAAGTGAATGAGTCTAACGAAAGAGGCGTGATTATCAATACTGCCTCTGTGGCTGCCTTTGACGGTCAAATCGGGCAGGCTGCCTATAGTGCATCAAAAGGTGGAATTGTCGGCATGACTTTGCCGATTGCAAGAGAGCTTGCCCGATACGGAATCCGTGTGATGACGATTGCACCGGGGCTTTTCCACACACCAATGTTTGATACTCTTCCTCAAGAAGCGAGAGATTCACTTGGAAAAATGGTGCCGTTCCCACCAAGGCTTGGCTATCCAGCTGAATACGCCCAGCTCGTCAAAAGTATCATTGAAAACCCAATGCTAAACGGTGAAACCATCAGACTAGATGGAGCCATCAGAATGCAGCCGAAATAATAAAGTGATGACGAGAGTACAATAACTATCTTCTCATTTAAAATATAGGTTGTGTTAAAGAACAGTGTTGATTTTTATACACCCTGTTGATTGGAGCGGAAGGCACGAAGACTCCTGTGGGAGTATGGTTCAGGGGAGACCCCGCAGGCGCAAGCGCCGAGGAGGCTCGCCGAAACACCCACGAACCGCTCGTGCCTGGAGCGGAAATCAACAGGAGAGTTTAACAGAGCCAAATTATAAAGATTGCTAGTATTTAGGATATAACCTATTATCTAAAAATTCGACAATAGTTGAGGTATTCCTTGCTTTACCGCTAATGAAAAAGGATTATTATGGATTTCTTCATCTTTGGTTACCCTGTTTAAAGATTCAATGAAAGAATGTCTATTGTAAAAATAGTCAAAAAAATCACTCTTTTTTGGTACAATAAAGCTATGTAAAGAGGGTGGTGACGAAATGCCTGAATTTAAAGATATCATTACGCCAGTGGATTGTAGGGTAACAGAAGTAACGACACTTAAAGAAGCCCTTGATCTTATGCAAGAAAAGAAGTGGAACCTGTTGCCAGTAACTGACTCAAACAGAAGGCTTCTCGGTGTTTTTACTCGTAGCAGTTTATATCAAATGGTCATAGCTGAATGTCCCCTTAACACTCCCATCAAAAAATACATAATAAAACAGGTTGAAACATTAGATATCAATACCCCGTATGAACAGATTGAGAGAATTGTAAAAACCAGTCAGGTTGGAACAGGTGTGATTATCGATGAACAAGACCAAGTGGTTGGTATTTTAACAAAGACAGATATGGTCATGTCACTTTTACAAACCTCACAGGAATTACAAACGATTAAAACATTAAAAAGGACATTGGAAACAGCCATTGACCATGCATTTGACGGGATTGTCATGACGGATGAAAAGAAAAAGATTCAGATGGTCAGTCCTCCTCTTTTAGAATTATTCAATCTTCAAATCGAAGCGGTGCTACACGAACCAGCTGAGAAAGCACTGCCACAGCTTCACTTAGAAAAGGTTTATGAATCCGAAACCGCTGAAGTAAGCGGGTTTTTAGAGATTAATGGCATTAAATATATCGTTCATCGCATCCCGATTGTAGAGGATGGAAGGGTGATTGGGGCAATAGGCAAAGTGGTATTCCGGCAATTAAACGAGGTAAGCGAGCTATTCAAAAAGCTGCAGAAGGCAGAGAATAAGGCAAGCTTTTATCATCAACAATTTCAGAAGTCGGAATCAGCGAGATTCACATGGGACCATCTATTAACCGTTGACCCCTATATGGAAAAATTGAAGAAAAGTGCGGCAAAAGCAGCAAAAGGCCGTTCGACCATTCTGATTCGCGGAGAAAGTGGTACGGGCAAAGAACTATTTGCACACGCCATTCATAAAAGTAGTGCGAGAAGTACGGGAAAGTTCATTGTTGTCAATTGTGCAGCCATTCCTGAGGATTTGCTAGAATCGGAGTTTTTTGGCTATGAAGAAGGGGCTTTTACAGGAGCCAGACAAAAAGGGAAGCTGGGTAAGTTCGATTTGGCCAATGGAGGGACTCTTTTTCTCGATGAGATTGGAGATATGTCGTTAGCGCTCCAGGCAAAGTTATTACGTGTCCTTCAAGAGAGAGAATTTTATCGGGTGGGTGGAACGGTAAGAATTCAGGTGGATGTCAGAATTATCGCCGCTACTAACCGTAACCTTGAAGAAATGGTCAAAGAAGGGACGTTTAGAGAGGATTTATACTACCGCCTCAATGTGATTTCATTAAACGTTCCTCCTCTAAGGGAACGCCTCTATGATGTCGACCATTTAATAGGACAATTCATGATTGAATTTAATCAAATTTTGGGCACAAGCATAATGGGCATAGAGGAAAGGGCAAGAGAAACATTGCTTGGTTACGACTGGCCTGGGAATGTCCGTGAACTAAGAAACGTGATGGAACGGGCCATGACTTTTGCTGAAAGTGGAAAAATTAAAATTGAGGACCTGCCTGATTATGTAACAAAGAAGGTGACCATTTTCGAACCATTGGTGAATGTTTCCTTAGTTGAAAATGCTGAGCTTGAAGCGATTAAAAAGGCACTTGTCCAAGTTCAAGGAAATAAAGTAAAGGCTGCTAGGTTACTAGGGATTAGCCGGTCAGGTTTATATGAAAAAATAAAAAAATATAAATTGCCGACTTAGGAACAACAAGTGGTGAGGGGAGACGTGAATACATTACTTCGTCTCCCTCATTTGATGGTGTCCAGTTTTTGGACATTAGAATGTCTTCTGTGTATGGTTGAAATACAACTAATAGTCGAAGAATCCTGTGTTGGCCTCTGATTCTACTTTTCTGAATATTGGCACAAAAATTGCATATATAACGGTTGAGTCTTTTTATTAAAGGAGGATCCCAATAATGAATATCGGCAGCCTATTAACGCAAAATGCACGCAAATATCCTGAATTACTGGCCATTGAATGTGAAGGTAGAAGCTATACGTATCGTCAATTTAATGAGGAAGTTAATCAACTGGCACACGGTTTAATGGAACAAGGTGTAAAAAAAGGTGACAAGCTTGCATTAATGATGAAGAATTCGGATCACTTTGTGTTTACTTTTTTTGCGGCTGCTAAAATTGGTGCGGTTGCCGTTCCGGTTAACTTCCGACTGACGGCTTCAGAGGTTCAATATATTTTACAGCAGTCAGACGCTGCGGTTGTCGTTTGTGACCAGGAATTTGAGTCAATCATTGCAGAAGCGAAGCAAGGTGCGGGTGTGCGGCTGGTGATTACCGTTGGCGAACCAGAAATAACAGGCTACTTTTCGTATGAAAAAATTCTATCCGCTAACAAAGAGGAACCAAATGTGGAGGTATCTCAGCAGGACGACTTAGAAATCCTCTATACCTCAGGGACAACGGGGCGGCCAAAGGGAGCATTATTTACACATGACCAAATTTTTAAAGTTGGCATTTCTGTTGTCATCAATATGGGAATCCGGCCACATGAGCATATTCTGCATTTAGCACCACTGTTCCACTCAGCACAGCTGAACCTATTCCTGATTTCCGGTGTGGCACTTGGTGCGACCCATATTATCCATCGAGATTTCCATCCAGTAAAAACACTTCAAGCTATCCAAGAGCATAAAATTACCCATCTATTCGCTGTCCCAGCTATGTATAACTTCCTTCTTCAAGTACCAAATGCAGCAGATTATGATCTATCTTCCATAAAGCGAGTCGGGTATGGTGCCGCACCAATGGCACCTGAGTTGGTCAAAAAAAGCATGCAGCTATTTAAAACAGACCAGTTTTACAACCTGTGCGGTTTAACGGAAGCCGGGCCTGGAGGCATTCTTCTCGATCCTGAGGGACATAAGAATCATCTTGGAAAAGGTGGGAAGCCCATTTTCTTAACGGAAACACGGGTGGTGAATGAAGAGGGAATTGATGTGCTGCCTGGCGTGATTGGGGAATTTATTGTCCGCAGTCCGATGGTGATGAAGGAATATTATAAAAAGCCGGAGGAGACGAAGAGCACGCTGAAAAACGGCTGGCTTTATACAGGAGATTTAGCCACGATTGATGAGGAAGGCTATATTACGCTTGTGGACCGGAAGAAAGATATGATCATTTCCGGCGGGGAAAATGTGTATTCGGTGGAAGTTGAAAGCGTTCTCTTTGAGCATCCGGGTATTCTTGATGCTGCGATTATCGGGTTGCCGGATGAAGTTTGGGGTGAGGCGGTCTGCGCCATCGTTGTACCGAAAGAGGGGGCTGTGATTGACGAGCAGGAACTGCGAAGCTTCTGTCGTCAAAAGCTTGCAGGCTATAAGGTGCCAAGACGGATTTTTATCGAGGAACAGCTACCGAGAAACGCCTCTGGAAAAGTATTAAAATATCAGCTGCGGCAGAAGATGCGGACGGAGAGTAATGTGAAGTAGTGTTGGCTGGCGGAAAATTGTAGATAAGTAATGAATTTGTGTAGATAAATGATAAAAGTGTGTAGATAAACTTCAAAAACGTGTAGATAAATTGTAAAAGTGTGTAGATAAACTTCAAAAACGTGTAGAAAAACGATGAACCCCCTCTACTAAACGTGGGCGTTCTCATAATGAAAGAGAGGTTTTTTAAATGAAACATCCATATTTAACAGATGACCATGAAATATTTCGCCAATCATTAAGAAAGTTTTTAGAAAAAGAAGCATATCCCTTTTATGAGCAGTGGGAAGAAGACAGGATGATTCCTCGATCTTTTTGGAAGAAGATGGGGGAGCAGGGCTTCCTATGTCCAGATATCGATGAGAAATATGGTGGCAGTGAGGTCGACTGGGGCTTTGCGGTTGTTATTAATGAAGAATTGGAACGAGTAGGCTCCGGTTTAATTGGAATTGGCCTTCACAATGATATTGTCGTTCCCTACATTACGGCCTACGGAACAGAGGAGCAAAAGCAGCGCTGGCTGCCTAAATGTGTCACCGGTGAAATCATTACCGCTATTGCGATGACCGAGCCAGGTACGGGTTCAGACTTAGCCAATATTAAAACAACTGCCAAGCTGGACGGCGACCACTATATTGTGAATGGTCAAAAGACGTTCATTACAAATGGTATCCAGTCAGACCTTGTCGTTGTTGCTGTGAAGACCGACACACAAGCCGTTCCTAAGCATAAAGGTGTCAGCCTGCTTGTTATCGAACGAGATACTCCTGGTTTTTCAAGAGGAAGAAAGTTAAACAAAGTCGGGCTCCATTGCCAGGATACTGCGGAATTAATCTTTGAGGATTGTCGTGTACCAAAGGAAAACCTGCTTGGTGAGGAAGGCAAAGGCTTTCTTTATTTAATGGAAAAGCTTCAGCAGGAACGACTTCTTGTAGCAATTGGGGCGCAAACAGCATCGGAAGTAATGCTAAAAATGACTATGGATTATGTGAAAAGTAGAGAAGCGTTCGGCAGACCCGTCAGCCAGTTTCAAAATACGCAGTTTAAAATTGTCGAGATGGCCACGGAAATTGAAATGGGCAGAGCGTTCCTTGATCAGTTAATTGCTGAACATATTGAAGGGAAAAACGTGGTGACAAAGGTCTCGATGGCGAAATGGAAGTTAACTGATATTGCTAAAAGGATCGCTGCGGAATGTATGCAGCTCCACGGTGGCTATGGGTATATGGAAGAGTATGAGATTGCGAGACGATTCCGTGATATCCCGGTCTCCAGCATTTATGCCGGTACGAATGAAATAATGAAAACCATTATTGCGAAAAATTTAGGATTATAGAAAGAGGGGACGAGAACGATGCGTGAAGTTGTTATTGTTGAAGGCGTACGTACGCCGGTTGGAAGAAGAAATGGATTGTTAAAGGATATTCGTCCAGATGACCTAGCTGGTTTAGCATTGAAGGAGCTTGTGAACCGGGCAGGTATCAACCCTGCGATTGTTGATGATGTGATTTTAGGCTGTGTCACTCAAGCGGGGGAACAGGCGGGAGATATTGCTAGAGTTGCCGCGTTAATTGCTGGCTTCCCAATCGAAGTTCCTGGAACAACGATTGACCGTCAATGTGGTTCGAGTCAGCAAGCTGTCCACTTTGCAGCACAGGCAATTCTCGCTGGTGATATGGATGTGGTGATTGCTGGTGGAGTGGAAAGCATGTCGCGTGTTCCGATGGGCTCCAACTACAAAGGGGCGGAGGAGCCTTTTAGTCCTACTTTAAAATCTAAATACGAAATGATTCATCAAGGGCTGTCCGCTGAGAGGATCGCTGAAAATTATGGATTTACTCGTGAGGAGCTCGACCAATTCTCGCTTGAGAGCCATCAGAAAGCATTAAAGGCACAAGAGGAAGGGTACTTCGCAAGAGAAATCTTCCCACTTGAAGTGACACTTCCAGATGGCACAACCACCATAGTTAAGGATGATTCTGGTCCAAGAAAAGGAACTTCTTTGGAAGCTTTAGCAGGACTGCGGACTTCCTTTAAGGAAGATGGTGTCATTCATGCGGGTAACTCGAGTCAAATTAGTGATGGGGCAGCTGCCTTATTGTTGATGTCTCGTGAAAAAGCAGAAGAGCTTGGGTTAAAGCCTCGTTTCCGCGTTCATACTCGTGTGGTTGTGGGATCTGATCCAACCTTGATGCTTACAGGGCCAATCCCAGCTACAGAAAAGGCGTTAGAAAAATCGGGCTTAACGATTAATGATATCGATGTATTTGAAGTCAATGAAGCGTTCGCTCCAGTTCCACTTGCTTGGTTGCGAGAGACGGGTGCAGATCCTGCGAAGCTCAATCCAAATGGTGGTGCGATTGCACTCGGCCATCCACTAGGCGGCAGCGGTGCCCGTTTGATGGTGACGATGATGCACGAATTGGAGCGCACGGGCGGCCGTTATGGTTTGCAAACCATGTGCGAAGGTCATGGCATGGCTAATGCTACGATTATTGAGAGATTAGATTAAGTTTTAGGTTGGGAATCTTGGATTCGCTCATAAACTAGTAAAATTCGCTCATATAACTATAGAATTCGCTCATATAATCATCAGGGAACTAGATTCGCGAATAAATGGGCCCAATTCGCGAATAAAAACCAAGAATTCGCGAATAAAATCTCAAAATTCGCGAATAAAAGCCTAAGATTCGCGAATAAGCAGCAATCAGATATAAAATTTCCTGCAAAAAACATAAAAAGGGCAATCGGCCAACACCGGTTGCCTACCAAACTATTAAACGGAGGCGGTTAAATGAGTACAACCATCGGAAAAATCTTTGATTTGACGGTAAAAAAGTTCCCAAATAAGGAAGCCCTATATGATGTCAGGAAAAATACCCGTTATACCTACAAAGAGTGGAATGAACAGGTCAACCGACTAGCACATGCACTAGTCAACGAAGGGGTACAAAAAGGCGACCGGGTTTCCACCTTCCTCTTTAATACCGAAGAACTCGCAACCACCTTTATCGCCTGTGCCAAAATTGGTGCAGTGTTCAACCCAATTAATTTCCGATTAATGCCGGAAGAAGTTGCGTATATTTTATCTGATGCGAGCCCAAAAGTAGTTCTCTTTGAACAAGCATTAGAGCCTGTCATCGCTACTATCGAAAACCGTTTCCCTCAAAGTGCCTTCTGGTTTATTGATGAAGACACACCTGCCTATGCAACCAACTACCAAGAAAAGCTAACCACTAGCTCAACTCAAGAGATCCATGCAGAAGTAACTGAAAATGACCTATATGCGATTATGTATACAAGTGGGACAACCGGTCGGCCAAAGGGCGTCCTCCACCGCCACCGGAACATGGTCGAACAAAGCTTACTAGTTATCGGGGCGACTAAATACGAAGCGATAGATGTTGGACTTGTAACCGCACCAATGTTCCACTGCGCAGAACTCCATTGTGCCATCCTACCGAGAATTCATGTAGGGGCACGAAATGTGGTGCTCCACCAATTCAATCCAAAGAAAGTATTAGAGCTAATCGAACAGGAGAAGATTACAAAGTTCTTCGCGGCACCGACCATGTGGAACATGCTTTTACAAGAAGACCTTAATCAATATGATATTTCAAGTTTAAAGCTAGGTTTATATGGTGCTGCACCTATGGCGCCATCCCTTGTGCATGCCTGCCATGATCGCTTAGGCATTGCCCTTGTCCAAGCCTATGGAATGACAGAAATGGGCCCAGCTATTACTTTTCTATCAGAAACAGATCAGCTAACAAAAGCAGGCTCTGCCGGTCAAGCATGCCTCAATCATGATATCCGTATTGTTCGTACCAAAGAGGATGGCCCTTCCGATCCGGACGATGTGGTTCCTGCAGGTGAAACGGGAGAAATCATTGTCCAAGGACCGTGTATGATGTCAGGGTATTTCAATCGCGAAGAAGCAACAGAGAAAGCCATGTATAAAGGCTGGTACCATTCTGGAGATATCGGCTATTTAGATGAAGATGGCTATCTATGGGTGAATGATCGTGTAGACGATATGATCATTAGCGGCGGGGAGAATATCTATCCACGGGAAGTAGAGGATCTTCTGCATGCCCATGCCGGTGTCCTTGATGTGGCGATTGTTGGCCAGCCCGATGACCGTTGGGGTGAAACAGTTACAGCCTTCGTTGTAAAAAAGGACCCTAATGTGACAGAACAAGAGCTGGATGAATACTGCAAGAACAGTGATAAACTCGCGAATTATAAGCGGCCACGAAAATACGTTTTTTGTGAAGCACTCCCACGAAATGCAAGTGGGAAAATCCAAAAATTTGTGCTTAGAAAGCAGCTGGAGGAGCTATTTGCCCCAGGCTCCAAAAATTCGTAAAAGGAAAGGGTTCTAATCATGCTGGAAGGAATAAAAGTAATAGATTTCACCAACTACTTACCAGGACCATATGCGACCTTACGATTAGCGGATCTTGGTGCGGAAATCATTAAGGTGGAACCGCCGGAAGGAGATCCTGCGCGAAATACAGGAATATCGAAACAGGGTTCAGGGCTTGTTTTTCTGGCGAATAATCGGCAAAAGAAAAGCATCACCTTGAATTTGAAGGAGAAGGACGGAGTAGAAACGGCACTAAAATTAATTGCCCATGCGGATGTCCTTATTGAGAGTTTTAGACCTGGTGTGATGGAGAAACTTGGGCTTGGGTTTAAGGCGGTTCAAAAGGTGAAGCCTGAAATAGTGTATTGCTCCATTTCGGGCTATGGGCAAAAAAGTCTGCTGAGTAAGCTTGGAAACCACGATCTCAATTATATGGCGTTAAGCGGTGTATTGGCTCAATTGAAGGATAAACAGGGTAAGCCTGTTCACCCATCGATTACAATTGGTGATTATCTAGGTGGATTTGCAGCAAATGAACGAATCCTTGCAGGACTTGTCTCACGGTTTTTAACTGGAAAAGGGAGCTATCATTCTATTTCCATTACGGATCAGCTTGTATCTTTACTGGGAAATCATGTGATGGTTGAAAAAGAAACGGGCGAAGCGGACGGCATCAGTGTCTTGAACGGAAGTATTATTTCATATGCCTTATACGAAACGCAGGACGGAAGGTATATGAGTATCGGGGCATTGGAGCCAAAGTTTTGGCAGAATTTTTGTCTAGCACATGGACGAGAAGAATGGATCAAAGCCCATTTTACTAAAACGGAAGACACTAACCCGATTTTTCAAGAAATCACCACTCTTTTTAAAAATAAAACCTTCTATGAATGGATTGAGTTTGCTCAAAAGGTAGATTGCTGTATGGCGCCCGTGTTGGAAGTGGGGGAACTGAACGATCATCCTTATTTTAAAGAAAAAGAATTGATTTTCACCTCCTCCTGGGGGGACTGCCAAGTGAAGATGCATAGTGATTTAAAACAGGAAGTAATCTCGCCGCCTCCTAAAAAAGGCGAGCACAAAGACCAAATCTTAACTAATCTATTTGTATAAAAAGATCTAGACTGTCGAGATGTAATCGGCAGTTTTTTTAATTAAGAAAAAAATTCCAAATTAATGTTGACTTAGAGCTAACTCTAAGTTGTAGCATGTGTATAGGAGGTGTTGGAGAATGGTGTACAGTATATCTGAAGTTGCCGAGCAAACAGGGTTTTCGGCACATACGTTACGATACTATGAAAAAATTGGCCTTTTATCGTCACCGACAAGGCAAGGTGGAAAGAGGCTGTATACCGTAGGGGAGATACGGCTGCTGCAATTCATGAAGGTTCTTAAAAATACAGGAATGTCTTTAGAAGATATTCAAGAGTTCTTGGTAGATGGATGTCTTCTAGAAAATAAGGATGCTGAGCAGGATAGAAGTAAGAAAGTACAAAATCGAAAGAATATTTTAGAAAAGCATTTGCTGACATTGGAGCAACAAAAAAGAGAATTAGAAATGGTCATTCAGCTAACGGAAGAGAAGCTAGCAACTTATCAAGACATGCTAGAGGAGGACCAGAATGAAAAACGGTAAAGTGGTAGGAATGCTAATTGGTTTTGTGTTAGTGACGGGTGCCACCTTCAACCTTGCCAAGTACGCCGTTCAATATTTTTCTGCTGCAAGTGCAGCAGGATGGAGATTTGGGATTGCGGCACTTGTTATGTTTGCTCTTCTAATCATTCAAAAGAAAGTAAAATGGGAAACCATTCTCAGGCACGGGATCACTTATACCATACTTGGGATAGTAGGGATTTTTGGATTTAATGCCTTTTTCTTTTTCGGAATGAATCATACTTCACCATTAAATGGAGCCTTAATTATGGGAACGAATCCACTAGTGACTACTATATTGGCTTATTTTATTTTAAAGGCACCAATCAACAAAAAACAAACCGTAGGAATTTTTTTTGCCTTAGTAGGAGTAACCCTGGTATTGACTAAAGGATCTTGGGAAGTGATTCAAACTCTTTCTTTTTCAAAGGGTGACTTGCTCATCTTAGCGGGGAATGTGTGCTGGGCCTTGTATGGGGTATTAGGGAGAAAGTACTTAAAAACGAGTTCTTCCTTAGAGACTACTACTTACACGATGGTCGTTGGTGCTTTGTGCCTTATCGGATTAGCTGCCTTTTCACCAAGTGCGAATCCAGTCACCACCAATGTACCAATAGCAGCCTGGGGAGCCATTTTATTTATGGCCATCTTCACCAGTGTCTTAGGCTATCTGTGGTGGAACAAAGCAATGGAGATGATAGGAGCGGCTAATACGGCCGTATTCTTTAATTTAGTGCCAGTTGTTACCATGCTTATCTCAATCGCAACAGGAACTCCCGTTGCCATGGTTCAAACAATAGGAACCATCATGGTGATTTCAGGCGTTCTATTATCCTCCGGTTTTTTAAACTTTGGAAAAGTGTATAAAGTGTTAGCGAGGTCTCTTGAATAAGAGATCTTTTTTGCATGGACAACCGGGAAAGTTCACAAATTTTTTTTCAAAAAGCAGTATAATAGAATCATGATTATTTTCAGCTAAGAGACATAATCCAAATTGAGAGGAGGAACCCCTTTGTTTGAAAAAGCATTGCCATTACTAGAAACGCATTTTGGTTACAGCTCCTTCCGTACGGGACAAGAGCAGGCTATTCAATCCGTGTTAAACGGACAAAATACCATTTGTGTCATGCCCACGGGTGGTGGTAAATCGATTTGCTATCAAATCCCTGCGCTTGTCCTACCAGGAACCACGCTTGTCATTTCCCCATTAATCTCTTTAATGAAGGACCAGGTAGATGCCCTCATTCAAGTCGGTATTTCAGCCACATTTATTAATAGCTCATTAAGTTTTAGTGAAGCAAGTGAACGGATTCGTGAAGCTAAACAAGGGAAATACAAACTGCTATACATTGCACCAGAAAGATTAGAATCACAAGATTTTATCGAGGACATAAGAGAAATGGAGATCCCGCTTGTAGCTGTGGACGAAGCCCACTGTATTTCACAATGGGGACATGATTTTCGTCCCAGCTACCGCCATATTCAACAAATGCTGAATACCCTACCGCAAAGACCAAATGTACTTGCGCTAACAGCGACAGCAACACCAAGAGTGCGTGAGGATATTTGCCGTCTTTTAAGCATTGATGAAAGAAATACGATTATTACAGGATTCGAACGGGAAAATCTGTCTTTCGCCGTTATCAAAGGTCAAGATAGACAAAAGTATCTCTTCGACTATTTGAGAAAGAACGATAAAGAAGCCGGAATTATTTATGCCGCGACACGGAAAAATGTAGATCAACTTTATGAAAGACTTACTAAAGAAAATATCAATGTTGCTCGCTACCATGCAGGGATGGGAGATGTGGAGCGAAACCATGAGCAGGAGCGTTTTTTAGAGGACAAGGCAACGGTTATGGTCGCCACTTCTGCCTTCGGAATGGGGATTGACAAATCCAATATTCGATATGTCGTTCATTATCAAATGCCGAAGAATATGGAGAGCTATTATCAAGAAGCCGGCCGTGCAGGACGTGATGGACTGGATAGTGAATGTATTCTGTTATATTCCCCACAAGATGTGCAGGTTCAGCGCTTTCTCATTGACCAATCTAGTGATCGAACACGCATCACACAAGAGTTAGACAAGCTTCAGCAAATGGTAGACTACTGTCATACGGAAGAATGTCTGCAGGAATTTATTATAAAATATTTTGGTGAACATGAGACAGAGCCATGTGGTAGATGTGGTAACTGCTTGGATACAAGAACTAGCATCGATGTAACCAGAGAAGCACAAATGGTCATGTCCTGTGTCATTCGGATGGGGCAACGCTTCGGTAAAACCATCACAGCCCAGGTTTTAACAGGGTCGAAAAATCAAAAGGTGGCGGAAATGGGTTTTAACAGGCTGCCTACTTACGGAATTATGAAGGAGAAGAGCGCAAAAGATGTAAGTGATTTTATTGAATTCTTGATTTCACAAGAGTTAATTGCCATTGAGCAAGGACAATTTCCTACTCTTTTTGTTTCTCCTAAGGGAAAAGAGGTTCTATTAGGAAAGCAACAGGTATACCGGAGAGAAACGGTTCAGGTTAAGCAAGTGTCTAAGAATGATCCGTTATTTGAAGTGTTACGTGAGGTACGAAAACAAATTGCTGAATCGGAAAAAGTACCACCATTTGTTATTTTCTCTGATGCTACCTTAAAGGATATGTGTGTCAAACTTCCGATCACGAACGAGGAGTTTTTACAGGTAAGCGGTGTGGGTGAACTTAAGCTTCAAAAATATGGACTTCGGTTTATTGAGGCAATACTCACATTCGTTGAAGACAATCCGGATTATCAGAGTGAGCATGGATCTGTAGAGAAGGCGCCGAAGAAGCAGGCAAACAGGACCGTCACTGATTCGCATTTGGAAACATTGACATTACATCAAAGTGATTATTCAATAATGGAAATCGTCGAGAAGCGTGATTTAGCGGTTAGTACGGTGGAGAATCACTTAATTCAATGTGCACAGCAGGGGTTAGAGGTCGATTTTTCAAAACATATCCCAGCTGAATACATACCGCTTTTAGAAAAAGCAGTGGAAGAAGCGGGACGTGATCGATTAAAACCCATTAAGGAACTCCTTCCAGAAGAGGTTAGCTACTTTATGATTAAAGGCTATCTATATTTTCTAAGTAAAAATAAATAGGTGAATAAATATTACAAATATTACTGTTGTTAGAATATTTTAAAACATTGTCGATATCTTACTGAATTTGTTGTTATTTCCCCGGGAATTTGTCGATATTTCCTAATAATTGGATAAGATGATAGCGTTCGACAATGTTACTACAAAAATGGCTGACTCTAGAAAGGAGTCAGCCTTATTTTTATTCCTGATATTCATCTAAAAACGGTTTATTTACGTAATAATACATCATTGCCATAAATACCGCTCCGCCAATCAGATTGCCGATTGTAACAGGAACAAGGTTGTGAATCACGCCACCCCATGAAATCGTTCCTGGGTGATTTAGTACTAAGGCAATAGCGAATGTACACATATTAGCAATACTGTGCTCATATCCGGAAATAAAGAAACAGAAGACAAACAGCATCATGGCAAACATCTTTGGTCCATCTCCTTTTAACCCCATTGGAAGGAAAAAGGCCATACAAACAAGCCAGTTACAAAGGATTGCCCGGAAAAACAACTCTGTTGTAGGGACTTGCATTTTAACTTCCACGACATGGAGGAGAAATCCATTAACTGAAGAGCTCGCATAAAGTCCTGTGGTGAAAATAATAAAAGCAAAAACAGCGGCACCTAAGATATTTCCTGCATAACTGCATACCCATAGCTTTAGTACTTCTATCCAAGTCATTTTCTTACGGAGTGCAGCGTAGGTGTAATAAAACGTATTTCCTGTAAATAGATCCCCACCGCCATAGGCGATTAATATAATCGCTGCTCCGAAAGTAAGAGCGGCCATTGGGTAGGCAAACGGTGAGTCTACTACATAGAAGAAATTACCGGTCTTGAACGCAACAATGACCCCAAAACCAATAAACATACTGGCAAGCATCGAGCGTAAAATATATCGGAGGATGCTTTGGCGAAATATCTTAATCTTTTTTAAGGCTAATTTTTCTGCTTCATGCAAAGGCTGCATTTCCATTTCCACTACCACCATTCACAATTCGTTTACTATCCCTTTATTTTTCAATAATCATGGAACAAAATGTATTATACGGGAATTACTTCATTTACCCAACGAAAAATAGGGAATTGCCATAGAATATTCTCAATTTATATTCATATGCTTTTGTAACTAATATAAATAGCTACTTGTCCATACGATGCGCTATAATAAGGTTTTTCCTACTACAAAAATAAAGGAGTTTGTATGAAAACATTAAATAAAATTACTCCCCAGTTCGATCCTTGGGAAGCGTATTTAGATGTAACACAATACGGAAAACCTCTGCTTACCAATATCGAATTTACGACTACCACTCTTTGTAATATGCGCTGCGAGCATTGTGCTGTAGGGTACACCCTCCAAACAAAGGAGCCGTTAGCACTTCCAATTGAGCTTATTTTACATAGGTTAGAGGAAATTCCACAACTACGTTCGTTAAGTATTACAGGGGGTGAACCTATGCTTTCGCATAGCTCTGTCAGTAATTATGTAATGCCCATTTTAAAGTATGCCCATGAGCGCGGAGTTCGAACACAAATGAATTCGAACCTAACCCTTGATTTAAATCGGTATGAAGAAGTTATTCCGTATTTGGATGTATTACATATTTCACATAATTGGGGAACGGTGGACGATTTTGTAGAAGGCGGCTTTGCAAGGATGGAGCGGAAGCCTGATTATAGCCAGCGAGAAAAATATTTTACGAGAATGATAGAAAATAGCAGGGAACTGGTAAAAGCGGGTGTCATGGTTTCGGCGGAAACCATGTTAAATAAACGGACACTGCCTCATTTGGAAAAAATTCACCGGCAAATTGTAGATGAAATGCTTTGTCAACGCCATGAAGTGCATCCTATGTATCCGAGTGATTTCGCCAGTAATCTTGAAACATTATCATTAAGTGAAATTAGGGACGCAATTCATCATTTATTAGACATAAGGGATGAAAATGTATGGATGCTTTTTGGAACACTGCCATTTTATGCTTGCAGCAGTAAACAGGAGGATTTGGACCTTTTAAAACGACTTTATCAGAGTGAAAATGTAACCGTCAGAAATGATCCAGATGGTCGTTCCCGTTTGAATGTGAATATATTTAACGGTGATATTATTGTAACGGATTTCGGAGATACTCCTCCTTTAGGAAATATCCAAACAACTACACTTGAAGAGGCCTATCAAGCTTGGCAAAACACAGGCATAGCGAAGGAGTTAAGCTGTCATTGCCCAGCTGTTTCATGCTTAGGTCCAAATATCTTGGTCAAAAACAGCTATTATCAGAATCTTGATTTTACCGAGTTGGAAGCCAATATTGCAAAAAAATAATCTCTGTTAAACTGGGATGTTGATGTCCGCTCAAGGCGCTTCGCTTTCCGCGTGCGGTAAAACATGAGAGGCTAAAAGGACACTCTTTATTGTCTTCTTGCAAATATTTAAGTGAAATGTTATACTAAAGAAGAATTATTTTTGTTCGGTGTAAAGGATAGTATAAGTTAACTTTTCGTCTTGATGATCACTGAGTGCAAGGATAGTACCATAATGTGTGCAAAAGCACACAGCAGGAGGAAACACACATGGAACAAGGTAAAGTAAAATGGTTTAACGCAGAAAAAGGTTTTGGATTCATCGAACGCGAAGCTGGAGACGATGTATTCGTTCACTTCTCAGCAATCCAAAGCGAAGGTTTCAAATCATTAGACGAAGGTCAAGCTGTTACTTTTGAAGTAGAACAAGGTCAACGTGGACCACAAGCTACTAACGTTCGTAAAGCTTAATACCATTTCGGATAAGACAGGCTCTATTTTATAGAGTCTGTTTTTTTTTATTCAAAAGGCTGTGCTAAAGAACAGTGTTGATTTTTATACCCTGTTGATGGGAGCGGAAGGCTCGAAGACTCCTGTGGGAGTACGGTTCAGGGGAGACCCCGCAGGCGCAAGCGCCGAGGAGGCTCGCCGAAACGCCCACGGAAAGCGAAGAGCCTGGAGCGGAAATCAACAGGCAATTTTAACAAAGTCATTCAAAAAAAACAAAACAAAAAACCCCACTCATGAATGAGTAGGGCACACAAATGAAACAGTAATTCAAATGGTAGAGTTATTGTATCATATATTTCCGGAATAACCTAATTTATTTCAATAAATTTTTTGGTAACTTTTGTATACTGAATGAGTTATTACGCTGTATGTTTAACAAGCTTAGGATGTCGGAGCAATGATACGAGCAAAATCAGTCCGCTCATAATCAATAAAGCACTGGTACTTATAAAAACAGCGGAAAAGCCAAAGTAGCCAGAAAGAAAGCCCCCCAACATGGGCCCAATGATGTTACCGAGAAATCTTAGACTATTGTTATAGCCAAGGACCTCACCTTGCATGGTAATCGGAGCCTCCTGGCGGATATAAGCAATCCTGACAGGAATGATTCCGCCGATGGTCACACCTAAGGCAATACGGATGATGACAAGCTGCCAAAGACTTGTCACGATCGCTCCTGGTAAGTACACTATCCCTGCTGAAAATAGAAGTATGACTAATATTTTGATATAACCATATTTATCTGCAATCTTTCCCCAGTTCCGTGACATGAGTAAGTTGCCTATTCCCGCTGCGGAAAAAGCAATCCCTGAATAAAAAGCAACATTGTTTGGCCCATGCAAATCACTTACAAATAACGACAGGATTGGTTGAATGCTGAAATGGGCGATTTGTACAAGAGATGATATAAGCAATACGGTTAATAGTACAGGATTTCGTAGGATGTGTTTGATAACCTCTTTACTAGAATAATGTGATTTAGTACCCCTCGTTGGTTCTACGAGAAATTCCTTCGTAGCGATGACAAGCATGGCAGAGATGAATATGGAAATCGAAGTCCATTTAAAGGTGGTCGCATAGCCGAGTGTATCGGCTAAAATTCCTCCGAGCATGGGTCCTAACAACGAACCCGTAATACTTCCTGTTTGTAATGTCCCAAGGACACGACCAGCAATCTCTTTAGGTGTTTGTGTGGAGATGAATGCCTGTGACATCGGGATAAACCCTGAGAAAAAGCCCATAAAAAACCGTAGCAAGAACAGCTGCCAGACTGAATGAACAAATCCCATTAAAAAGATAGATACAGCCATCCCTAATCCACAAATGATAAGTATCTTTTTCCGACCATAGCGATCTCCAATCTTCCCCCAAACTGGTGAAAAAAGAAAGGCAGAAACAAAGGTGATCCCAAAAGTAATACCTGACCAATGTTGGACATATTTCTCTGAAAAGTCCCCAAACGTTTCAATATACAGCGAAATAAACGGCATGACCATCGTCATACTACCGGCAACAAAGAAGTTGGCAAACCACATAATTAGTAAATTACGCTTTGCACTTTCCTGCTTATTCATGGATGGTAACACTTCTTTCTACAATTTATTTCGGTTTCCTAAATATAATCATACCGAAATTTCTTAGGAGAATAAAGCAATAACTGGGTTTAGTTTTAATAATAGTTTCCCCAACTCCGTTCAATAAGATTAAAAAGGAGTTATTACTTTATTAAAAATATTTAAAATACTATTGACAACTTGTTAATGTGAGTTTAAATTTAGTTTATTACTTTAAATCAATAATACGTTCTCTTATCAAGAGTGGCAGAGGGACTGGCCCGATGACGCCCAGCAACCGTTCCGAAAAAGGAATTGGTGCTAAATCCTGCAAAACATTTAATGTTTTGAGAGATAAGAGAGGAGTAGTCCAACATTTGTGATGAAACCTCTCTTTTCTGGAGAGGTTTTTTATTTTTACATAAAAAAGACTTCTCCAATGGGAATAGTTTATTTTGGTAAGAAAGACGAAAAGGGGGAGCTTTTATCATGAAAAAAAATATTTTCAAAAGTGTGCTTGTATCGACGTTGGCAGCAAGCCTGCTACTCACAGGGTGTGCATCAGGGGGAGAAACCAAGAAAGCAAGCGGAAATAAAAATGTATCACTTGAAGGCGTACCAGAACAATTTAAAGGCGACCAATTAAAAATTAAGGTGATTCGTAAAATTGGCGGTGACGACCACACAGCTCAATTCTTAGCAGGAGCTAAAGAAGAGGGAGAAGCATTAGGTTTAAAAGTGGATGTGTTTACCGCAAATGGAGATACAGCAAAATTCCATGATGCTATAAATCAGGCGTTAGGTCAGGACTATGATGGATTCATTATTTCACACGGTGATGATGATGCGACGGTGAACGATGTAAAGAAGATTGTCGAAAAAGGAAAAAGCGTTGTTACATTTGATTCTAATCCAAAGTTGGCTGAGGTGGAGGGAGTAACACTTACATCACAGGATGACGAAGCATTGGCAACTTTAGCACTAGATCAGCTTGTAAAGGATACGAAGGGCAAAGCGAATATTGCGTACCTTTGGGTTGACGGTTTTCCACCAATGGTGAGACGAAACAAAGTGTATCAAGATGTACTTTCAAAAAATCCTGGAATTAAAGAAGTGGAACGGTTCGGTGTAGCCGCTGCAGATACCAGTGTTCAAACACAAAACGCCGTAGCTGCCATGTTAAATAAATATCCAAAAGGAAAGTTGGATGCCATCTTTGCTACTTGGGATGCCTTTGCTATTGGTGCGGCACGAGCTCTAAAAGAGGCGGGCCGTGAAGAAGTGAAAATTTATGGCATTGATGTTTCAAATGCAGACCTTCAAGAGATTCAAAGAAAAGGTAGTGCTTGGAAATACACAGCTGCCGTGGATCCTAAACTAATTGGTGCGGTGGATTTGAGATTGCTTTCTAAAAAACTAGCAGGTGAAGAAACACCACAAACCTATGATTTAGAGGCTTCTCTAGTTTCACAAGACAATCTTCAAAAGTCTAAAGATCCTGTTAACATGGTTAATCTATCAAAAATTATTTCTGGATGGGGCCAATCAGGTGCATTCGAGGAAGATTGGATGAAAACATTAAAAAAATATTATAAATAATTATTGGTTACTATAAGCACTCTCTTTTTCACTTGATTAAGAGAGTGTTTGTTTGATAGGGGGGACGATTTCATGCAGTCAACATTGGAAATGAAAAATATAACTATTGAATTTCCAGGGGTGAAAGCTTTAAATCAGGTTCATTTTTCAACAAAGACAGGAAAGATTCAGGCATTGATTGGAGCAAATGGTGCAGGGAAATCAACTCTAATGAAAGTCCTCTCAGGGGCTTATAATCATTTTACCGGTGAGATTTTACTGGATGGGGAATCTTTGAACATTCGATCACCAAAAGATGCCCAGGATGCGGGTATACAGATTGTCTATCAAGAAGTTGATACGGTCCTTATACCTAATTTAACGGTCGCCGAGAATATTATGTTGATGGATACGGTTCATCATATGGGAAAAAAGCAGTGGATGAACTGGAAGACTCTTCATCAAAAAGCAGCACAAATCCTGGCTGAAATGAATATTACACTTTCTACGAAAAAGCTTGTGAGTGAGCTTTCTCTAGCAGAAAAGCAAATGATTCTCATTGCAAGAGCTGTCTCGAATCGGTGTAAGTATCTGATTCTAGATGAACCAACTGCACCCTTAAGTCATACGGAAACGACCGAGCTTTTTCGAATTGCCCGCGAATTAAAGAGGCAAAATGTTGGGATTATCTTTATTTCTCACCGCCTGCCAGAGATTTTTGAAATCTGTGATGAAATTACAGTAATGAGAAACGGAGAATTTGTCGTAAAGGAGAACATCTCAGAGACAACACAGAATCAAGTGGTGGAGCACATGCTTGGTCAAAAGTTGGAGGAACAGTTCCCGAAAAAGAATACGAGAATTGGAAACACAGTTCTTGAAGTGAACGGACTTTCAGATAGAAGTAAAATTAAAGATTTCCATTTACATGTGAAATCTGGAGAAATCGTTGGAGTAGCTGGGCTAGTCGGTGCTGGAAAAACTGAGCTGTGCAAGGCGCTTTTTGGTTCTGAAAAATTAACTGGAGGAGAAGTCCTTCTTAATGGAGTTAAACTAACTTTGAATAGCCCATATGATGCGGTGAAAAATGGGATGGCGTTAGTGCCTGAAGAACGCAGAAAGGAAGGGATTCTTGTCCTTGAATCAGTGGAATCCAATTTGACAGCGGCTAATTTGGACAGTTTTGCAAACGTATTTAGCTTTTTAAATAGAAAGAAAGAAAAGGAAACAGCCAAGCAGCTGATTAGCCGGCTTGGAATTAAAACACCTTCTGAAGAAACAAAGGTTCAGAATCTATCTGGAGGAAATCAGCAGAAGGTCGCAATAGGAAAGTGGCTGGTAGCTGAGGCC
Organism: Neobacillus sp. Soil_C_43; assembly: GCF_057656715.1. Lineage (NCBI taxonomy): Bacteria > Bacillati > Bacillota > Bacilli > Caryophanales > Bacillaceae > Neobacillus > Neobacillus sp. Soil_C_43. The sequence goes on from NZ_JBDGJV010000018.1 coordinate 64,351, forward strand.
GATGTCTATATTTTTGATGAACCAACCAAAGGTGTCGATGTTGGTGCCAAAAAAGACATATTTGAGCTGATTACGGAATTGGCAAGCAGAGGGAAATCGATTATTTACGCTTCTTCCGAACTATCAGAGATTATGGGGATTACGGATCGGGTCTACATTCTATATGATGGACAATCAATAAAGGAGTTAGAGACGAACCGAACAAACGAAGAAGAACTTTTATTTTATTCCACAGGGGGCAGGTAAAATGGAGACAAATATTACAGCAAAGAATCAGACCCCAACCAAAAAAACATTTGAATTGTTTCAATTTTTATATAAGTACGGGACCATTATCACGATTCTTGCACTTATCATTATTTTTTCAGCGGCAAATCCTACCTTTATTCAGGGCAGTAATATTGTCAATATCCTCCGGTCGATTTCGATTGTGACGATTATTGCTATAGGTATTACCATTTCATTATCTGTAGATGGATTCGATTTATCAGTAGGCTCGGTAGCTTCGTTATCGAATGCCATCGTGATTTCTATGTTTGTCTGGTTTTCCCAAAATACCCTCATTGCGATTATCTCTGCGATTGGTGCCTCATTAATTGTAGGTGCTTTGAATTCGTTTATGATCGTTAAGTTACGAATCCCAGACATGCTAATGACTTTAGCGACAATGTTTATCATTCAAGGGACCGCACTTACCTATACAAAAGGCGCGACAGTTTCTCAAAATATGGTGATGCCAGATGGATCCATGGCAACGGGACTAATCAGTCCATTTTTTGCAAAGATTGGTGCGGTTCCATGGATTATTATCATCATGGCGATAACCGTCATTCTTGTGCATATCTTTCTGACTTATACCAAGCATGGTCGTTACATGTATGTGATTGGCGGAAACAAAGAGGCTGCAAGACTTTCAGGGATCCCTGTTAATAAATATAAAGTGGCGGCTTATTTACTCTCAGCTTTATTTGCATCAATCGGCGGAATTGTCCTTGCATCAAGGGTTATGACTTCAGAAATTAACTCCGGGGCACCCTACCTTATGGATTCGGTTGCTGCAGCCTTTATCGGATTTTCAGTTCTAGGTGCCGGTAAACCAAATGCGTTTGGTACCTTTATCGGTGCGGTATTAATTGGTATTCTGCAAAATGGCCTTGTCATGATGTCTGTACCGTATTATGCCATGGATATTGTAAAAGGGACGGTACTAGCTTTTGCATTAGCAATTACTTATTATAAACAGAAATAATATAATAGACACCTATTCACATTGTGGATAGGTTATTTTTTTATGATCAAGGATATCAACAAATAATGTAGTTTTTATTAACAATATCCACAAGAAAATCACTTATTCACAGGCAGGTAATTATTTAATGGAAGCGAATACATCTTAAGTGAGGAAAATAATGTGATGGAGGGAAGAGTATGACCAACAAATATCTAATTTTAGAAGGCGCAGAGCCGTTTTACTTTGAGGGAAGCAATGTTGGAATTTTAGTATCACATGGGTTTACAGGTAGCACCCAAAGTATGCGGCCACTAGGAGAGGCATACGCGAAAGCGGGCTACACAGTATGTGGACCGCGGCTCAAAGGTCATGGAACTCACTATGAAGAAATGGAACAAACTACCTATCAGGATTGGGTTTCTTCTATTGAAGAAGGATTCCAATGGTTAAAAGACCGCTGCGATACGATTTTTGTCACCGGGCTTTCGATGGGGGGAACATTGACTCTTTACATGGCTGAAAAATATCCAGAGATTCGAGCGATTATTCCAATAAACGCCGCAGTGGATATTCCAGAAATGGCTCCTGTCCGGCAGTTAGAAGGGGTAAGGTTTTTAGATGCAATTGGGTCTGATATTAAAAAAGCAGATGTGACGGAATTAGCGTATGAAAAAACCCCTGTTCAATCGATTAAGGAAATCCTAACGTTTATGGAGCAGGTAAAAGCAGACCTTCATAAAATTACCTGTCCGGCATTGATTTTTGTATCGGAAGAGGATCATGTCGTGCCACCTAATAATTCACAAATGATATATGATGGCATTCGCTCTTCGATAAAAGAGATCCATCATATGAAGGAGAGTTATCATGTTGCGACACTTGATAACGACCAACAAGTGATCATTGAGAAAACATTAGATTTCATTGAAAAAAATCAGTGAAAAGTAGACGTAGGTGGAGCCTTCTACATCGACTTTCTCGCTTGTTTTATAGTGAAAAGTAGAAGTAGGAGCCATCTACATCGACTTTCTCGTTAATTTTTAAGTGAAAAGTAGAAGTAGGA
>NZ_JBDGJV010000018.1:66738-93973 GCF_057656715.1 Neobacillus sp. Soil_C_43
GTAGGAGCCATCTACATCGACTTTCTCGTTTATCTTTTAGTGAAAAGTAGAAGTAGGAGCCATCTACATCGACTTTCTCGTTTATCTTTTAGTGAAAAGTAGAAGTAGGAGCCATCTACATCGACTTTCTCGTTTATCTTTTAGTGAAAAGTAGAAGTAGGAGCCATCTACATCGACTTTCTCGCTAATTTTTTAGTGAAAAGCAGACGTAGGAGCCATCTACATCGACTTTCTCGCTTATTTTTATGTGAAAAGTAGACGTAGCAACCTTCTACATTGACGTTCTCACTTATTTTTAAGTGAAAAGTAGACGTAGCTTATACTGCATCGACTTTATTGCCTTCTTCAGGAGACATCTTTTGTCTTCATTTTTTAATTTTTGGAACAATAAAGTAAGGAGGGATGTTATGGAACACTGTGACGCATTTTTACGAAGTAAGAATTGGCTGGATAATGATTTAGATTCGAGGTACATAAATGTGAATCATCCTTACGCGGTCTTAATTTCAGAGCAAGAGGGACAAATCACACTTAGAAGTAATGCTGGTTTTGATAATGGTCAGAATGGGGAGGAAATTTTCAGTTTTACCTCGTTGAGAGAGTTGCAGGAGTGGTTTGAAAACAATATTGGAGAGTGAGCTCGGGCTGAAATCGATGGTAAATTACCATCGATTTTTTATTTTTAGTCATGCATGAAGGATGGATGGATCGGATAGGGACGGTTAAGGGGCAGCAGCTTCAACTTAAGTTCCTATTTTTAATAAAATTGATAAAAATATCCAATTTTTATATTGACATTATTTATATTAACAATGATAATATAAACATAAATAATATGAGGTGATACAAAATGAACATCCAAGATGTGATCCTAGGCTTTTTATATGACGAGCCAATGAGCGGCTATGATATCAAACAAATGATGGAGAACTCCGTTTCCTACTTTTTCGATGCTTCCTTCGGGGCAATCTATCCTGCGCTAAGAAAAATGGAAAAAGAAGGCCTAGTGGAAAAACAAATTATCCAGCAGGACGGTAAACCAAACAAAAACTTATTTGTAATTACAGAAAGTGGAAAGAAACAATTTCAAACGTACCTAAACAGCCCAATCAACCCCACTGTGACAAGATCAGATATCCTGATCCGCATCTTTTTCGGGCGATTTACCACAAAAGAAAAGGTTATGGAATGGCTGTTAGAAGAAAGAGGAAAGAATCAAGCGATGTACGATAATTTAACTAGAATTGCTAATTTGTACCCAAACATGGAATCAAATAAAAGATTTACCTTAGAGTTTGGAATCCGCCAGGCAGAAATGATTTTGGGAATGGTCGACGAAGAACTAAAAAAGTTAAATGATACCAAAGGGGACTAACATAATGAAGGATACGGGTGGCATGAAGGTCGTATTGCTTATGTGTTTAGGAATGTTTGTTTGTATGCTAGATTCAACGATTATGAATATTACACTTCCTGCTATTCAGGATAGTTTGCATACCTCATTGGAAACAAGCTCATGGATGTTGAATGTCTACACTATGACCATTGCTGTTTTAGCCATACCGATGGCAAGGTTTGCTGAAATGTTTGGCAGAAATAAATTTTTTATCGTTGGATTATTTGTTTTTGGGTTAGGTTCCGCACTGTGTGGTTTAGCGACTAATGGTGACTACTTAATCGCAGCACGGCTTATTCAAAGCTTTGGGGCTGCGATCTTAATTCCTTGCAGCATGGTGATAGGTATTGCTGCGATGCCTTTGGAAAAAAGAACGCTGCCCTTAACCTTACTAGGTGCCACACAGGGGTTAGCTACGGCACTCGGTCCGACTGTTGGAGGAATTATTACTGAAAAGCTTAGCTGGCATTGGGTTTTTTATGTGAATGTTCCTATTTGTCTCCTGGCCATTGGTGGTACGTTCTTCATCCTAACAATTAAAAATGAGGGCCGTGTCAAATCAAAGATCGACTGGTTTGGATTACTCTTCTCTGTTTCATCCATTTTCCCTTTGAACCTTGTGTTGATTAAGGGAAATACATGGGGATGGGACAGCACGCAAGCACTTGGTTGCTATGTAATAACGCTCATTTCTATCGTCCTTTTCATCATTGCAGAGAAAAAGTCTAAAGCTCCAATGGTTAACTTAAATCTTTTTAAAGACCGATTGTTTACCGGCTCAGTTGTAACAGTGACAACAGGCTTTATCTTCCTTATCGGTGTAATGGTCCTACTACCTCAATTTTTAACTAACTTCCAGCATAAGACAGAACTTCAAGCCGCATTACTTGTTACTCCTGTATCTGCCGCCATCTTTGTATTTTCCCAAATTGCAGGTTTACTAACGAAGAAAATCGGATTCACGATTCCGGTCATGTTCGGTTTTGCCATGATGGGCGTCGCTTACTACTTGTTACACAACTTAAATATTCATAGTACATCAGGCCAAATTATTTTATTGTGCAGTTTGCTTGGTTTTGGCTTTAGTTTTGTTATTTCCTCAGCTACGATTGCAAGTACATCCTCTTTTGAAGGCGAAATGCTGACAGCTTCGCAAAGTGTATTTTCGATGTTAAGACAGGTTGGAGTAGTTTTAGCTGTAGCGATTTTTGTTGCAGGTCTAACCACTACTATTCATGATAAGAAACAGGATGTTGTTCATTTTGCTGCCAAAAAACTAGATAAACTTGATGTACCACAATCTGCAAAAGAGAAAATTTTTAGCGAAACAAAAAAATCAATTACTGCTGAAAAGCATAATCACAAAGCAAAACAAACTATAATCTCCAAAGCTGAACGTCAACAGTTGATCAATTCATATGTAGAAAAGGCGCTTTCCTCCATACCAGAAGAACAGAGAGAAGAAGCTAAAGAAATGGTTTATAAGCAAGTGGAAAAGCAGGTAGACGAGGAAATTAATCGTAAAGGAAAATTAGTTAAGACCTATAGGGTGCAGGTGGGTGAATATGCTCTTAAAACCATATCCTCAAGCTTTGCTGACCTATATCGAACCAGTATTCCGTTTGTTCTTTTATGCTGTTTAACAGGATTTATTTTTAAAGAAAAAAGGAGAAAAAAATCATTCTCCAGCGTTACACTCCATACGAATGAATAGTGTAGATAGTCCTATATATGCCTGCGTTGTAGATATAACGAAGGTTTTGTTTTTAATTGTCGAAATAGAGGAAATAGTATTTTTTTTCAGTAAAAAATGGTGTTTTTTGTGGTAATATATACCTCCAGCAATTATAATGGCTGTGAATACATTTTCCTAAAAGGCAACCTATTTGAAAAGATAAGGACGCAAAGCTATAGGGGCTAAAGTAATCGCACTATGCCAGCCAGCTGCAATATGATCTTCCGTCCGATTCTTTAACTCCATGATAGCCAGTAGGGAACTAAAAAATGGAGGGAAAAACATGTTGAAAAAAGTATTCGCTATTTCACTTTCTGTCCTATTAATGTCAACATTTGGGACAAGTGTATTTGCGGCAGAACCAACCAGTGCTGAGTATGACAAGGCCATTGCTTCCATCGAAAAAACTAACCAAGAGATTGAAGATAAAATTGCAAAAGCAGTTACTGATGCAGATTCGCTAGAGGCACAGTACATAAGAGATATTCAAAAGATAGAGGAAGGCGACACAGTCGTAAAATTAAAAGATCAGAGAAACAAACTGCAACAGGATTTAGAAAAAACCAATGATGCAAACAAGGTAGAAAAATTAAGTAAAGAGCTCGCAGATATTGATAGCAAATTAGAAAAAGAAACAGCTAGAATCAAAGAGAAAATAGAATCTATAAACGAAGATATAAAAAGTTTGCAGCTTTTTAGCCCGGAAAATGAAAAAGACCAAAAAATACTAAAAGATAAGCTTGATAGACTTAATAAACAGCTTGATAAAAAATTAGAAAAATATATTAATAGAACTGAAAAATTTACTAACGACCTCGATAAACTAATTACTGATTTATATAATTCAACATTGAAAATGTCTACTGATGCAATCAATAAAGCAGCTGAAAAGGGCATCCAAGCAGAAGCTACCTGGGTACTTGTGGAGTTAGGTGGAAGGTGGGTTTGGATTGATCCGATTCGTGTAGGCTGTTAAATTCCGGAGGATGTGTTATGGAAGGACTTTACCTAGGTACTAATGGTAAATATATTGAGAAAGCCAACTTAGATTCAGCCCGGTTTAGTCTGTTAGCTAAAGGAGATGGTGCAGAAATCATCTTCCAGACCATTAACAAGGGGAAAACTTTTTATCTCTATCCTAGTGATAATCCTAATACACTAGAGTTCTTCTATGTAATTGAAGGTGAATGTTTATATGAGACAAAAGATAGTAATATTCATATTAAATCAGGTGAGTACTTCTACATACAAAGGCTAAAGGAGCCTGCATACTTTTTAACAAAGACTGATATTAAATTACTTTGGTTTACCACCCAACCAGCTTTTCATTATGTTAGTAAAAGTATTGAAGAGTTGACTAAAGTAGTGAAACAAGTAGAGGAAAAAGACCAATACACTTATAGTCATAGTATTCGGGTACAAGAATATTCCTTAAGGATTGCAAAGGAACTACAGCTTTCTAAAGATGTTGTGGAGAATCTTTATTCTGCATGTGTGTTCCATGACATAGGAAAAATCCACGTCCCAGAAGAAATTCTAAATAAGCCAGGCAAACTGACACCTGAAGAATTTGATATCCTAAAGAAGCATCCAGCAGATGGCTGTGAAATGTTGAAGTCCACGTATTACTCTCATGTTGGAGAAATTATTTTACAGCATCATGAACGCTTAGATGGTTCGGGATATCCCAATGGACTAAAAGGTAACCAAATCTTACTGGAAGCACAAATCATCGGAATTACTGATACATTTGATGCTATGACATCAGATCGCATTTACAGGAAAGGGATGGACCCTTCACTTGCAATATCTGAAATAAAGAAATTATCAGGCCGTCATTACGATGCATCCCTTGTTGATGCATTTGAAAAAGTATTAATTATGGATGGGAAACTCCAAGTAAAAGACCTAAAACAAGTCCCTTAGTAACATGGGACTTTTTTTTATTTTGAAGGGAGTGGGAGGATGGAAGCTTTAAAAGCAGTAAATCTAGGCATCAGATTCATATTAGAAATAGCAGTACTTGTGATCATTGGATATTGGGGATTCCATGTAACTCATAGTACCTCATTAAAGATGGTATTAGGAATTGGAACTCCTTTTGTTGCAGCTGTTTTATGGGGCCTGTTCGGTGCACCTAAAGCCCCATACACATTAGCTGGCTTGCCATTTTTTATGTTAGAGATAGTCATATTCGGACTTCCAGTAATTATTCTATTCTATTTAGATAAACATACATTAGGCTTTATTTATGGAATCGTAGCAGCTATTAATATGGTATTAATGAAAATCTGGGATCAATAGGTTTCTAGCTACACCTGTCATTAAAGGCAGGTGTATTTTTATGTCATAAATTGTCGTTTCATTTTTCTGATAATTCAATTGACTAACTATAGGAAATGTAGTAATTTATATATAACAATATATAACGTTATATAAAGTTGTATGTTGTATATAAGTTAAACACACTATCAGGGAGGCAATATAATGACGACAGAATTAGTAGTTGACGTTAAAAATCAAGTGCAACAGGCTTTAGCAGAGGTGGAAAAAAGAAATATCTCGAACGTATTCTTTGTAGCTTGTGGTGGGTCCTCTGCTCTTATGTATCCAAGCAAATATGTAATTGATCGTGAGGCAAAAAACCTTGATGCCCATCTGTTTAGTTCAAATGAGTTTATCTATCGGAATCATGCTAAACTGGGAAGCAATTCTTTGGTTATTCTGTGCTCACATTCTGGCACAACGCCAGAGACAGTAGAAGCAGCAAAATTTGCAAGATCCAAAGGTGCATTGGCTGTTTCTTTAACAAATGTGGAAGACTCGCCATTAGCACAAGCATCAGATACAGTTTTAAAATACCAATGGGGTGATGGGGCTAATGCTTTCACAACCAACTATTCGGTATTATATCAACTAGTATTTGGTGTGTTAAAAGTGGTTGAAAATAACGAAAAAGCTAGTATAGTAGAAGAAAGTCTTGAGAATTTACAAAATGTTTACGAAAAAGCTGCTGCACTTTATCAAAAGAAGGCAGAAGATTTTGGCAAACAATATAAAGATGAAAAAATTATTTATACAATGGCGAGTGGCGCAAACTATGGTGTTGCCTACTCTTATGCGATTTGTATCCTAATGGAAATGCAATGGGTGCATTCACATTCAATTCACGCGGGTGAATATTTCCATGGACCGTTTGAAATTATTGATGAAGAAACACCATTCATAATCCTGCTTGGTTTAGATGAGACTAGACATTTAGAAGAAAGAGCACTTGCTTTCTCTGAGCGTTACGGTAAGAAATTAGTTGTCCTTGATGCGAAAGACTTTGATTTTACAGGTGTAGCTAAAGAAGTACAAGGTTACATTGCTCCATTGGTTCTAAACTATGTTTTAAGAAAATATGCAGACCAGTTGGCAGAGGCGCGTAATCATCCGTTATCAAAAAGAAGATATATGTGGACAGTTGAATACTAAAACAACCTTAAATAGCGAATATCACTGCATTAATCATAGAAACTGATTCCTTTCTGGAGGGGAACCATAATGAAGAAGTTATTAATAGTGAGTATTATTTCTATCCTTTTTCTATCCTTTTTTTCCGGTTGTTCAAAGAGTTCAAGTTCATCTAATGGAAAAGAGGTAGTAGAGCTAAAATTCTTCCATCGCTGGCCTAACCAACCTAAGAAGCAATATTTTGAAAAGGCAGTAAAAGAGTTCGAGAAAACTCATCCAAATATAAAAATTAAAACTGAAGCCGTTTTGAATGATTCTTATAAAGAAAAAATTCGTGTTGTTCTAGGTTCTAGCACCCCTCCAGATGTCTTTTTCTCATGGAGCGGAGAATTCGCATATAACTTCGTACGCCAAGGACAAACACTAGATTTATCTAAGTATGTGGAAGAGGATAAAGCATGGTCTGACCAAATTATCGCCTCTCAATATAATGCCTTTACCTTAGATAATAAAATTTATGGGATTCCCTGGTCTACAGATGGTAAAGCGTTCTTTTACAATAAGAAAATATTCAAGGATTTAAATATTGAAGTTCCTACAACATGGTCCGAGCTAATTAATGTCTCTAAAAAGATTAAAGCCGCAGGCCTTACTCCAATTACTTTTGGAAGTAAAGCTCCATGGACCATTTCCCATTATATTGGAACATTAAATCAGTTGATGGTACCGCAGGATGTTATTAATAAAGATTATGATTCTAATAATCCTGAAGGTGATTTCTCACATCCAGGCTATGTAAAGGCACTGGAGAAATTTATGGAACTTGAGCCATACTTTAATAAAGGAGTTAACTCTGTAGACCATGAATATTCACGTGAGCTATTTAATAGTGGAAAAGCAGCAATCGGCTTCTTCCAATTAGCAGAAATAGGACTTATTGAACCGTCATTAAAAGAAAATTTGGGTGTCTTTAATGTACCTGGGGTCGAAGGTGGAGAAGGAAATGCAAATTCTATCACTGCTGCTCCAGAAGGGATCATGATATCTTCTAAAACAAAACATCCAAAAGAAGCTATGGAATTTGTTAAATTCTTAACTTCAAAGGAAAAAGGGATAGAACAATTAAAAGAAGTAAGTGAATACAGTGCGGTTAAAGGTACAACAACAGAAGCGAATGCATCTAAGCTTCAACAGGATGCCATTAATCTGATTGTTAATGCCGAGCAAACTTACTTATGGTTTGATACAGCTGTAGATATTAAAATTGTGGATGCGTATTTAAACGGGGCACAGCAAATGTTGGATGGTAAGAAAAGTCCAGAAGAAGTAATGAAAGATGTAAGAGAAGCAGCAAAAGAAGTGAAGGCGTCCGCGAAAAAATAGGAAAACGGAAAGGTGGTTGCAACTTGGCCACCTTTTTTCCAAAGTTACGCCTTTTAAAAAAAGGGGAGTTATTATGCAAAATACAAACAAGTGGTTACCATACCTATATATTGCACCTTGCTTAATCTTTTTGGCCCTTTTTGTTTATTATCCGATTGTTGAAAACTTATTTTATAGTTTCTATGAATTTTCTGCCTTTTCAGCCGAAAAGACATTTGTTGGCTTCGAAAATTTCTTTAATCTTTTCAAAGATGAAGTTTTTTATATAGCACTAAAAAATAACCTTTGGTATGCAGTGATCTCTATTATCTTTCAAGTGTTTGGAGGGCTAATTTTAGCAGCAATACTAGAAGATACGATAACAAGATTCATCAGTGGCCTATTCAGAACGGTATTTTTCCTTCCAGTTGTCATTTCAATGACTGTCATCGCTTTGCTTTTTACCTTTGTTTATAATCCAGATATCGGGATATTAAATGGTTTATTAAAAATGTTAGGTCTTGAGGATTTAACCAGAGCCTGGCTAGGAGAATCTGAAACTGCCATTTTCGCTGTTATTGCTGTTTCGCAGTGGCAAAGTATTGGATATATTATGATGCTTTTTATTGTAGCAATTCAAAATATCCCTCAAGAATTGTACGAGGCTGCAGAAATCGATGGAGCAGGTAAAATCCGTAAATTCTTTTCAATTACGGTACCACAAGTAAAGGAAATGTTCTTTGTTACCACACTAATTACCTTAACTGGTGCCTTCACTGTATTTAATGAGCCGTATATTCTGACTGGTGGTGGACCTGGTAATGCTAGTGAAGTTTTAGGTACATTGCTTTATCACTCCGCTTTTGGGAAAGACCAAATGGGGTACGCCTCTGCAGTGGCAACGGTGATTTTATTAATTACCTTAATTGTTTCCTTAGTACAATTGAAATTATTTAAAACAGGAAAGGATGTTTAGAGTGGAGACTAGTAAAGTAATGGGCTACCAACCTTCGATTTCATATAAATCGAAATTTAGGAAACAAAAAAGCGTAATTAGAAGTCTACCAATCTTTACAATCCTTATTTTGTATTTTGTGATTATAGCCTATCCTCTTTTTTGGATGGTAATCAACTCCTTTAAGTCCACTCCAGAAATATTCTCAAGCAGCTGGGCATTGCCAAAGGAATGGTTGTTCTCCAATTATACTGAGGCATGGGACACTGGTATTTCTGGTTATTTTCTTAATAGTTTAATTGTAACTGCTACTACCTGCTTTATCACAGTATTAGTTAGTGCACTTGGTGCATTCAGTTTAGCTAGATTTGAATTTAAAGGAAAGAATCTGTTACTGGTTTTTTGTATGGGCGGAATGATGCTCTCTCCACAAGTTAGTTTAGTCCCGCTATATAAGCTCATTCAATTATTAGGTATTCATGATACGTATTTTGCCATGATTTTTCCTTATGTTGCCTATCGAATTCCAATCACGATCCTACTAATAAGGGCTGCTTTTCTTGAAGTACCAAAGGAATTGGAAGAATCCGCTTTTCTAGATGGCTGCAGTACGTGGACTATATTTTTAAAAATTCTCGTTCCTTTAAATAAACCAATCTTACTAACAGCGGTAGTATTAACTGCATATTATACTTGGAATGAGTTTATGTTCGCGTTAATCTTTGTTGATTCAGATGCATTAAAAACAATACCGGCTGGTTTAATGCAGTTTAGAGATGCCCTTCAAACAAATTGGGGAGTTCTTATGGCAGGTTTAATGATTTCAGCCCTACCGATTATACTCTTATTTATTTTCATGCAAAAGTATTTTATTAGGGGTTTATCATCCGGAAGTGTTAAAGGATAAAAAGGAGTGAGAAATGATGAAAATTATTGGAATAGGTGATAGTGTTGTTGATGTTTATCAGGATCGAAATGAAATGTTTCCTGGAGGAAACGCCTTAAATGTAGCAGTATTAGCCAAACAAAGTGGGGCGGAGTCTGCGGCATTTATAGGCATCGTTGGAAATGATATGGAAGGAGAGCATATCCTTGATTCATTAAATAAGAATGGGGTGGATAGCAGCCTGGTTAGAAAAGCGATAGGTGAAAGTGGAAAAGCCTACGTGGATCTGAACGTGGACGGAGACAGAATCTTTATTAAATCGAATAAAGGTGGGGTTCAATCTAAGCTTAAGCTTAATTTGACAATGGATGACTATGAATATATTAAGGCGTTTGATGTCTTACATACAAGTATCTATAGTCATTTAGATGATGAATTGTCCATTCTTAAACAGTACCTGCCGGTTTCTTATGACTTTTCCAACCATTTTACAAATGAATTATTAGAAACAGCTTGTCCACATATTCAGTTTGCGTTTATTTCGGGAAGTGACCTAACTGAGTTTGAACTAGAGGAGTTATTTCTTAGAATACATGAATTGGGAACTCCGTTTATTATTATTACTAGAGGTTCAAAGGGTGTTGTTATGTCACATGATAATAAACGATACAGCCAGGGAATCGAAGAAGCAAATGTGATTGATACCTTAGGTGCTGGAGATTCGTTTATTGCTGGATTCTTAACCAATCATTTTAATGGATGTTCCATTGAAGAGTCGTTAAAAGCAGCTGCGCAGATTGCTGCTAGGACTTGTGAAGTAAATGGAGCATTCGGATTTGGAAAGCAATTAACTTGGTAATACAAAAAGGAATGAAAGGTTGTAGATGAACCTTTCATTCCTTTTTATTTAGGCTATATTAAACTTGACTATTGATTTCCGCTCCAGGCACAAGCGGTTCGTGGGCGTTTCGGCGAGCCTCCTCGGCGCTTGCGCCTGCGGGGTCTCCCCTGACCCGTCCTCCCACAGGAGTCTTCGTGACTTCCGCTCCAATCAACAGGGTATAAAAATCAACACTGTTCTTTAACACAGCCTTTATTTAAGTTGTTATGGTCAGTGCAATTAACTGCGTTCTCGTTTTAAAGTTTGAGATATGAATAGGAACTCCCTTTTCATCATAAACCGTTTTATCGATATTAAATAAGGTTTCACCGACTTCACAATCCAAATATTCAGCTTCCATAGAAGAAGCAGTGATTACTGTAATGATTTTTTTGCTTGAACCAGATTGAATATTGATATGGTAAACGTTTTTTAATACATCATAGGTTGACTCGTGCTCTGCGAAGTGTGAAAACAAATTGGGAAAACGCTCGAGCGAATAATGAGCTATATCCAATGTAAAAGGTTGCTGATCGATTGACATTATTCGCACCAGCCTTAAAACTGGGGAATCAACAGCAATTTTAAGTGCTTCTGCAATTTCTGGAGTAGCTTTAATTTCTTCACAAGCAAGAACTCTCTTTGATGGATTTTTTCCCAGTTGTTTACTAAAATCAGTAAAACCATCAATGGAAACCATTTCTCGAGCAATCTTGGTTCTAGTAACAAATGTTCCTTTGCCTTGCTTTCTTTCTAAAAAACCCTCATCAGATAAATCCTGAATGGCTCTTCTCACCGTAATTCGGCTAACACCATATGATTCACATAGCTCTGTTTCATTTGGTAAACGATCTCCGGACTTATAAATACCTTGGTCAATCGACTCTTTAAGAATTTGTTTTAACTGGTCATATAGTGGTGTGGAACTAGAATTATTTAGTTTCATTTATAAAAACCCCTTCGATCCATCGAGTCATTATATAATATTATATAACAAATTAGCTTTAAGTGTATAGAAAAAAGGATAACTAGTATCAATTTTATAAAAAATGGGTATTTTGGTTAAATCAACCTAAAAATTCAATAGTACTTAATTCATCTTTGAATAATATATTATTTTGATTTAAACTAAGTAACAAATGTAAAGATAATGTGGTGAGTATTAATGGAGAACCAAGTGGAAGGAACCTATGATATTATGGAGGTCTGCTTACTTGCTGGGAAAATCATGCTCCAAAGCGGTGGAGAGACGTATCGAGTGGAAGATACTATGATGCGTATAGCTGCAGCCTTTGGAATTCAAACGACACATAGCTATGTGACCCCAACTGGAATCATATTTTCAGCTGAAGGTACAGAACCAACTAAAACGAAGCTCATTCGAATTTCAGAGCGGTCCACTGATTTAAAAAAGGTGGCCATGGTAAATAGCATTTCTAGAAGTATCAGCAGTGGTGAAATGAATATAAATGAAGCATTAAAGCAATTAAAAGAAATTGACTCCTTAGATGTGACTTTTCCCTTTAAGTATCAGGTGGCAGCTGCTTCATTAGCTAGCGGTTGCTTTATGATTATGTTTAATGGCGGGTGGAATGATTTTCTTCCATCAATGCTCTCAGGAGGCTTGGGCTATCTAAGTTTTGTATACTTTCATCGTTTTGTTCCAATTAAGTTTTTCTCGGAATTTTTAGCCTCGTTTGTCATTGGCTTACTATCTGTATTATTTGTCAAACTGGGTTTAGGAGATCAATTAGATAAAATTATTATTGGCTCTGTTATGACGTTGGTGCCGGGGCTATTAGTAACCAATGCAATTAGAGATTTAATGGCAGGGCATTTAGTATCTGGTTTATCCAAAGGGGCAGAAGCATTTCTAACAGCATTTGCCATTGGAGCAGGCATTGCCGTTGTGTTATCGTTTTTATAAAGGTGGCTTGAATGAACTTGGAAATTCTAGGGCAATTAATAACAAGTTTTTTAGCAACAGGAGCCTTTGGCATCCTTTTTAATGCACCAAAAGAGACTTTGGTTAAATGTGGGTTGATTGGAATGGGTGGCTGGTTAATTTACTATCTTCTCGAGAGATATTCTAATGATGCCATTTTTGCTACATTAGCTGCCACGATTTTTATTGCGGTTCTGAGTCAGGAATTAGCTAAGTTTTACAAAACTCCAGTCATTATCTTTAGTGTGGCAGGGTTAATCCCTTTAGTACCAGGGGGTCTAGCCTATGATGCTATGCGGAACTTTGTGGAGAATAATTACAATGCAGCATTAGGCTCTGCAGCAAAAGTATTGATGCTGGCAGGAGCTATTGCCTTCGGCTTAGTTTTTTCAGAGGTAATTAATCAAGTCATTCGAAAAATTAATCAAAGCAGGATATGAATATTCTTATTTTCCCCCTTAGTTTAAAAAACTGAGGGGATTTTCTTAAGGATAAATTAAGGTATAATAATTATGATAATTTGGAAAAGTTTTTCCTTTATCCATTTAGTAATGTTTGGTATTGTTATATAGTAGTATTTTACTAGTTTGCTTGTTGCTACAAAGACTATCATAAGGAATGGTATATTCGTCTATGAAAAAATTGTTATTCGTTATTATTATACTAATCATATCTTTTATAGGAGCAAATACAATTTTTGCAGGTAAATTTAACTGGCAGGATGTCGTTCAATTGAAAAAAGTGGTGCAAACAAAGTCTACAGATGTTGAACCAGAAAAGGAGACTGAGCCACTAACAGCAAATAAAGAAGTTCTACAAGAAGAAGCAGAGCCAGTAAACGAAGTGAAATTAACCAATACAGAGCCAAGTATTCCGGATAATATCATGCTGGATGTACCATTGCTTAATCAAATGGACGCACCCAAGCTTTATAATGGCTGTGAGGTTACAAGTTTAGCGATGATTCTAAACTATCATGGGGTTAAAGTGACAAAAAACGATTTAGCTGAAAATATTAAAACAGTTCCGTTAACCTATAATAATGGGAAAAAGGGAAATCCAAATGCTGGCTTCGTGGGAAATATGGCAAAGGGTCCTGGACTGGGTGTGTACAACGGGCCCATATTAGAATTGGCTCAGAAATATGTGGGTGATCGTGCAGTGAACTTAACCAATCACCCATTCGAGGATATATTAAAAAAGGTCGGCCAAGGGCTACCCGTATGGATTATTACTACTTCAACCTTTGCGCCAGTCTCTGTTTTTCAAACGTGGGATACGCCACAGGGAAAAATTGAAATTACGTTTAGTGAACATAGTGTTGCCATCACAGGCTATGATGAAACTCATATTTACGTAAATGACCCTTATGGAGTCAAAAATAGAAAATTGAACCGTGAAAGCTTCATTAAAGCTTGGGAGCAAATGGGCAAGCAAGCGATTGTTATAGAGAAATAAGTAATCTTAAGATCTGTTTATATATTTTTTTAAAAAAATTCTCCTGCCACAGTACTTATGCTGTGGTTTTTTTGTTTTTTATAGAGGAGAATCATCTATTGTATTAGACTTTTAGAAAAATCAAATTTTTTCTTTACCAAATCAAAAAATCCAATTATAGTAAAATTAAGATACAATAAAATTACAATAGTAAAAATTAACCTTTTGGTCGACAATTTGTGATTCTAAGTAACACTTTTTTCATTATTCGATTTACTTTTGAGATGTCCTTATAGAAGGAACCGTAATAGTACCTGTTATAAAAAAGGGGAGCTTATAACATGGAGTTTAAAAAGGGTATGGTATTAAAAGAGGATATTTATTCCTTAACAGGTGTATTGCTTTTAAAGAAGGGAACAATACTCAGAGATGACCATATGAATTATTTGAGTCGACACAAGATACAAATAAAGGAGCACGACCAACCAAAGGATTTAATAGGAAAAAAAATTGGAGAACTAAATGAAGTAGTTTATAGAAGTGTTTATTCTTCCGTCCAAGAATTACAAAAAAGTATTAGTGGAAAATCAAAACTCGATGACAATGAGATTCAGGAAATGGTTGATACATTTCAAGAATTACATGAGGAGTTTGCCATAAAGGACATTGGGGTTTTAGAGTTAATGGAAAGATTCTCTGAGGATGAGTATTTATTTAAGCATTCCATTAATGTTGGTTTAATAGCTAGTAAAATAGGAAGAATACTTAAACTATCGGAAAAACATCAACATTTTTTAGCTAGTATGGGCCTATTTCATGATGTCGGGAAATTTAAAATTGACCCAATGATTTTAAATAAGCCCTCTAGGTTAACAGATGAAGAATTCAATTTGGTCAAACAACATCCAAAGCTCGGATACGATTTACTGTCGAAAACTTCTTTACATCCGCTCATCTTAGAAGGAGTTTTAAAGCACCATGAACGATTAAATGGTACTGGATATCCCAATCGTTTAAATGGTGATAGTATCCCTTTCTTTATCCGGATACTCTCCGTAGCAGATACCTTTGATGCTATTTGTTCAAATCGGGTATATAGGAGTTCTATGTCGATCTTTTACGCAGTAGATGAATTGATTAAGGAAGTTAAACAGGATCGTCTTGATGAAGCGATTGTTTTACCATTTACTAATTCTTTAATGGAATTGGTCAAAGGAAAGAAAATTACCCTTAGAAATGGAAAAATTGGTGAGATACTGCATATAGACTTTCGATATCCAAACCAGCCAATATTGAAAATCGACGGTTTCATGCCTTTAAACCTTCAAAAAGAAAACTTAACATTGAACCAAGTTGCCAATATGTAAAAATGGTCAGAATTGGACGAAGGCAGAGGAAATGAATTTCCTCTGCCTTCTTAGCTTTGATTCAAATTAGAATCCATATTGTAACTTGTGAATGCTAGTCTTATTAAAGACAGTAACTAACTGTCTAGCTAATCGCGCTCTCAGGCGCCACGCTTTTCTGTTCGCAAGTAAAAACTTATATATAATCATTGTTTGTTATAAACAAATTTGCCGCGGTTATTCTTCCACCTGATGGTTTTGTACCTAAACGACGTAAGCCCTACCTCTCTTACATCCTAACGGCTCCGAAGCCGATCCAGTGTGAATAAGTTTTTATATTAAAACATAAGCAGAATGCCAGAAATAAATTCTTACATTGCGTAATCTTATAATTCCAAGTTACCTATGTGCGAAGCACAATTACTAATATTACAGGAATTAATAGCGTTTGTCAACACCTATACTAAAGTGGTTTTTCTTAACCGTACAAATAAGGAATCTTTTTATTAGAAAACGATTAGTAATAATTGATAAAGGAATATAGCAACTATTAATAGAAGTAATAGTAAAAAAACCAATGAATGGGGATGAGTTGGATGGAGGGTTTTGATTATAAAAGTTATGACGGGTTAGGAATAGCTGACTTGATTAAAAAGAAGGAAATTCAACCAAAAGAAGTGCTGACTGAAGCTATTCATACGATAGAAAAACATAATCCCCAATTAAATGCCGTTATTAATAGGTTTTATGAAAAGGCTGAAAAAGAAGCCGAGAACGTGGATATAAACGGTACATTTGCGGGAGTACCGATGCTTCTTAAAGATATTGCTCAAGAAGTACAGGGTGAAAAAATAACCTCAGGTTCAAGGGCTTTGCAAACCTATCGAGCTAAAGTAGATTCAGAATATGTTAAACAACTAAGAAAAACAGGTGCGTTGTTTGTGGGGCAAACCAATGTACCAGAATTTGCTTTGATGGGGATTACTGAGCCCGAGTATTACGGCCCCACTCGGAATCCGTGGAATTTAAATCATACACCGGGTGGCTCTAGTGGAGGTTCGGCAGCAGCAGTGGCAAGTGGAATGGTCCCCATTGCAGGGGCCAATGATGGTGGAGGATCCATTCGTATACCAGGAGCCTATTGCGGTTTATTTGGAATAAAGCCCACACGGGGGAGAACCCCTGTTGGTCCTAATTTTGCAAGGCATTGGCAAGGAGCATCAGTGGACCATATTCTCTCAAGAACGGTGAGGGATAGCGCGGCAATCCTTGATGAGATTCGGACCCATGAGAAATATGCTGCTTTTTACGCTCCCCCATTTGAAGGTAACTATCTGCAACTGGTACAAGAAGCACCAAGTAGAAAATGGACCATCGCCTTTTCTGTAAAATCCCCGCTCGGTAATGTGATTGACAAAAATTGTAAAGAAGCAGTGCTGAAAACAGCAAAGCTTTTAGAGTCGATGGGACATCAGGTGATCGAAGTCGATGTACCTGTTGATGGTAGAAAAATAGCAAAGAGCTATTTGACCATGTATTTTGGAGAAGTGGCTGCGGGCCTAGCAACACTTGAAGATGTACTTGGCAGGAAAGCTAAAATGGCGGATGTAGAATCGACAACATGGATGCTTGGATTAGTGGGAAAAGCGACATCAGCGGAGGAATTTGTTTTAAGTATTAGAGAATGGGATAAGGCTGCTATCCAAATGGAATTTTTTCATGAGACATATGATTTGCTACTCACACCGACAACGGCTTCGCCTCCTGCAAAGATTGGTGAACTAGAACCAAGTAAATCGGAAAAGACGGCACTTCAGTTTGCAGGGAAGCTTTCCTTAGGAAGGTTGATGAAAAAAGCAGGCATCATTGAACAAGTGGCAGAAAAAAATTTAGAAAGAACACCTTTTACACAACTTGCTAATTTAACTGGTCAGCCTGCTATGACCGTGCCTATTCATCTGACATCTGATGGACTACCGGTTGGGGTACAATTCATGGCCGCAAAAGGTAGAGAGGATCTTCTTTTTTCACTGGCAGGTCAGTTGGAACATACGGATGATTGGGTGCCTGTGCAAAGCAATCCATTTTATATGAAAAAAGAGTAGGGGATCACTATGCTATTTTTTAGAAAGCTGTTTATAACTGCGACCAAGTATCGGTACCGAACTCTAATTCTCGTTACTACTTTTTATATTTTGATAAATGCAGCGGTTATGAGAATGCTCGAACCCAAAACATTTGAAAACACCTTCCATGCAGTTTGGTGGATTTTGACGACAATGACGACTGTTGGCTACGGAGATGTTTATCCAACGACACAGCTCGGAAGAATATGGGCGATGGTGATCGTATATACAGCAGGAATCGGACTTTTCGGTGTATTGATTGGAGTGATTGTTGATGCTGTTTCCCAGTACAAACGAATGAAGGAGGAAGGAAGAATGACATTTAGAGGAACGAACCATTATGTCATTATTGGCTGGACGGCTAAGAGTAAAAATACCATTAATGAACTTTTTCTCGGCGATTCCAAAACGGAAATCGTTCTCATTGATGAATTAGAAAAAACACCGTATGAACATGAGCGGTTTCTTTATATCCAGGGAAGTCCAACCGATGAAGAAACGCTAAGAAGAGCAGGGATTGAGAAATCGAAAGCGGTATTATTGTTTGCAACTGATGGGATTGATAACCCAGACCTAGCAGATGGAAAAACTCTTTTAGTGGCTTCTTCTATTGAGCGTTATGACGAAGGAACAGAAAGTAATATCTATACGATTGCTGAAATATTAAACGAAAAGCATGTGGGTAATTTTAAACATGTGAAAATCGATGAGTTCATTCTTTCTCATGAATCTGTATCTAATCTTATGGCAAAATCAGCACAAACTAAAGGCGCAAGCCACCTCTTCACCCAACTTTTAAGTCGCAAGGACGGGGACGGGGGAAGTGATTTATGGGAAGTAAAAGTAAGGCCGGAATGGTCAACCTACGGAATGGCGTATGATTTTCTAAAAGAAAAAGGGGCACAATTGATAGCCGATCGTGATGATTTACAAATACTCAAAAAGTGGAATGAACCGATTCCTAGGGATGCAAGGTTATTTGTAATCTGTGATAAGGAAACCTATCAAAAATTATAAAAAAACGCATCCACGGATGCGTTTTTTAATAAGTCAAACATCCTGCGATAACCACGCCGATGGAGACTGACAAAAACATTAGAAACAAGCCAACTGCCTGGTTATCTTCTTCGATGCTTTGCATAACGTTGAAGCGTGGCGTGAGCCATTCTGCCAAGTAAAAAACAATAATCTGGGCAACAATTCCAATCGCTCCCCATATGGCCATATCCCATAAAGAGATAGAATTAGCAGCAGTGGAATACAAAACAATGGCTAAACCCAGTAGTCTGCCTCCAAGGACATAACTCGCTGCTTTATTTCCTTTTGCCATCAAGGAAAATTCCTTTACTTTTGTTGTTACTTCCATCAGCACAAGTCCTACTAATAAGAGACCAAGTGAAACTACTAAGTATAATAAAAAATTCTCCATACTCATTCCCCTTTACTTTTTGATTCCAACTGGCAAGAAATACGACTCGTTCCCTGTGATTTTCCCTCCAGCACGGACCCCTATGCTGCTTGCTTTTCCAGCAATAAGGAATGCGCCAAAAACGTAAGATAATTCTTCCACTCCCTTTTCCGTTTCCAATGAAACAGTGGGAAGTGGCACATACGCTTGGTAGACTGGCAGTTCTTCCTTATACGTTTGATAGTCATTCTGGATTGTCACCTGGGATTGTTCATCCCAAATCGTAACGGTGTCTCCTTCTCTGCCAAGGGATGGTTTTTTTACAAAGGAACTTCTTCCCTCAAAAAAGTCTGATTCAAGATACGTTGGGAGCATATATTCCTTAATCCACTGCTGCTCCTCGTCTGTATAAAAGGCACCGTTCTCAGCTAATCCCCAAATCAAACTCTGAATAGATTTGGGTTGCAGAAGGAAGGATGAAACAGGATTCAGAATAGAAAGCTTTCCATCTTTCACGAGCTGCAGTAATTCGATACCAATTAAATCTCCAGTTTCAGGATCCCGGTCCTCCATTAGGTGTTCAAGCGGGTAGGTTTGTCGGTATAAAATATCAATAGGCAAACCGTTGGGGTCAAGTAAAGCATCTTCAGTAATTTGAAGAGCGGACAAGGGAACCATCTTACTTTTAACCTGACAGAGTGAGCTTAAATAGCTTGTGGTCTGCCAATCCTCTATGTGGTCAACATGAGCGGTAAACACAATATTAGGTGAACTTTTTCCCTGTGACGCTTCCATTACGGCTTTGGTAATACCGGATGACAGGAGGCGCTCTTCCTTTTCATTTGGATTAATAAGGCCGAATTCACTGCATGCCTTTCCGTTTACATGAAAACATTCAACAATAAAGGTGGGTGTATCGCTGTTAAATTCAAGCAATTTGATCCCATCATTCGTAAGGGCAAAGTCAAAGCGGGAAATCACCGATTCTGGAAAAAGATTTTTTAATCTAAGAAACGGAAGACTTGATTTAGGGTAACCCAGTTGAAGTAGTTGCTCGTCTGAAAGGCTCCGAAGCAGGCGTGCAGTTTTGAAAAATACGGCCCCCATACGTTCAGTTGCCTCCTTTAAGAGACAGGCAGTTTGTTCACTAATGGGTAATACATGATAAAGGCTGTATTCGCTTCCATATAGATTGGACCAGAAGGATGGAATTTGTGAATAAAAGGCTTTCCGTCTTTCTGCATAAGATGCCATGGTTATCCTCCAAACCCACCCTTGGAGCCACTGCCAAATCCACCTTTAAAGCTCGAAGAGGATCGATAGGATTTATAGGATGATGATTTTAAGAGAGAAGATTTATTGCTAAAAAAACCTCCTCCGTAATAGTAATGATGATAATGACTAGAGTGGGTATCATCACATTGCCAAACCCCTTGGTCATCATCCCATTCCCAATCTTGACAGCTGGAATCATCCGGCTGTGGTGGAAGATCGTCTGAACAACCTGAAAGTGTTCCGGCAATAAGTGAGGAGAGAACTCCAGTTACCAACCATTGGGTTTTCTTCACCTTCTCACGCTCCTTTATTTGTATATAATATTATTATAGAAGGTAATGTCAGGAAAACAATGCAAAAATTTGAAAGTGAAAGAAAGAGGGCTGGAGAGATGAGATTAGAGTATCGACTTGACGACAATTATAAAGAATACCCTGCATTATGGAATTATCTACATTTGTCGACGGCTGAAACCGTAGCAAGAATGACCTGCGAATTTTTTGTTAAGGAAGGAGAAACCTATTCCGTTACGGCAACTGCTATGGATCCAGACGGTACACTAGCGTTATATGTTCAAAAAGAACAGTTTCCAAAGGACACTACTGAGCCCGTATATTCTCACATAGGCCTAGAAATTAGAGAAATCACATTAGTGGGTTCAACCTTAGTTGAAAAAAGAGACATTTGGGAGCATGAAGAGGTTTTGCCGATCCTTCATTCTGATTCCATTTATATTCAAAGGAATGGTAAATTTATGGAGTTTGCGCTGGATTCAAGAGAGATAGATGAAGATCGTAAATGCTATGTGTATTACGGCAAATTTACGGGGGAAAGCAGATAATGTTTATAGTAAAACTTTCATAGAAAAAAAGGAGATTGACGATTTTTGTCGTATTGTTAAATTAAATAGAAGGTTATCCATGGAGGAATCACAATGCTGGCAGAAAAGCTCCTTTTGAATGTATTAATTACGATCGCACCAGTCTTACTAGTCAGTACTCTAATGGATAATAACCGAAAATTTAAATCTCCCTATTTATGTGGTTTCCTACAGAGTATTGCGGCAATAACCTGTATGCTTTTCTCGTATGCAAACTATGGACTACATTGGGACCTTCGCTTTGTTCCTCTAGTATTAGCAATACTTTATGGGGGACCTGTGGCGGGAGGAATCGTTTTATCATCCATTATTGGAACTCGCTTGCTTTTGGGCGGCGGTACCATGGTTTTTGGACTTGCCATTTCGCTCTTAACTGCGCTAATTCCATTTCTCTTTTATAAGCGTTTTTGGAGGTACTCTTCAAATAAGAGAGTGGTACTTACTATGCTTGTGGGTTTTTGGTCATTGACTCTTTGTTTCCTTTCTCTTAGTATATTTCGCTATTTAGAGGGTAATTTTTTTAAACTGGATTTTAATATTCCTGACCTTCTGCTCGTTGGACTAATTCAAACATTAGCACTTGGTCTCGCGGCTAAACTGAACGAGGGAATAGTCGAAAGGAATAAGATGAAAAAGGAGATTCAGCGGGCCGAAAAGTTAAATACGCTAGGTGAACTGGCGGCTTCCATTGCTCACGAGGTTCGGAACCCTTTAACAGTTGTGAAAGGATTTTTACAATTGATGCAGCAAGAAGAATCGGGGAAAAATTATCAGTATCTTTCTCTCGTCTTAAATGAGTTAGCACGCGCAGAGTTGATTATTAGTGATTATTTGAATTTTGCAAAGCCTCAATTTGAGAAAATAGAAAAGTTTTCGTTAAAAGAATTGCTAGCAGAAGTGGTGATTCTCATGGAGCCACTTGCTGCTAAGCAAGGAGTACAGCTTGAAAGTGAATTGGAGTCTATTAGTTTTAATCTAGTGACCGATCGAAATCAATTTAAGCAAGCATTAGTTAATTTAATAAAGAATGGAATTGAAGCAACTCCAGAGGGTGGAAAAGTAACGGTTCATTCCAAAACTGACAATCACCATGCAATAGTAAAGATTGCTGATACAGGTAAAGGAATGACGGAAGAGCAACTCGCGAGGATTGGGACCTTGTTTTATACAACAAAGGACAAGGGGACCGGACTTGGTACTTCCGTTTCTTTAAAAATAATTGAAACGATGCATGGAAAAGTCTCCTATCACAGTGTACTAGGAGTAGGTACAGAGGTAACGATGTTGATACCAATTGGTAAAAAACAACAGCTGCTATATAATGAAAACGCTAGCTAGTCTTAAAGACAGCTAGCTTATTTTTTTGGTATAGTAATAGGGTAGTCTATTACCGTTTTCACTTATTGGAAAAGATGAAGGGTGAGATCATATGGTTGAATTATTACCTCTCATGCTGGAACGTGTAGGGATTTTAATTATTGTTGCTTTCGTCCTTTCGAGGATGAAGTCATTTCGTCAAATAATTCATAATGAGCATGACATTTCTGCAAAGGTAGTTATGATAATTATATTTGGAACTTTTGGGGTTATTAGTAACTATACGGGTGTAAGGATTGGACATGGAACTATTACATCCCAAGAATGGCTTACTAATATGGATAGTGAAAGTGCCATTGCAAATACAAGAATCATGGGAGTCACGATTGGCGGCTTATTAGGTGGTCCTATCGTTGGCATTGGAGTGGGCTTAATTGCTGGTTTGCATCGGTTAACATTAGGTGGCTTTACTGCTACCGCTTGTGCCATTTCTACTATTTCCGCAGGAGTTGTAACCGGATTTTTAAGTAAACGCTTTAATGTTCAAGAAGGATTATCACCATGGAAAGCAGTTATGATTGGAATAACCATGGAATTTGCTCAAATGGGGGTCATTCTTTTACTGGCAAAACCTTATGAGGAAGCACTCCATCTTGTGGAGGTTATCGCTTTTCCCATGATTGCTATCAATGGTTTTGGAACACTTCTGTTTGTGTTAATTATTCAGGAAATCCTTCAAGAACAAGAGCGTACGCGCGCTCTACAAACGCACAAGGCATTATACATTGCCAATCAGACGCTTCCGTTTTTTCGACAAGGTTTAAATGTAGATTCGTGCACGAAAGCAGCAGAAATCATTTTAAATTGGACAAACGCTGATGCCATTTCCATTACAGATCAGTCTCATGTCCTTGCCCATGTAGGGGCTGCCTCTGATCACCATATTCCATCAGGAAACATGGCGACAGAATTAACGAAAAAGGTCCTTGAACAAGGAAACATAACGATTGCAAAAACTGCTAAGGAAATTCAATGTTTTAATCCGAGCTGTCCTTTAGAAGCCGCAATTGTATTACCTCTTCAGGTCCACACGAAAACAGTAGGGACATTAAAACTATATTTCACTGATTCGCGGAAACTTGATCGGGTTGAGCAAGAGCTTGCCGAAGGTCTAGGGAAACTTTTCTCTGTTCAATTAGAAATGGCAGAGTTAGAAGTACAAAGAAGATTATTAAAGGATGCTGAGATTAAAGCATTACAAGCCCAAGTTCATCCGCATTTCCTCTTTAATGCAATCAATACGATTTCAAGTCTTATTCGAACGGATGCAGATAAAGCTAGAAGTCTATTAATTAAACTAAGTACCTTTTTCCGTAGCAATCTTCAAGGAGCTCGGCAGATGTTAATCCCGCTTGAAAAAGAATTGGAACATGTGGAGGCCTATTTAACCATTGAGCAGGCTCGTTTTCCGGATCGCTACAAAGTTGAGTTACATATTGATTTAGCTTTACAAAAGGTTCTTATTCCTCCTTTTACCCTGCAACCTCTTGTGGAAAACGCCATTCGTTATGCTTTTCCAAAAGCAAAACATGGTACAGTAAAGGTTAGGGCTTTTCAAGAAGGTGACTTGATGGTTCTCTTAACTGAGGATAACGGAAAGGGAATCACACCTGAACTGCTCGGGACACTTGGAAACCAAACAATTGATTCAGTAAAAGGCACAGGAACCGCACTTTGGAATATAAAAAAACGAATAGAAGAAATTTATGGGCATACGGCATCTTTTCAAATTGAAAGTAAAATAGACGGTGGGACAAAGGTATGGATTAAGCTGCCATTAACGCAGCAGAAGTGGGGTGAGGATGTTGTTACGAGCGTTTATCGTTGATGATGAACCATTGGCCAGGGATGAGCTAGCCTATCTTTTAAAGCGAAGTAAACAGGTGGAATTAGCTGGTGAGGCGAGCGGAGTGGAAGAAGCGTTAGATAAAATAGATAACCTTGATATTGACGTGGTTTTTCTAGATATTCAGCTTGCTGATGAAAGCGGAATGGAGATTGCCAGCCGTATTAATAAACTGGATTACCCTCCTTTGATTGTATTTGCCACTGCGTATGATGAGTATGCTTTAAAGGCATTTGAATTAAATGCGGCTGATTATATATTAAAACCTTTTGATGAAAAAAGAGTGCAGCAAACCATTGAGAAGCTATTGAAGCTTTTGGGGAGCAAAGAGCCGAATATTCAAGTTCCATCAAAGGCGGGCTTATTTTCAAACACGGAAAAACTGGCTCTAACAGTTGATGAGAAAATTATATTAGTAAACGTTAGAGACATCCTTTATATTAGCACGAATGAGGGCAAAACAATCATCGCAACTGGGAAACAAAAGTACGTGGTGAATGAACCTTTAGTTACATTTGAGAGGAAACTACAAAACTCTCAAATTATTCGTGTCCATCGATCGTATTTAGTCAGTATTAATTCAATTATAGAAATCGAGCCCTGGTTTAATTCTACCTATAATCTGATCATGTCAGACGGCGAGAAGGTACCGGTCAGCAGAACGTATACAAAAGAATTGAAACAGCTGCTTGGTTTTTAAGCAGCTGTTTTTTGCATTTCAAGTCTATATTTCTACCTTTCATCCTGAAAACCCTATGTTAGCGTTTTCTTAAAGTATGATAATAGCAGAAAGAAACAAATAGGGAGGCTGAAGAAATGAATGCGGTTTCAATTGTAATCGGTTCCATTTGTATTTTAATGATTGCGTATCGCTTATATGGTACTTTCATGACAGCTAAGGTTTTAAAGTTAGATGATTCAAAGCCTACACCTGCACATGAGTTAAATGATGGAAAGGACTACGTTCCAACAAATAAATGGGTCACATTCGGTCACCACTTCGCGGCAATTGCGGCAGCTGGGCCACTTGTAGGACCTATTCTCGCTGCCCAGTTCGGATATTTACCAGGTTTACTCTGGCTATTAATTGGTGCGGTTATTGGTGGTGCAGTCCATGATGCGGTTGTTCTTTTTGCATCCATGCAAAAAAAAGGAAAATCTTTATCAGAGGTAGCAAAAGAAGAACTCGGACCAGTTGCAGGCTTTTGTACAGGACTTGCCATGTTGTTTATTATCACGATCACAATGGCTGGACTTTCGATGGTTGTCCTTCATGCCCTTGAAAATAATCCATGGGGTACCTTCTCTGTGGGAATCACGATTCCAATTGCGATGTTCGTTGGGATTGCATATAAGAAAACTGGTAACTTGAAATTAACATCAACAATCGGTTTTATCCTTGTTATGGTTGGCGTTTTTGTAGGTCCATCCATCCAACATACTGTTTTAGGTGATTGGCTGACATTAGATACAAAGACATTAGCTATTATTCTACCAATCTATGCTTTCTTTGCAGCAGCATTGCCTGTATGGCTTTTGCTTGCACCACGCGATTATTTAAGCAGCTTTATGAAAATTGGGGTATTTATTGCTCTAATCATTGGTGTTTTCATTATCAATCCAAGTATTGAAATGCCTGCATTCACAAAATTCACTTCAGGTGGCGGACCTGTTCTAGGTGGACCGGTTTGGCCATTCATCTCTATCACTATTGCTTGTGGAGCAATTTCAGGATTCCACGCATTTGTTGGCTCAGGAACTACTCCGAAAATGCTAGATCGTTGGTCAGATATTAAGGTCGTAGGTTTTGGAGCGATGTTAGTTGAGTGTGTGGTAGGAATTATGGCTCTAATCGCTGCAACTTCTCTTCAACCAGCTGATTATTTTGCTATTAACTCAACACCAGAAGTGTTCAAAACACTTGGAATGAATGTTGTAGAGTTACCGAAGTTAGCGGATGAAATTGGGATTAACCTTGAAGGAAGAACAGGTGGTGCGGTTACATTAGCAGTTGGTATGACATATGTTTTCACAGGTATTCCTTGGTTTGCGAAACTATCATCTTACTTTTTCCAATTTGTCATTATGTTTGAAGCAGTATTTATCTTAACTGCTATTGACTCGGGTACACGTGTAGCGCGTTATTTAATTCAGGACTTTTTCGGAGAGTTTTATAAGCCGTTAAAGAAAACAGACTGGCTTCCAGGATCCATCTTTGCTAGTGCGTTAGCATGCTTCATGTGGGGATACTTACTATTCTCTGGTGACATTGGATCTGTTTGGGCACTGTTTGGAGTTTCCAATCAGTTGATGGCATCAATCGGTCTAATTGTTGGGGCAACCGTTATTCTGAGAATAGCAGATAAACGACGTTATATGCTTACCTGCCTCATCCCGCTTTCCTATTTATTTGTTACGGTAAATTATGCTGGATATTGGATGGTCAAAAATGTCTACCTTAATTCAGCAGCAGCAGGCTATAGCGTATTAAATGGAATTCTATCCATTATAATGCTGGCGCTTGGAGTCATAATAATGGTGACAGCTATTAAGAAATGGATTGAGATGTGGAATTCTCCACGGGTTCAACTTGAAACGAAAGTAGCTTAATAGCTTCCTACAAAAAGGATGATATGGAGGGGAATTCCCCTTCGTATCATCCTTTTTTATTGCATTTTTCGTAAACTTTGCTTCTCTCATTCTCTGATTCATCAGCTAGATCTAAATCAACTCCGGACATAGTAGGAGTAAAAAGCAGCAACATTGTCAGAAGGTAAGGTAACTACGTCTACTTTTCACTGAAAAGAAGGCGAGAAAGTCGATGTAGACAGCTCCTACGTCTACTTTTCAGTCAAGTCCATTTAATTGTGTAAAAGTGTCAACAATGTTTTCGCTTGTAAAAAAAGAATGAGTATAGTGAACTAC